>CAIWMA010000593.1 GCA_903913645.1 uncultured Bacteroidales bacterium | reverse complement strand
GTATGCGATAAATGGCTTACCATCAGTATTTCGTCCCCATCTTCCATGCAGTAATTCAGAAACTTTGCTGCCAGCACACCACTTTGAAAATCGTTCTGGCTGATAGAACAAAGCGGAGAGGTCCCGTCAATTACGGAATCGATAAATACATAAGGAATATTCCTCTTTTCTAAATTATGGACAAACTCACGGGCCTCTTTGTGGAATACCGGTACTAATACTACTCCATCATACTGTTCTTCCAGAATTTGCGAGGCCAGTTCTTTAAATTGAATGTCATCCTCCTCATCATACAGATATTTTGGTATCTCAATTCCAAACTCTGCGAATGATTTTTCTGCCGATTCAATACCCGAAAGAATTTTTTTCCAGTAATCTTCACCCTGTGGTTTGGGAGCCAAAACGGCAAATTTTATTTTTCGTTTTGAAGAAAGGGAGCTTGCCCTGAGGTTTGGCTCATATCCAAATTCAGCGATGATTTCAAGGATGATTTTTTCGGTTTTTGGCGCTACTTTCCCTCTTTTGTTTACCACCCGATCAACAGTTCCCAGGGAAACATTGGCCTTTTTAGCAATATCAACTAATCTCATTTTCTGACTTTAAGCTAATTTTTCACAAAGTTAGAATAATTTGTTGACGTTAACAAAATCATCTGATTGAACAACCTAATGCAGCTGTTTTTCTGTCGTTATCAAAATAAAACACAGGTTCGATATGAAAAACATACCAGAACCTGTGTACATCATGAGGAGCGAATTGATGAATAATTATCTACCGAATGATAAGTAATTTTGATGTAATTTTTTTGCCCGAAGCAATTCTGACAAAATACGATCCAGCCTTAACCTTGCTGTCAATTTCAAGTGTTTGCGAATCTGTGTTTTGCAGTTTCTTTGAGAATATCATTCTTCCTGATAAATCATACATAGAAACTATCTTTTCGCCTGATATCCCATTTGTATTTATAGTTAAAGATTGTCCTCTGCTGATTGGATTGGGATAAAGTTTCAAATCTGATTCTGGCAAAGCTTTTACACCGGTTTGAACACCCATATCTAAAAGAGTAAAATCATCGAGCAATATGGTATTTGTGCCGCTACCATTAACGTAAATAAATGGGCCAAAACTGTCGTAACCTGCTTTTGGTGTATAAACAAATGATGCTTCGAAATATTGCCAGTCAGCAGACTTTTGAATTGAACCTGCATCTATCGAATTATCACCAACATTGTTTCCATCTATGTCAAAAAATCCGATTCCGATGTAAGAGTCAGCCCCACCGAGGCCGCGATTAACCCAGAATGAATATTTATAGGTATTGCCAGGAATGGCTCCCCAAATTTGCTGGTAACGGGTTGCATCAGCTGTTGGCGAACCAATTTCAAGACAATGAGTGCCAGCATGAGGCGTGTTTGTACTAACGAAAGAGAGTGTTCCGTCTGTTGAACCTACGCCGTTCCAGGTATCATCCAAAAGGCCTGCAGTTTCAAAACCCGGGTTGTCAATCATATTCTGAGGTACAAACTCCAACGAAAAATCATCAAGGAATACACTATTTAGGGTAGTTGCAGCCTGTCCTTCGACATAAGCAAAAGGCCCCCAACTAACGGCACCGGCAGGCATAACAAATGTAGCTTCGTAGAATTTCCATTCATTAACTTTTAAAATTGAGTTTGCATCGTACGATTTGTCATCCAGGTAAGCTCCGGTAGCATCCAAAAACTGTATACCGATATATGAACGGCCTCCGGCAAGCCCCCGGTTTATCCAGAATGAATAATGATAGGTAGCACCTACGATAAAAGGAGTGGCAAGTTTCTGGAACCTTGAAGCGTCTCTGTCAGTGGTTGGGTTGGCAGTATTATTCCAGCCAGCAAGTTCCAGGCAATAAGTTCCAGAATGAGGATTCACTGTACTCAACTTAGAATGTTCCTGATGTGTGAATGTATATGCCCAATATTGATTCAGATCGCCAAGTTCAAACCCATTATCAGGAATGATGTTTTGTTGAGCATTGGCATGATTCAACATGCCAACCGTTAAGAATAGCCCCAGAATAAGTCCTGAAAATCCTATTCTGCTAATAAAAGTAGATTTTTTAGTTTCCATAATGAATTGTTTTTTAGTTAAGAATTATATGTGTGTGATTTGTATTTGATGATTTTATGAAATGATCAAGTTAAAAATCCCTGGAGATTTTCTTTGGTAACAAGGTGAATTGGCATATTTATCTGACGGGTTGTTTCCTTCTTTTTTAGAACGTGATCAAAAAGTATCTGTATTCCCATTTCTCCCTGTTTCTCGGCGTAATCAAAAAGAATAAACTCAATGGTCCCATTTTGCAGATACCTGATATTCTGATCAATTAAGTCAAACCCAACCAACTTCATGTTCAATATGCTATTTTCATTTAAGAACCGTGCAACCCAATGAGCTTTAGAATTATCTATAAAAATTCCTTTGATTTTTGGAAACTGTACAAGCTTCTCTTCCAACATACTGGCGAGTTTCTCGTATTTTGGATTTATGATTTCAAAAGAATGAATAATCCGATCAGAATGATTTTTAGCTTCAAAGAATGATTGAAAACCATTCGACCGGTCCTGAATAAGTTCAAAATGTTCAGCATACTTGAGATTGCTTATCGCCAATATTTCATCGTCGTTAAAAAGGCTATAATTCAGGAGTTTTGCAGCCAGCACCCCGCTTTGAAAATCATTCAGGCAGATCGAACAAAGCGGATTGGTTTTTTCTATAAATGAGTCGATAAAAACATATGGAATATTTTCCTTTTCCAGGCTTTTTACAAGTGATCTGGCCTCCTTTGTAAATAAAGGTGCTATTAGTACACCATCAAAACGGGTTGCCAGGATTTGTGATGCCAGTTCTGTAAACAAGATGTCGTCATCCTGATCATAAAGGAATTCCGATACATTTATACCAAATTCCTTAATAGCTTTTTCCGCAGTTTGAATGCCGGAAAGTATTTTATACCAATAGTCCTCACCCTGAGGTTTGGGAACCAGTACGGCGAAATTTATTTTTCTCTTCGAAGAGAGTGATCTGGCTCTTAAATTGGGAACGTACCCAAATTCATTGATTATTTCACGAATTACCTTTTCGGTCTTAGTTGCGACCTTGCCTCGCCCATTGACGACACGATCCACTGTACCCAAAGAAACATTCGCTTTTTTTGCAATATCGACCAGTCTCATTTCAGATTCATAAATATAAGAATGGGTAAAGATATATTAATTGTGGACGTACACAACAAAATGAAAAAAATAATTTTCTTTTTAATATAAGCAAATATGAATAGGGAATTATGGTATGAAATTGGTTTGTTAAAATATAGCTACCTGATTAATGCAGTGTGTGTTCCACTCAATTGGTGATTCAAGTTAAGTATCCTTGTTTCAAAATGAATTTAGAAGTTAAAGGGGCCAAAGCGTTTTATCAATTAGATATAGAATACATTAAGTTATTTAAATGTCATATAATCAATACTATGACTTGATATTAAAATTTCTTTACTCAAGCTATTGACCCGTTTCACATCACCAGGTATCATAAGGTATATGTAAATAAATGAGTATTAACTGATAGATATCAATCAATTGGACTGTTTTCAGCTATAATTCGTTAAGCACTAAAAAAATAAATAAGAAAAATTTTGATGGTATTATTTTAATTTGTTCTTTTGTGTACGTTTACATTCACAAATAACGCCATATCATGTCGGAGAATATATTCACAAGGAGAAATTTTATTGGCAAAACTACAGCGGGCCTGGCATCTGTGGCCATCGGAGCCGGTGTTTTAAAAACCTCCACATCAAGTGCTGCTTCATACAACCGGATAATTGGTGCCAATGAGCGGATTAATATTGCCTTTCTGGGTTGTGGCAGTCGCAGCGAAGATCATCAATCGATGGTAAAAACTTCGGAAAAAGATAAAAACCTTGCTGTAGTAGCTGTTTGTGATATCTGGAAACTCAACAAAGAGAAAGCTGCCGCAAACTGCAAAAAGCTTTTTGGTAACGATGTAAAACAGTTTAAATATTCCGAAGATTTATTAAAAATGCCTGAAGTGGATGCTGTAATGGTTGGCACCGGGGATTTTCAGCATGCCAAGATATTAGCAGAGGTTGTTGGTGCCGGGAAAGATTGTTATTGCGAAAAACCTATGGCTATTGATGTTGCCGATGCAAAGTTGGCGAGGAATTCAGTTTTGGCATCAAAACAAATAGTGCAAATGGGTTCACAATGGGTGAGCGATCCGATCCAGTTGAAAGTTCGCGCCATGATCCGCTCCGGAAGGCTGGGCCAGATTACTAAAATTGAACAGGTTTGGAACGACAATGAGCCGCGTTGGCATGTGCCTAGCGATCCTGATGTTGCTGCCATCAGGGAAGCGGATACCGATTGGAACAGATGGTTGCTTGGCAAGCCGTACGAGCCTTTCAATCCCTGGAAATACTTTGAATTCAGAATTTTCCGTGAATATTCGGGGGGTATTACCTCTCAATGGATGAGCCATGGGGCCGGACTGGTGCATTTTTACACCGATACAGCAATTCCTGATTCGATGGTGGCAAACGGTGGAATTTTTGGCTGGCCTGACATCCGGCAGAATCCAGATACTTTTCAAGCACTTGCTACCTATGATGATGCCAAATTTCTGTATTCCTACGCTTCGAACTACGCAAGTATGTTTGGCGATTACACCTGTATCCGCGGGAAAGAAGGAACTTTATTTGCCCACGGTGGCGAAGGCAGTTCCCGATGGTTTTTCATTCCCGAACATCAGGACCTTCCAGGAGGCTTCGATTTTTATGAAGGAATGAAGGAGACAATTAAAAGTGGAAAAGCAGAAGTTATCACAGCAGAAGAATATGGAATGCAAATGGGACCTGTTAATGTGGATGATAACAGCAAATATCATTTGGACAACTGGATTGATTGTATGAGAAACAGGGATTTGGTTCCAAACGGACATATTCATACCGGGTTCTGGCATTCGATCGCCAGCATTATGGCAACACAGGCCTACCGTGAAGGTAAAAAGCTATACTGGGACCGTACAAAAGAAGAAATCGTGGATAAGCCAGTAATCGGCTGATTCAATTAATATGTTGCTAACTATTACACTATAGGTTTTTAAAATTAAAATGTAACCGCATGAATAAAAAATGTAAATCAATACTTTTATCGCAAGTGTGGCTCAACAGGAGTTTGTATCTGAGTTTTTCTATCCTGATGTTCATGTTTGCTTTTGTGCCAGTGTTAGCTTTTGCCGGTATAACTGGCCCGGAAGAAAACAATTTGATCACTTCGCAGCCAATCAAAATTACAGGTATTGTTACCGATGCTTCGAATGGAGAAGCATTGATCGGAGCCACCGTAAGCATCAAAGGGACGACAAGTGGTGTAGTTACTGATGTTAATGGAAAGTTTAGCATTGATGTACCTACATCCGAAGCAATATTAGTCATTTCTTTTATTGGATATAAACCTTTGCAAATACCTGCTGCAGGGGAAAAGATGCTTGATATTAAACTTACACCAGAAATGTCAGAGCTTCAGGAATTTGTAGTTGTGGGTTATGGAACTGTTAAGAAGCGGGATCTCACAGGTTCTGTTAGTTCTGTGAAATCATCAGAAATCACAAAAACAGCTTCCAACAACCCGCTTCAATCCATGCAGGGAAAAGTAGCAGGGATGGATGTTATGAAAACCGGTGGCCAATCAGGAGCTGAACTGAGTTTTAATTTGCGGGGAAACCGCTCCATTAATGCTTCAAACAATCCTCTGATTTTAGTGGATGGGATTCCTTATGGTTCCGTTTTAGACATCAATGCTTCAGATATAGCCTCTATCGATATTTTGAAAGATGCTTCCTCAACAGCAATTTATGGTACCAGGGGTGCCAATGGTGTAATCATCATTACAACAAAAAAAGCACAAATCGGTCAGGTTGAAAAATCTAAAGTTTCATTCAATTCGTGGTTTTCATTTAATAGCCCTACAGATTTACCACCTGTGATGTCTGCTCAACAGGAATACCTTGTATTGGCTGAACGTGCCCGTTATACGGATGAGGCTCAAACCGGAAACTGGGGTTCAACCAGTTTGAGTGACCCTAAATACTCTGCTGAAAGTCTTCTTCCTGCTGAGGTGAGTGCCCCTTATACAAAGTCTGTATACCAAATGTACCAGGAAGGTGGAGTTCAAGCTTTACCTATGGTTATCCATAACAGTAATACGCAAAACTACGAACTTGCACTTTCGGGAGCAAATAAAAAGACTTCATATGATTTGTCTGTTGGATATTTGAATGAAAAAGGTATCCTTTTGAACGATGAGCTGAAAAGATATAACTTCAGGGTTAACCTGAATCACAAAATATCAGACAAGCTATCAACCGGGGCAAATATTCAATATACTTTCCGTGATTGGGATCGTCGTGAGGATGACATATATTACTCAGCAATTAGTACAATGACCCTTTCGCAGCTTTACTTGCCCGACGGAACACTGCTTGATAAACCCTGCCCACTATCGCAGAGTACTACCAACCCGCTTTTTAACGAACTACCGGGATATTATCAAAATAATACAAAAGGAGGCAGATTGTTTGCCAATGGATTCCTGGAATGGGAAATTGTTAAAAACCTTCGTTTCAAATCGGTGCTTGCCATCGATAATCAAACAAGTCGTCAAGGTACGTATATTGATTACAAGACATTTGATATGTTCAGGTTATCCAAAGGCACCTTTAAATCTGTAGACAACATTGCTCAAAATGGATACACTTTTGAAAACACGCTGAACTATTCCTTGACTAAAGGAGTACATAATTTCAATTTACTGGCGGGACAAAGTGCGAATCAATATGTGTTAGAATCTCATGGTGTATCAGGCAATGGTCCGATGGAACACGATCTGATAAGTTCGTTTTACAGTATGTCATTTGTTCCGCCAGCAAATTTGATAACCAATGATGTTTATGTGAAAACGAATATGCTTTCATTCTTCGGAAGAGTAAATTATAAATTGATGGATAGATACCTTGTAACAGCCACGCTAAGAAGTGATGGCTCATCAGTGCTTGCACCCGGACATCAATGGAATTCCTTCCCTTCTGTTGCCGGTGCATGGGTGGTATCTGAGGAACCTTTTTTAAAGTCAGCAAAGTCTATCGACAACCTTAAATTACGTTTGAGCTGGGGTAAAGCCGGAAATGCTGCCGTTAATCCGTATCAAACACTCACAAGGCTTTCTGATCAAATGGTGCCAAATCCTTTTGGCAATCAGGTAATTTATGGCAGACTCCCCGGGCTTCTTGGCAATCAGAACCTTACCTGGGAAACAACTTCGACATACGATTTGGGCATTGATATTTCCATTTTTAAACAAAGGGTTTCGGCAACACTCGATTATTACTATGCTAATACGTATAGCCTTTTGTTATATGCCGGATTGCCAGGAACGTCAGTCTATCCTCAAACCATGCAAAATGTTGGGAATACCAATAACCAGGGAGTTGAAGCTATAGTGATTGTGAGGGCCATAGAACAAAAAGACTTTAACTGGACGAGTAGTCTTACTTTCGCATTGAACCGAGATCAAATTGTTTCTCTTGCAAGTGGTCAAACCTCGGAGGTTTCTAATCCAAATGCTGCTTTAATCGTGGGGCAACCGGTTCGTGCATTTTACGATTATGAAGCCACTGGTTGCTGGAAAATTAACGACCCTGATCAAAGTAAATATAAAGACTTTGGTACCCCACTTTTACCTGGCACACCAGGAAGTATAAAGATTGCAGACCTTAATGGTGATAGCCTTATTACGGGTGATGACCGACGGGTTTACAATAAAAGTCCAAAATATATTTTAGGATGGAATAACACGGTT
>CAIWMA010000592.1 GCA_903913645.1 uncultured Bacteroidales bacterium | reverse complement strand
GCGTTTCAATAAAACTTCATTAAAATCCATGGCGTTCTGTTTTTATCAAAAATACAATTTTTTAAATATGTGAGAGGATTTGTGATGGAAAATAATTTTAGAGGCTGGAAGACGGAAGTCCGAGGTTAGGAGTTAAAAGTGAAGAGTGAAGAGTGAAAAGTGAATAGAGAAGAGTGAATAGTGAAAAGTGAGGCACTTCGACTTCGCTCAGTGTGACAAGATTAAGAAGAATAGCTATGCAGGTTTAAGCTTGGTCATTCATCTTCTGACTTCTGACTTCTGTCTTCCGACTTCCAGCCATATTTTTCACTTCTTCGGTTTTGCGCCCAAAACAAATTCAAGAGTTCCACCTTTCATAATATCGTCATGAAGAATAATGAAATCTTTTTTTTGAATTCCATTTAATTTGATCTGCTGAATGTAAAAGTTTTTATCGCTCAGATTTTGTGCTGTGATAGTAAACTGCTTGCCGTTTTCAAAGTTCAAAATAGCTTTATCGACTGATGGAGATCCGATTACATACTCATTGCTTCCCGGGCAAACCGGGTAAAATCCCAGTGAACTGAAAATATACCATGCCGACATTTGCCCGCAGTCATCGTTTCCACATAGACCATCAGTTGTGTTGTGGTACATTGTATTTACAATCTGGTGGATTCGTTCCTGTGTTTTCCAGGGTGCTCCTACAAAAACATAAAGGTATGGGACGTGATGGCTTGGCTCATTTCCATGAACGTAATTGCCAATCATCCCGACAGCGCTGATATCTTCTGATTCGGCAAAGTATTTCTCTTCGAGCTTAACGTTGAACAACGAATCAAGATGCATCATAAACTTTTTATTGCCGCCATACAATTCGATTAACCGGGCAGGGTTTTGAGGAATATAGAATGAGTAATTCCATGCATTGCCTTCGATAAAACCCTGCCTTTCAGTGCTTAGCGGATCGAATGGTGATTGGAATGTGCCATCGCTTTTCTTTGCCCTCATAAAGCCTGTACTGCTGTCCCAGACAAAATTAAAAGCTTCGGCTCTTTTCGCATATTTTAATGCAATTTCTGGTTTCCCCATTTTTTTTGCCATTTGGCTGATGCAATAATCATCATAGGCATATTCCAGGGTTTTGGAAGCTGAATTCGAGGATTTATCAGCAGGAACAAAGCCATATTTCATATAGTCACCGATGCCGTCGTTAGGCGCATACGTTGCACTCGAAATGCAGGCATCGAGCGCTTTCTGTGCATCAAAGCCGGTAATTCCTTTCATATACGCATCCGCAATAACTGAAACGGCATGGTAGCCAATCATACACCAGTTTTCATTGGCGTAATGGCTCCACACCGGCAGAATATGGTGAACACTTTGTTGCTGGTGCGCCAGCATGGAGTTTATCATATCTGATGCCCGCTGCTGTTGAATCAAAGTAAACAAAGGATGGAGTGCGCGGTATGTATCCCAAAGGGAAAAAGTAGTATAATTTGTAAATCCTTCAGCTTTATGGTTGTTGTGATCGAGGCCACGATACTGACCATCTGCATCCATAAAAACTGTAGGAGAGAGGAAGGAATGATAAAGCGCTGTATAGAAAATGATCTTCTTTTCATCTGATGCTTCAATAGTAATTCTGCTTAATTCTTTATTCCACGAAGCTTCTGCCTGTTGCTGCACCTGGTCAAAATTCCATCCCGGGATCTCGGTTTTAAGGTTATTAACGGCACCTTCGGTACTTACTGATGAAAGCGCAAATTTTATAAGAATTTGTTCGCCGGCTTTTGTATCGAAACTGAAATACGTTTTCAGTTTCCTTCCCGACATTTCCGGGAAATCCTTTGCGGTATTGAATTTCCTGTAAAAGTCATTATAAACCACTTTCCCATCGTCACGGCAACCATAGTTCCGGATAGGTTTCGATAAAACCATAGCAAAATACATGGTCCTTTCGCGGGCCCAGCCCTGGGTTTGCCTGTATCCTGTAACAAGCGTGTCATTTTCAACCCTGATTGAACTCCATACAACTTTCCCATCATAATTATAAATGCCCGAAACCATATCCAGGATTATATTTGACTGTGAAGTTTCAGGGAAGGTATACCGATGAAAACCAACCCGAGCGGTAGTTGTAAGTTCAGCTTTAATATTGTAATCGCTAAGCATTACCGAATAATATCCTGCCGTAGCTTTTTCCGTTTCGTGCGAAAACCGGCTGCGATACCCTGATTCAGGATTATCAGCCGTACCAGGATTTAACTGCACATTCCCGGTTGTCGGCATAATAAGAAAGTCTCCCAGGTCGCTGTGACCGGTTCCTGAAAGATGCGTGTGGCTGAATCCGACAATGGTTTTATCCGAATACTGATACCCTGCACAATAGCGATACACTTCTTTTATGTATCCTTTACCTATCGAATATTGAATAGTATCTGTTTCAGGGCTGAGCTGAACCATTCCAAAAGGTACGGTAGCTCCCGGATAGGTATGTCCCATTTCGTTGGTGCCGATAAAAGGATTCACATACGATGCAGGTGATTGAGCCTTGCAAAAAAATGTTACTAAAATTAATAATGCCGCAATGCTGTATTTGTTCATAAAACCATGATTTTGATCCGCGAAGTTACTGAATGAAATCAAGACACAGCCTCATTTTTTAGATGTTGAAAGCATATTTGTTGCCACGACAAAAGCATGGCGAAAAAATAAGAAATCCTGTCTTTTTAAAAAAGCAATTATAAAAATCTATACCTTTGCCGCCATATTGAGTGGAAAAATTTGATTGCTTGCAACCACGGGAAAAAATGCTAAAAAATACTTCCGCAAGCGTATTTAATACTTCCTCAATCTTTTTATAAATTTTAAACCTCTTAAATAAGATAGAGATGGGATATTTATTCACATCAGAAAGTGTGTCGGAAGGGCACCCCGACAAAGTTGCAGACCAAATTTCGGATGCATTGCTGGATGAGTTTTTACGATTTGATCCGGAAAGTAAAGTTGCTTGTGAAACACTTGTAACCACCGGGCTGGCTGTTTGCAGCGGCGAAGTCCGTACAACCGGTTATGTTGATATTCAAAAAATAGTTCGCCGTACAATTGAACGCATTGGATATACAAAAGCTGAATACCGTTTTGATAATAATTCGTGCGGCGTAATTTCAACCATTCACGAACAGTCTGAAGATATATACCAGGGCGTTGATCATGGCGGTAATCCTGAAGATCAGGGTGCCGGTGACCAGGGAATGATGTTTGGCTATGCCAACAATGAGATGGATACGTTGATGCCGATGCCGATTGAGTTATCGCATATTCTCCTCCAGGAGATGGCCGCCATCCGCCGCGAAGGCAAAAAAATGAAATACCTCCGTCCTGACAGCAAGTCGCAGGTTACCATCGAATACGACGAGCGCAACAGGCCTGTTCGTATTGATACCATTGTAGTTTCGACACAACACGACGAATTTGTACTGCCAGCTGACTCGACGCCAAAAGCTATAAAAGCTGCTGAAAAAGCGATGCAGGATCAGATTGCAGAAGATGTGAAAAATGTTTTGCTGCCGCGTGTAAAAAGGACATTGCCGGCACGTGTTCGCAAACTTTTTGGTGATGATGTTAAATACTTTGTAAACCCAACTGGTAAGTTTGTAATCGGCGGTCCTCACGGCGATACCGGTCTTACCGGCCGTAAAATTATTGTTGATACCTATGGTGGTAAAGGCGCTCACGGTGGTGGTGCTTTTTCAGGAAAAGATTCCTCAAAAGTGGATCGATCAGCCGCGTATGCCGCACGCCATATTGCAAAAAATCTTGTTGCTGCGGGTGTTGCAGACGAAGTTCTGGTGCAGGTTGCCTACGCAATCGGTATTGCTGAACCCGTTGGTATTTATGTAAACACGTACAAAACTTCTAAAGTAAAAGATGCCGAAGGCAAAAAACTTACCGACGGGCAGATAGCTGAGAAAGTACACAAGATTTTTGATATGCGTCCATATGCCATTGTTCAGCGCTTTGGATTGAAGAATCCAATCTTTGAACGTACCGCATCTTACGGACATTTTGGCCGTGATCATTACAAAGCCGAGGTAGAAGTTTATTACAAAAACGGCAGCACCCGCACCGAAAAAATCAATGGAAAAGATAAATACTTTAAGGAAGTTGAGTTTTTTGGATGGGAGAAAGTTGATAGCGTAGATAAGATTCAGAAAGAGTTTGGATTGTAGAATGATCTGATTTCTAAATAAATTGAAAGAGGCTGCCTTTATCAGGCAGCCTCTTTGCGTTAAGATCCGAATTTAAG
>CAIWMA010000591.1 GCA_903913645.1 uncultured Bacteroidales bacterium | reverse complement strand
TTTGCCTTAAAATAAATTTATAAATTTCATTTAACTGAAACGATTTATTAATTATTTGTTCATTCTTCGCCTTTACTACTACAATCTCATATTGAAGTCCAAACAGAATTTTAAACAACTCAAACTTTTTTAATTGAAAAAATTATGAAAAAAATTCTACTAACATCAATTGTCCTCTATTTAATCATACTAGGTTCCTGTAAAAAAGATGAAGGAGGAGCTAATCCGTATGATCCGAATACGAAGATTACAGTTTCGGAGATGCCAAAAATCACATCCTTCGATCCGTTAACCGGAAAAACCGGAGATACGGTTACAATAACAGGTATAAACTTTATTGATGTTCAATCAGTAAGTTTCGGTGGTAAAGCAGCGGCCTCCTATATTGTAGTTTCAAAGGAAATCATTAAAGCGGTAATAGGTACAGGAAGTACAGGTACAATTAGTGTAACAAATGCCAAAGGATCCAAAGCCCTGGCCGGATTTGAATATATCGCCCCAATAATACCTGAAGATAACGGGAACCTGGCTCTAAATAAGGTATCTACATCCTCTACCCCTCTCAATGCACCTAATCGTCCGGCAGAATCCAGGGGAAATGATGGTGATGTAAACAGCGCATGGTTTGCCAATGGCGAAAACCAGTGGTGGACTGTAGACCTTGGCAAATCCAAAAAGATAGATAAAGTTATTATTAAATGGGAAGGCGCTTTTGCTTCCGGCTATTCCATACAGGTATCTCTTGATAATGTAAACTTCACAACAGTATTTACCACAACAAAAGGCGCAGGAGGAAATGTTACCCATTCATTTGACCCAGTGGATGCCAGGTATGTAAAACTATTGCTTACCAAAAAAGGAACTCCATGGGAAATGACTTTCTGGGAATTTGAAGTTTATGCTTCTGTAAATTTAGCACTAAACAAAGCATCTACATCCTCTACCCCTCTCAATGCACCTAATCGTCCGGCAGAATCCAGGGGAAATGACGGAGACTTATCAAGCGCATGGTTTGCCAGTGGTGAAAACCAGTGGTGGATGGTCGACCTGGGTTTGGTTACAAAAGTCAGCAAGGTTAATATCAAATGGGAAGGTGCTTTTGCTTTAGGTTATGCCATACAGGTATCGACTGATAATGCAAACTTCACAACGGTATATACAACAACTACCGGTGCAGGCGGAAATGTATCCCATTCATTTGCCGAAACAGATGCCAGGTATGTAAAACTGCTGCTAAACACAAAAGGGACTCCCTGGGAAATGACCTTCTGGGAATTCGAAGTCTATAATTAAAAATAGCATAGAGTCATTTTATGCCATTTTGTAGAATGACTCTATTGTTCCGGAAATATCCTTTTAAACGGAAATCATTTAAAATCAGAGACATAATAGAAACAATGGGTACGAAAAGAATAGTTGCGGTATGTTTACTAAGTCTTGTAGGCATAGGCGCCTGCAAAAAGGAGAAAGATCCCGTTATTCCTAAGGAAAAGCCAGTAGTGGATGTTAAGACCATTTATGATAACATTATTGCTTACCAGATCCCATATATCCTAGCTACTCAGTCGGCCAGCGGAGCATTTAAGGATACCAAAGATGCCGGTAGCAGGATAATGCCATATTTTGGAAACATTGCCTGTCGCGCTTTACTTAAAATGCCAACTGCTGAAAACGTTGCTGCCGTCAAAAAATGGATGGCTTGGTATATGAGCAAACTTAATGGCAGCATTAATCCTGTAACAAGTAATCCTGAAATTCCCGGATCGGTATACGATTATTATGGAGTTGCCGAAACAACCAAAGGCACTTATGATTCTGCCGACTCGTATGCAGCAACATTTTTATCACTGGCAAAGGAATTAGGTCTTTTGTCTGCGGCTGACCTGGCATGGCTGACTGGGCATTCATCAGAATTAACGTTGGTTGCCAGTGCCCTTGAAAAATGTATCGACAATGCAACAAACAATATTCCTAACGGCTTTGGCCCTGATGATAACGATGGTTTATCGATAGACTCCTATGTTCACGGTTCCAAATATTTAATGGATAATGCCGAAGTAAATGAGGGACTTAAAGCCCTGGTCTGGCTGCAAAGCAAAGCAATTGTAAGTGGCAGCGCTTCACATTACCAGGAACTTGCCGATGCTAACACAAATGCTATTGAAAGCCAGCTTTGGAGAGGAACCATGTATAACTGGTACGATGATGGATCGAATGGCTCCACAAATTCAAAATGGTCTGTTTTTTATGCCGATGCCACCTGCCAGCTATATCCCTGTATGTATGGTGTAATTGATGTTACATCAGACAGGGCAAATATAATGTATCGTGATTTCAATTTAAACTACACTGGTTGGGCAAACGGTACGGTATATGACGCAGGCGGATATCCCTGGGCAGTAGTATGTTATGCTGCTGCAGTTCTTAACGACAAAACCAGGGTCGATGCATACATTAACCATATTATCTCCTTCAATAAAGCTGGCAGTCAGAAATCAAACTGGTACATCGCCGAGGCAGCTTTTTGTGTTCTTGCTGCCGACAAGATGAAAAATCCCGGAACTACACCGAGGTATATTCCTTTACCTGTAATACCAATAACGATAAGTTCAAACCTAGCACTGGGCAAGGTTGCAAAATCATCGGGCGGAGGAAACGCAGAAACGCTTTCGAATGATGGAGATCTTACCACCAGGTGGTTTAGTGCTGTGGCCGATGATCAGTGGTGGGAAGTAGATCTGGGCTCGGTGCAAAGCATAAGCAGGGTAGATATAAAATGGGAAGGAGCCTATGCAACGGATTATGCGATACAGATTTCAAGTGATGATGTTAGTTTCACAACTGTTTTCGCTATTACATCAGGAGCAGGTGGAAATGTAAGTCATCCTTTTACCTCCGCAGATGCCAGGTACGTGAAACTGGTTCTCAATAAGCGCATCGAAGTAGCTTGGTCCTTCTCTTTCTGGGAATTTGAAGTATACAAATAGAATCTGAATACAGTAATAAATTGTTCTTAGGAATCCGATAAAAATCATTGGTGAGTCATTACATCTTTTTAAGAAAAGATACGCCTGACAATGCAACTAATCATCAAAAAAACAAATAAAGCCTATGGATAAAGCTCTCCTAACCAGATAACATATCAGGATTATACCATACTCCTGCCTTTAAATTCAAAATATTTCTCACCGAAAAACATGTTTTATCATAAAAATCTTAACCCTTCTAAACTTAAAAGTATGACAAAAAAAATTACGCAGGTTATTTCATTTCTGTCAATCTTTATTAAACTAAAGATGGCAATGAAACTCCTAACTATGCTACTCTTGTTTGGGGCAATTCAGATATCTGTTATCGCAGGTGGAATTGTCAATTCGGATAATCTTCCACAGAAAGTTATTTCTGGACGTGTACTTGACTCAAAAGGAAATTCCTTGCCTGGCGTGAGTGTGGTTGAAAAGGGTACGGTTAACGGAACAATCACAGATGTTGCAGGTAAGTTTACTGTTACAGTTTCCTCAGAAAAATCAATTCTTGTTTTTTCATTTATTGGCTATACTTCGCAGGAAATAATTGCGGGGAATCAAAATTCGATTGAAATCACTTTGTTAGAAAGTGCATCAACTCTGAATGAGTTTGTCGTAATCGGATATGGGTCAACCACCAAAAAGGAAATAACCGGATCCGTTTCGGTAGTAAAGGCTAAGCAGATCAGCAAAATGCCTGTTTCCAGCGCAATAGATATTTTACAGGGATTAACAGCCGGGGTAACTGTATCACAAAGCAGCGGAACTCCCGGTTCGGCATCTGTTCTGCATATCCGCGGCATTGGCTCCATAAATGGAAGTACCGATCCTTTGTATGTGGTTGATGGTTTGCCACAGAATGATATAAATTACCTGAATCCCAATGATATTGAATCTATGGCTGTTCACAAAGATGCGTCCGTTGCTGCTATATACGGAGCCAGGGCTGCCAATGGTGTTATAATAGTAACTACCAAAACAGGATCAGTAAACGAAAAGGTAAATTTCACCTACGATACTTACCTGGGAATGCAATCGGCATGGAGACGTCCGGAAATGTTAAATGCTGAGGAATTTATCACCTTTAAAAATCTTGCAGCCACAAATGCAGGCGCAGAAGTTCAGCCTGATTTTTCATCACCGGCAAAAATTGACTCGGTTTTGCGTTTTGTAACAGCTAACTCAGGGCAAAACGGAACAGACTGGTGGAGCAAAATTGTTAACCAGGGCGCACCTATTCAAAGCCACAACTTTAGTGTAAGCGGTGGAAATAAGACAGTAAGTTTTTCGTCAAGCCTTGGATACCTGAACCAAAAGGGAATAATAAATGGCTCAGATTACAAGCGTATTTCCTGGAGAAATAACATCAATGCTCAAGTTAGCAACAGGGTTAAAATAAGCGCAAACATTGGCATTATTGATGAAGAACGTCAAACCATTGATGAAAACAACCCGTTTACCGGTACCATTTTCTGCGCGATGACTGCCGATCCAATCACACCTGTCTTTCGAAACAACTTGGTGGAACTACCATCCTATCTATCAAGAATAAATTATGGATATGAGCCTAGCAATCCATTTTCGCAATACTCAGGTATCCTGTATTCTGATAAGCGGAATCCTGTGGCTCAAATCAACCGGATGGAGCAAACAAAGTATACAACACTTGGCATTAAAGGTGGACTAAACATTGATATTAAAATTGCAAAGCCACTTTCGTTCCAGAGCAGGATCGGAATGGACCTGGGACGTGCTTTTACCGATGCATTCAATCCGCAATACACTTTAAATTCATTTGAATACAGCACCTATGCAACGGTTAGTAACTATACGTATAATTCCAATTATTTTGTCCTGGAAAACACGCTTAATTTTGATCAGACCTGGGGTAATTATCATATAACTGCTTTGGGCGGTTTTTCGGAAGAGGCAACCAAAGTATCACAATTCAGTGCTTCCATCCAGGGACTGGTGAACAATGATGTGGACATGCGGATTATCAACGCAGGCACAATAAATCCAGCTGTTTCAGGATATAATTATTCAAATGCTATCCGTTCGTATTTTGGAAGGGCAGGATTTGATTATGCAGGCCGTTATATTTTTGCATTCAATATACGCCACGACGGTTCATCACAATTTGCAGAAGGCAATCAATGGGGAACCTTTCCATCCGTGTCAGCTGCATGGAGGTTTACAGAAGAAGGTTTCCTACAGAAGAAACAAATTGGATGGTTAACTGATGGGAAGCTCAGGGCAAGTTATGGCCAGATCGGTAACCAGAATATTGGTGGCGGAGCTTACCTTTCCACTTACGGAAATACGTTTGGCCGCTATTTATTCGGCAACGAAACTTCCGCTGTTATAGGGGCCGGTCGTTTATCAACGGGTAATCCTGTATTGAAATGGGAAGTTTCCAACCAGTTGGATATAGGTTTGGACCTTACTTTCCTGAAAGGCAAAGTGAATTTTACCGTCGATTATTTTGACAAGAAGATTGAAAATATGCTCCTGATCGTGCCACTTCCTACAACTCTTGGATATCCAAATTCACCATATTCAAATGCAGGAAATATGCAAAATACAGGCTGGGAGTTTGATCTGTCGTACAGAAATGCAGAAGGTGATTTTACCTACAGCTTTGATGGAAACATATCAGCTTACAAGAATAAAGTAACAAAACTCGGAGATGGCGAACCAATTTATGCCACCGCTCACCTGGGTGAAGTAATTACTAAAACTGAAGTCGGAATGCCGGTAGGATATTATTACGGGTACGTTACCAACGGTATATTCCAGAATTCACAGCAGGTGGAAAATAGTCCTCAGCGGGATGTGTCAACGCCAGGGGATGTTCGTTTTAAAGACCTGAATGGTGATGGCATACTTGATGCAAAAGATCGCACGATGATCGGAAATCCGTGGCCGAATTTTGTATATGGATTTACCGGAAACCTTGGATATAAAGGATTTGATTTCAGCTTGTTTTTGCAAGGTTCGCAAGGTAACGATGTGATGAATATTCAAAAGTATGATACTGAATCAGGTACCGGTTTTTATAATGCAACCAAAGGATTTATCGATAAATCGTGGAGTGGCGAAGGAAGCACGGATAAGTTCCATAAGATTTCTCAAAACCAGGGTCTAAATAACAGCGTTTCCGATTACTTTGTTGAAGACGGTTCTTACCTGAGAATTAAGAATTTACAGCTGGGATATACTTTTACAGGCAAACTTCTTGAAAAAGCTAAAATCACCCAGTTAAGATTCTATGTCGGCGCACAAAATCTTCTGACGCTTACAGGTTACTCCGGACTTGATCCTGAAATTGGTTCTTCCGATCCGAAACTTACAGGAATTGACCAGGGATACTATCCCCAGGCCAGAACTATTATGACAGGTATCAATCTAAAATTTTAATCTACAAACGATGAAAAAGATATTCTATACAGCAATTTGCATAGCGATACTCGGAATGGTAGCATGCAAGAAAGATTTTTTAAACCGTCCGCCGTTAGGAGTTCAGACAGAAGAAAACTTTTATAAGTCACCGGATGCTGGTTATAAATCGCTAATTCAATGCTACCAAGGATTGTATGACTTTTACGGCTACGAAGCGCCAAAGGCGGAATTAGGCAACATGGCTACCGACGATAGCGATAAAGGCGGTTCAGATGCAGGCGACAGGCCATTTGTACTTGATCTTGGGTATGGCAGGGCATTGTCGAGCAACGAAACATTACAGAGTTTCTGGGGAAGCTGCTTCCTTGGCATAGGCAATTGCAATGTAGCTTTGGAGAACTTCCCTAAAAATTACCTGATTGATGCTGAAGGTTACCTGCTACCCGAAACAACAAAGAACCGGTATATGGCTGAAATCAAATTTTTGCGGGCTTATTTCTATTTTGAACTTGCAAGAGTTTATGGTGGAGTGCCACTTATTGATAAAACCCTTACAGTAGATAATAAGGACAAATTAATCAGGGCAACTTCAACCGAGACTTTCGATTTTATAATCAAAGACCTTGAAGCAGCTTCTGCCGAAGTAAGTCTTCCTTCAAAAAACGACATGCCAGCCAGCGAGATTGGCCGGGTTAGCAAAGAAGCAGTCTGGGCTTTGGAGGCAAGGGTTTATTTGTTTTTTGCAAAAGATGATACCAAACAGTTTGCCAATGCAAGGGATGCTGCTAAAAAAGTGATCGATTCACGCGCTTTTGCCCTGGATGCAAATTTCCAGAATTTATTTCTGCCAAACAGCTATTTATCAACAGAGCCTATTTTCACAGTAATAAGAGGCGATGATCCGGGTGTTTTAATCTATGGTTCCTTTATTCCGATTTATACTTCGCCACGCGGACCAACCGGTGCATGGGGTTTTGATACACCAACCCAGAACCTGGTGGATGAATTTGAAGTGGGAGATCCTCGCCTCTTATTTACTATCCTGGAACCTGGGGACGTTTTCGCTCAGACTACTGGCCAGGAAGTGTTGGATTTTTCATCCTATCCTAACACTGGATATCATAACAGGAAATCGTATATGACTCCTGCCCGGCGTGGACCAGGTTGGGGCGATGATGCCTGGACATTTCACCAGATCAGATATGCTGATGTAATACTCATGTATGCAGAAGCCCTTTTGGAAAGTGGTGGCAGCAAACAGGAAGTGGCCGATAATATCAATCTGATACGCCTAAGAGCAAGCTACTCCAGTCACACTGATGCTGAAGCTGTTAGTCGCGTAAGAACTATCGCCAATTCTACATTGGTTAATGTAAAGGCTTCCGACGATCTTCGAAAGGCTGTCAGGCACGAACGCCGCGTTGAGTTTGCCATGGAATACCAGCGCCTGTTCGACCTTATGAGGTGGAACAGCCTGATTGAAACCATGAACTCCTATGGCGCAACACCTAAATCCAATGGCAAAGGAACAAACTTCAAAAAGGGAATTAATGAATTATTCCCGGTTCCTCAAACTGAAATTGACCGTTCAGGTGGCTCTATTAAACAAAATCCGGGGTATTAACCGAAACTGGTTTTTATCCTTTTTGAAATAATGATATCGAAATACTTACAAGCGGAATGCAGCCGCTTGTAAGTATTTGATCAACAAGATTGGCAAGCCAATAAATTAAACGAAAGAAAATGAAAAAGCTAAGATTTATACTTATCATTCTGGCAACGGTAATGTTTGGCAACCTGGTTGCTCAGGAAAGCGCTGTAAATAAAACAAAGCCTGAACTCAGTTTAACTTTGATTCCGCCATCGCCTGTTACCGATAAGATCACACTGGATATTCGTGCAGGAGTTTGGAACAACACCGGTCTGGAAAAGAAAGTGAACGTCTCCTTTTACCTAGATAACGAAAAGGCATCATCTCTTCTGCATCAGCAAGAAATCTCAGTTTCAGCAGGAACCGCCAGTTGCGTTAAATTCCGCTGGCCCACTGCGGGTAATGCAGGTTTGCACAAGATAATTCTTGTTACAAAATCAGGAAATCAGACTTTCCGAACGGAACGCAATATGGAAATAAGAGCTTCTACTATACGGTCAACCAAACAAATTGATGGTGCCTGGATCAACTTCTATCATTGGAGTGAAGCCGAAGGACAATACTGGAATCCCGCAATTAAAACGCTGACGGATTCACAATGGAGTGAGTTGATGGATGCCCAGCATAGCATCGAAATGAACGTAATCGTAATGCAGGAAGTGTATAAAAACCAGATGTACGCCGGCAAACATACCATAGAAAAAGATGGTTATCACGGATTAGCATTTTATCCTTCAGAATTGTATCCCGGGCGTGTGCCAATAACGGCAGTTGACCCGGTTGAAGCTGTGCTGGCTGCTGCCGATAAAGACGGAATGAATGTTTTTATGGCAGTTGGTATGTATGCCTGGTTTGATTTTACTGTAGGCTCGTTGGAATGGCACAAAAAACTTGCTGACGAATTGTGGCAGAAATATGGACACCATCCTTCTTTTTATGGATGGTATATAAGTGAAGAACAGGATGGCAGCTTAGGCAACGAACAGGACAGAAAGGATATAGTTGCATTTTTCAAAGGATTTAGCGATTATGTCCATCGCTTTGCACCTGATAAACCTATAATGCTGGCGCCTAACGCTCATAGTCTACGCGGTGCCGAAGAAACCTATCGCAAGTTGTTGCCGAATCTTGACATAATTTGCCCTTTTGCTTTTCATCGTATGCCGGAAGGCGATCTTACTGGCGAAAAGGCAGCTCAAAAGCTTCAGGATTTGTGTGATGAAGCCGGTTCTCACTTGTGGATGGATATGGAAGTGTTTGATTTCTTCGGACCGGATAACGCTTTGGTTCCACGTCCGATTGAAGGATTACTGAGCGATTTGCACCGCTTCCCGATTTTTGAAAAAATCCTTTGTTATCAGTATCCGGGACTATTAAACAGCCCTTCCATGTCAGTAAAGCCTGGTGGCGAAAATACTGTAAAACTGTTCCTGGATTACAAAAAATACCTGGATTCAATGAAAGCACCTGCAAAAAAGAAGAATAAAGCTGCAGCGGTAAAAACAAAGTAACAAAATATAAAACGATTATAAAATACTACAATGAATATACTTCAATATAGAAATCTTTACCGTGATAACTTGTTGGATGATGTGATCCCTTTTTGGGTGAACAACTCTGAGGATAAAGAATATGGTGGATTTTTTACTTGCCTCGACGAAAAAGGGATGGTGTATGATACGGATAAGTTTATGTGGTTGCAAGGCCGGCAGATATGGACTTTAAGCATGTTGTACAACCAGCTGGAGAAAAAGCAGGAATGGCTGGATATGGCCGTACGCGGCGCAGAATTCCTGATGAAGAATGGTCGCGATGCAGAAGGCAACTGGTACTTTTCTCTTACCCGCGAAGGGAAACCTATAACACAGCCATTCAATATTTTTTCTGATTGTTTCGCAGCTATGGGTTTCGCCCAATTGTATAAAGCAACTAATAATGAGATATATAAAGGCATTGCGCTTGACACATTCAACAATATAATCAGGCGACAAAACAATCCCAAAGGGATATACAATAAAGCATTTCCCGAGACTCGTCCGCTCCAGGGATTTTCTCTTCCAATGATACTTTGCAACCTGGTGTTGGAAATGGAACACATTATGGATCCCGAAATGGTTGAGAATACTATTAAACAGGGCATCAATTCGGTTATGAATGTTTTTTACAAACCTGAATTCGGCTTAATTCTTGAGAATGTTGGTCCTGACGGCAGCTTCTCCGACTCGTTCGAAGGCCGTTCACTTAACCCGGGACATGGAATAGAAGCAATGTGGTTTATTATGGACCTTGCCACCCGGACAGGTGATACCGCTTTGATAAAAAAGGCTGTAGATATTACCATCGACATTCTGGACTACAGCTGGGATAAAGAATATGGCGGCATATTTTATTTTCTGGATGTGAAAGGACACGCGCCCCAACAACTGGAATGGGACCAGAAGCTATGGTGGGTGCATGTAGAGTCAATAATGAGTTTGCTTAAAGGATATAATCTTACAGGCGACAAGAGATGCTGGGAATGGTTTGAAAAAGTACATGCTTATTCCTGGGATCATTTTGTAGATCATAAAAACGGGGAGTGGTTTGGCTATTTAAACCGTCAGGGTGAAGTACTTTTAAACGCAAAAGGCGGCAAATGGAAAGGCTGTTTTCACGTTCCCAGGGGATTATTCAAAGGATGGCAAACATTGGATTCCATAGCGGAAAAGCAGAAACATCCGGAGTCAGCTGAAATCATTTAAAATATAAAAGTAAAGTTGACTAAGAGGTTGGTTGGCTTGTTCATTTTTGGTGTTCTGGCGGCAAATAAGTTTTACACTATATGTCGCCAGACGCCAGATTGAACCTTTAAAAGAAGAATGAGCCTATTCTTCAATCCTCAGATGATTACAAACAGAATCAGGAGTGAAAATAAATGAATAGATTTTTAAACGAAATAGAACAGCAACCTCAAGCCTTAAAAGATACGCTTCAGTATTATTCGGAAGGCAAGGGAAAAGAGTGCCTGGATAGGGTTGTCACTTTATGGCAATCTGGCCGGTATGATAAAATCATTTTCACAGGGATGGGTAGTTCCTATTTTATCTCTAATGCAGCAACAAGCCTACTCAATTCCTCTAAGATCAACTCATTTGCCATTAATGCAGGGGAATTGCTTCATTATCAATTCCAATTGCTTAGCAAAAAAACGCTTTTAGTTTGTATTTCTCAATCTGGCGAAAGCTATGAGATTGTTAAAATACTGGAGCAATTACCTGCTGATGTTACTGTTATTGCAATTTGCAACGAGCCCGAAAGCATCCTGGTAAAAAAGGCTGATGAAACTTTGTTAAGTATTGCGGGAAAGGAAGATATGACGTCGACCAAAACATTTATCACTTCCTACCTGGTCATGTATATCCTGTCCCTGGCTTTGAGGGAGAAGCTAGATAGCACTTCATTTACAGAGATGCAAGCCACTAATAAATCTGTTTCAGATTTAATAAATACCAGAAATAACTGGTTGGCTGATGCAGTAAAAACAATTGCTCATGTTCCATTTGTACAGTTGGTTGCCAGGGGCCCGGTATTTGCAACGGCACAGCAAAGCGCACTAATGCTGATGGAAGCTACCCGAAATCCAGCTTCTGCGCTTTTAGGTGGCGAATTCCGGCATGGACCGATGGAAATGATAAAAGAAGGTTCCCGTGTGGTTATATTTGCGCCAGGCGGGAAAACATATGATCAAAATCTTTCAGCAACTGCCGATGTGCTTGCATTTGGAGCCAAAGTACTTTTGATTACGGATCAGGTTCCGGCTATAATTCACGAAAACCTCTTTAGCATTACCATTCCAGGCGTTAACGAGGAATTATTTGCTATTGCAAGTATAATTCCAATGCAACTACTGGTTAACCAATGGTCCGTTGAGGAGAAAAATGAACCAGGCAGTTTTAAACGGGGAGCCAAAGTAACTTCGATTGAATGATTCTTCAATTGCCGGACAGGAATCAAACCTTACTGTGTTGCCCTAAACAAATTTTGCAGAAGTCAATGAAAAATGAACAAATAGCCATTGGTGTTGATATAGGTGGAACAAATATTCGGGCTGGCGCTGTTACAGTTGATGGAACCGTAACAGGTGATCCTGTTTCTGTTGCCACTGGTGCAAAGGAAGACAAGGATCGGATTGTTGCGAGAATTGTCGGTTCGATTTCCGAAATCATTAAACGTAACGAATTAAGCAAAACTGATATCAAGGGTATTGGGCTGGGAGTTACTGGTCCTTTGGATGTTAAAAACGGTAGTATATTGCAGTGTCTGAATCTGCCAACCATGGATTTTTTCCCTTTGAGAGACGTTATTGAAAAGGAATTTAATCTGCCGGTTTTCATGAATAACGATGCAAATGCCATGATTCTGGGTGAATGTTTCTGGGGCGCTGGAAAAGGAGCCAGAAGTGTTTTGGGAATTACAGTGGGAACAGGTTTAGGCTGTGCAATAGTGCTGGATAAAAAGATATGGATGGGATCAACTGAAACTGCAGGAGAAATCTGGATTTCGCCTTATAAAAACGGGATTATTGAGGATATTGTTTCGGGGAACGGTATTAGTAAGCTGTATGAAAAATTGAGCGGGCATAAAGTTACTGCCGAAGAAATTGCCACACTTGCTTTCCATGGAAATAAATCAGCGAAAGCCGCCTGGGATGAATTTGGGAAAATAGTTGCCTACGCACTTGCATGGTCTGTCAACCTGCTGGATCCTGAAATTGTGATTATTGGTGGCTCAATTGCCAATGCAATGGAGTTGTTTTTACCAGCGCTAGAAGAATCACTCAGAAAAAATATCTGCCCGGTGCCAGCACAAAACCTCCGTATCGTGCGAACTCAATTGGGTGATAATGCCGGGTTTATCGGGGCAGCAGTACTGGTATATGCATAATAGAAATACAGAATATCGGCGCAAAAGATTTTTCAAATAAATTAATTCTATCACTTATGAAGATTCAAATTTCTCTCTTATTGGTTTTATCCTTTTTTGCTGCGAATGCACAAAAGATAAAGCTATCGGAGAATTGGTTTATAAAAAACTCATTAGAGGTAAAACTCGCGGACGAGGTAGTCTCCTCCATGCAATACAATCCTGAAGGCTGGTATCAGACTTCAGTGCCAGCAACTGTTTTAAGTGTTTTTGTTAAAAATGGAACCTATCCTGATCCGCATTATGCCATGAATAATTTCATGATACCTGATGTTTCAGATAAATTTAATGCGAAGCATGACCTGGCTAAATACAGCTATCTGAAAGGAAAAGAAAATCCATGGAAAGATCCATACTGGTATCGTACAGAAGTTGTTGCTCCCAAAGATTATAAAGGCAAACAAATCTGGCTTACTTTCAACGGGCTTAATTATAGGGCCGATGTGTGGGTAAACGGGCATTTGGTGGCAGACAGCAAGGAGACAGTCGGTATGTTCCGGAGGTTTAAATTCAATATCACTTCCTATGCAAAAGCCGGGGTCAAAAACTGTATCGCTGTAAAAATATACCAGGTCGATCATCCAGGCGATCCGGATCCCGGCACTCAGTTTGTGGTTTTTGGCAATACCCGCGGTATAACTCCCGAAATATTTAAAGACGAAACACTCAAGATGTCGGGCGGGTGGGATTGTGTTCCTGTAGTCCGCGATCGGAACATGGGAATCTACCAGGATGTTTTCCTGGAAGCTACCGAAAGTGTTTCAATTGAAGATCCGTATGTTACCACTACCCTTCCATTACCTGATACTACCCGTGCTGATATCCGTTTACAAACGGAGCTTAAAAACAATTCAGATAAAGTTGTAAAGGGAGTTCTTACGGCAACTATTGAATTAATCAGCGACCTGGAATTTCCTTCCTATACAAAACACCTGGGTGGTTCAATGCCAGCCATTACAGTAAAAAAGGAAATATCCATCAACCCGAATGACATTCAAACAGTTGTGCTTGATTCAAAGGCATTTCCTGCACTTTCTGTTAAAAATCCCTATTTGTGGTGGCCAAATGGCTATGGAAAACAATACCTCCACCGGATGAAATTTTCATTTGAAGAGAATAAAGTAGTTTCAGACAAAAAAGAAATTACTTTTGGCATCCGGCAGGTGACAACGGAGTTGAAACAAATCGGCGATGACTTTGGAAGAGTATTTCGTGTAAATGGTCAGCGAATTTTCTGCAAAGGTGGCTGGCTCCAACCTGACATGATGCTTGACAGGAATCGGAAACGGGTTTTTGATGAAGCCAGGCTTATAGCTGAATCTAATGCCAATATTGTCGGTAACGAAGATGATCCGGCACCGACAGACGATGTTATTGAAAGCTTCGACAAATATGGATTGATGTATTGGCAAATATTTTTTCAATGCTACCGTATGTATCCCGGAACAGAAACAGAACATTATCCACTGGACCACAATCTGGCAAAGGCAGAAGTTATTGATATGGTGAAACGGTATAGGAACAGCCCTGGTATTGTCGCCTGGTTTCTTGCCAACGAGGTAATTGTAGATGACGATCTTTATACTTCCTCCAAAAAAACCATCAATACAATGGATCCAAGCCGGCCATTTATCCCGACTACCAGTATAGCCTGGGATGTGGACAAATTATCGCCCTATCTTAAAGCTGATATGCCAACCGGAACAACGGATGATGGATCACCAGACTATAACTGGAATCCAGAGCACTACTATTTCGATAAAATTGAGGAAGTGCATTTACAAATGTTCCGGAATGAAATGGGAATTCCGGCCATGCCGGTTTACAGCAGCCTGTGCAAGTTTATCCCTTCTGTTAATTCTGATCAGCCACAAAATCTGCGAAATCCGATCTATCCATTGGATAGTGTCTGGGCTGAACATGGTGCCTGGGATGGTCCGAATTACTGCTACAGGGCCTACGATAATGCCATCAGGACCCGGTTTGGACATCCCACAACGGCTAAACAATATGTTGATAACGCGCAATATGTAAATGCCGATAGCTATCGTGCCATGTTCGAAGCTGCTAATCATAGAATGTGGGATATCACAAGCGGGGTAATGCTCTGGAAATTCAATTCGTGCTGGCCCGATGTGGGTTGGCAAATTTACGACTGGTTTTTAAATCCAAATGCAGCTTATTTCTTCTCGAAAAAAGCCATGGAACCGGGTCATATTCAGATGAATGCCAACAGCCGTAAACTTTCGGTTATCAATGCCACTCACCAGGCGCAAAACGATCTGATACTCGAAGCCAAGGTTATTGACTTCAATATGAAAGAACTATGGAGTTACACCGGCACCATTTCAGTAAAAGCAGACAGCTACCAGGAAGGTGAGTACATTCCAAAACCAATGACAGATTCTCCTGTTTATTTTGTGAAGCTTACTTTGAAGAATAAGAATGGCGGGTCGATTTCGGATAATCTCTATTGGTATTGCCCGAATCATGAAGAATTTTCAGCGCTGACTAACTTACCTAAAGAATTAAAAAAGGCTGTAACAATTGAGGATCAGGGAAAAGAGCTAAAAATAACAGTTAAACTAAAAAATGAGAGCGAATCTCTTTCGTTCTTTAACCGGTTAAAAGTCTGTAAAGACAATACAAACGAAGAAGTACTTCCCACTTTCTGGAGCGATAACTACATAACACTTTTCCCCGGAGAAGAGAAAACCATCACTGCATTTGTCGCTAAATCAGACCTGGCAGGAGCAAATCCTAACGTACAAATAGAAAAATAAAATGGCTATATTAACATCGCAAGCTGTGGTTGCTGAAATCCCACAGAACCAAGGAAAACAAAGTTATACTCCGGCACTCATTTCATTGGCAGTTCTGTACTTCATGATGGGACTGATAACATGTCTAAATGACACATTAGTCCCGTTTTTTAAAAGCGGGTTCACTTTGAGCTATGCTGAATCTTCATTGGTGCAATTCTATTTCTTTCTTACTTACGGTGTAATGTCAATCCCGGCAGGGAAAATTGTTAAGAAAATAGGCTACAAGAATGGAATGGTCCTGGGATTTTCTATTGCTGCATTCGGCGCATTAATGTTTTTCCCTGCATCTGTTTTTCATCAGTATGCCTTATTCCTGGCTGCACTATTTATTGTGGCAGTAGGTATTGTATTGCTGCAGGTTGCAGCTAATCCTTATGTAACCATTTTAGGGCCGGCACGAACAGCATCTTCAAGGCTTACATTGGTACAAGGAGTAGGTTCATTAGGCACAACAATTGCTCCGCTTCTGGGCGCCTATTTTATTTTATCACGTTTAAGCGAATCACATGCATCGAGTGAGGCTGTCAGGTATCCTTATATGGGTATTGCAGTGGTACTCCTGCTTATTGCTTTTATCGTTTTCCGCTTAAAATTGCCCAAATTAACCATGGCAGAGGATTCAACGGTTCATGCTAATTACCAGGAAGCAAAGAGTATATTTTCCTTCAGGAACCTGAATTTTGGGATGATAGCCATTTTTATGTACGTGGGTGCCGAAGTTTCAATCGGGTCATTTCTTACCAATTATATATCAGATACAACCAAAATCGGGCTTAAAGACGCGAACAATTATGTGGCATTTTATTGGGGTGGAATGTTAGTAGGACGATTCGTCGGTGCTTATCTTTTAAAAATCATTAAGCCTTCCTACATACTATCGATATGTGCTTCCCTTGCGTTAATTCTTATCGCTATTTCGATTAACTCAACAGGACAAATTGCTGTCTGGAGCATGATTTTGATAGGTGTATGTAACTCAGTAATGTTTGCAATTATATTTTCTCTTTCTGTAAATGGGCTGGGAAGCTATACAGCGCAGGCCTCGGGTATATTATCAACAGCAATAGTAGGTGGAGCAGTAGTTTCATTTTCACTGGGTGTAGTAAAAGATAATTTCACCTGGCAGATTGCTTTTATAATACCGCTCTTATGTTACGCCTACATTCTGTTTTATGGTATTAGTGGTTATAAATCCAAATATACAATAAAAGCCTGAGTGATTTCAGAATCATTATGAGTTGATAATTTAACACAACACGCATAGAATTAACGACCGGATTTGCTTCTGGTCTTTTATTATTTTCCAGCGCAGAGATTATCCGTTCAGCATTCTTCTCAGAAAAGGATTCAGAAAATTATTTAGTCTCAACCGCCCAACTGTCCGTCCGGAATGTTGAAGCAGGCAAACCTGCACCATTAAAGAGCGATGCTACCGATGTATTCAGAAATGCATACCTTACGGCCACCGGCTTTTTCACTTTTTTTGCTGATACTACCAGTTTATTGCCCTGGATTTTTACTGTTGCAGGATAAAAAACCTTGTCGGCGCCGGCTATTTCGAAATTGTTTCTTGTGGTCTCTATAATTTTCAAACCTCCATCGGCATAGCTGAAATC
Organism: uncultured Bacteroidales bacterium; assembly: GCA_903913645.1. Classification (GTDB taxonomy): domain Bacteria; phylum Bacteroidota; class Bacteroidia; order Bacteroidales; family UBA4417; genus UBA4417. The sequence continues at coordinate 1,582 of CAIWMA010000591.1, read as the reverse complement.
AATGCTGATATTCTTCTTTTCAACTTTATAATCCTTGTAAACCGGCCCTGAGAAACTCCCTACATCCTGGCCATATGTCTTAGTCAAAGCCCATAAGGACAACCGCTTACCAACATCCAGCTTGTTTTTTGGATGAATATCGTTAATATCGCCTGCAATATCCATGGTTACAGCCATTCCGGTATTCGGGATCGAAAGGCATTTCATCTGCGATTCCCGCAATAATGCTCCTGCGTTTCTTTCTTTATAAAGATATGGCGCGATTTGTACATAATAGAATGGGAAATCGCCAATGCCCCAGGCTTTCCGCCACGACGTGATCATGGTATTCATTAGTGCAGGATACAGTTTGTAATCCATCTTGTTCGATTCGCCCTGGTACCAGATTGCTCCTTTTATGGTATAGTTTGTCAGCGGATGGATCATTGCATTGTAAAGCACTCCGGCAGTACCGGGCCACCAGGCATACCCGCTGTAATGATGAATAAAATAATGAAGCTCAGGCGCTGCTTCGAGGCTTGCAACCGGAGTCCAGATTTCGGCCGCTGTGCCGCCCCAGGCGGAATATATCAACCCAACGGGTATTCCCAGCTTTTTGTACAATGATGAGCCGTAAAACCAGGCTGTAGCGCTAAAATTATCAACGGTGCCTGTATCCGTCGTCAGCCAGTTGCCTTTACAGTCGATTCGCAAAGTTGCAGAAGTATCTTTTTGAACTGTGAAGAGCCGGACATTAGCAAAGTCGCCACGCAAGACTTCATCGCGGACTTCCGGTTTGTAATTTTTCCAGCCGCCAAGACCTTTTATAGTCAGGTCCATATTCGACTGTCCGGAACAAATCCAGACTTCACCGACCAGGATATTTTCGATGGTAATGGAATAATCACGGCCGGAAATGGTCATAGTATACGGACCACCGGCTTTGGGTGTGTTAATGATTGTTTTCCAGTTTCCTTCCTTTGTTGCAATCACTTCAGCTTTCGTTGTAAGCCAGCTTGCCTGCACCGTTACTTTTTCACCGGCATCGGCCCAGCCCCACACATTGATGGCTGTGTTTTGCTGAAGAACCATGTTGTTGCCTATCAATGCCGGGAGACGGACGGCAGCATTGGTTTGATTCAGCGAAAGGATTCCGGCGAGTAATAATACGCCAAAGACAAAGGTTTTTTGAATTTTATACATACTAGTTATTCTAAATATCTGGTCAAATTAAATTGTTAGGTTATGCTTTTACTCAATCCTGATGCTGGTAATTTCACGAGGTTTTAAAAGAATCTTAATTTTTGATTCCTTCACTTTCAACGGATCAATCTTATCTTCCTGTGTTGTGCAGCGCCAGGCTGATGCGAACTTTTTCCCGGGAAGTTTCAATTCGGCTGTTGCATCCTGGCTATTCAGGTTCACTAGCCTTACAATAGTTCCTTTTTTATCTTCCGAAGCCTTTACATAAACTACTTTAACTCCATCGCCGGCGATGTTGACTAACTGACCTGAAGTTTCTTTTTCACAATCAACCGCCTGGTAAACAATTGGTGAGTTAATCAGCTGTTGAGCCTGCATGGAAATAGCTGCTGCATTGTAC
>CAIWMA010000590.1 GCA_903913645.1 uncultured Bacteroidales bacterium | reverse complement strand
TTTCCTACAACATGTGAAACGTGCCATACGCCAAGTTCCTGGGTTCCTTCTACATTCAACCATACTACTGTTTATCCTCTCACTGGTGCCCATACAACAGTTGCTTGTAACTTGTGCCATACAACCGGATATATCAATACCCCGAATACCTGTGCCGGCTGTCACACCACTAATTACAATCAAACAACCAATCCGAACCATAATGCTAGTGGTATTTCTACTGATTGTGCTTCCTGTCATACTACTAATCCCGGCTGGAAACCTGTTACTTACCCGGCAGATCATTCAAAACTTCAGGGGGCCCACATTCCAATAGCTAATGATTGTGCAGCCTGTCACAAAGGGATTTATTCAAATTCGCCAAAAGTGTGTTACGATTGTCATTCGGCAAATTATACTCAATCGACAAATCCTTCGCATACTGCATCACTATTTCCGACCACATGCGCAGAATGTCATTCGCAAACTGCCTGGGTGCCATCCACATTTGACCATAACACTGTATACCCACTAACAGGTGCGCATACCATTATTGCTAAAAACTGTATACTTTGTCATGCCAAAGGATATCCCAACACACCAAATACCTGTGCTGGTTGCCATACAACAGATTACAATCAGACTACAAACCCCAACCATACAACGTCGCTATTCCCAACTACATGCGAAACCTGTCATACGCCAAGTTCCTGGATTCCTTCCACATTTAACCACACTGCTGTTTATCCGCTAACAGGCGCTCACACAACGGTTGCATGTGTATTGTGTCATAAAAGCGGTTATGTAAATACGCCTAATACCTGTGCCGGATGTCATACGAATGATTTCAACCAGACTACCAATCCTAATCATACTGCCGCAAAGTTTCCAACAACATGTGAAACCTGCCATACACCAAGTGCCTGGGTTCCATCATCATTCAACCACACTTCAATTTACCCGCTTATCGGTTCGCATACTACTGTTGCCTGTACCTTGTGTCATACAACCGGATATGTAAATACTCCCAATACTTGTGCCGGCTGTCATACCAATGATTTCAACCAGACAACAAGTCCGAACCATACAACGTCGCTATTCCCTAAAACCTGCGAAACCTGCCATACGCCAAGTGCATGGGTTCCTTCAACCTTCAATCATACTGCAGTATACCCACTCACCGGCGCGCATACTACTGTTGCTTGCAACCTGTGTCATGCAAATGGATATCCGAATACACCGACAACATGTGTAGGCTGTCATCAGAATGACTTTAATCTATCAGCCAACCCAAGTCATTCGAAAATCGGAATTTCTACTGATTGTAAGACGTGTCATACAACTAATCCGGGATGGTCACCTGCAACTTTCGCGACGCATAATACTTACTATGTTCTAGCAGGAGCGCATGTTTCAGTTGCATGTGTTACCTGTCATAACGGGAATTATAACACCACCCCCAACACGTGTGCAGGTTGTCATCAAACTAAATACAACCAAACAACCAGTCCAAATCATACTGCAGCTCAATTTTCGAATTCATGTGCAACTTGTCACTCACAAAGTGCGTGGGTTCCTTCAACCTGGAGTCACACTACCTATTTCCCAATATCGAGTGGTAACCATAAACAGACTTGTGCAACCTGTCATACAAATGCTGCAAATTATGCAGTGTTCACCTGTATAACATCTGCATGTCATGCTACAGCTCATAACAGGAACCAGGGAAGTGCCGGATGCTATTCCTGCCATCCGACCGGAAGAGGTGGTTGAACAGAAGTAATTTATTTAGCGCATAACCATGAAGTATATACTATCAGTATTCCTTTTATTTATTTTGGTACTTAACCTGCAAGGACAAACCCAGGCTGAGTCAAAAGAAGGTACAATATCTTTTATGACCTCCCAGAATATTTACGTTAAATTTCAATCCACAGCAACGATTTTGGCTGGTGATACCCTGTTTATAGTTCAGGATGCGAAAATGATTCCGGTACTTGTTGTAAAGGATCTTTCATCTATTTCCTGCGTTTGTACTCCGATTTCTGCGAAACAACTTTCGGTTGCAGATAAGATAATTTCCCGTCCTAAAATCGTTCAGTCTAAAAAGCCAGCCGAAGCAGTTGCAATTCCGGTTATTCAACAAACCACATCAACAGTTGATACAGGAACTGTTAAAAAAGAACTCCCAAAAGAGCTGAAACAAAATATCAACGGCCGTATTTCGGTTTCTTCGTATTCTAATTTTTCGAATGTTTCCGCCACTTCCGAACGCCTGCGCTATAATTTTTCGCTTGATGCCAGGAATATTGGTGGTTCCAGGTTATCTGCCGAAACCTATATTTCTTTTTCACATAAAATCAATAACTGGAATGAGATAAAGAATGATATTTATAATGGATTGAAGATTTATAGTTTATCGGTTAATTATGCTATTAATGCAAAAAATAATATCTGGATCGGACGTAAGGTGAACCCGATGCTTGCGAATGCCGGTGCTGTCGACGGGGTACAGTACGAAACAAAATTCAGATCATTTACCGCCGGTGCATTTGCCGGTACACGGCCTGATTATATGAATTACAGTTTCAATGCTCATTTGTTGCAATATGGAGGTTATTTCGGGCATGACTTCGCAAATAAAAAAGGCGGCAGCGTGCAAACTTCTGTCGCTTTCGTTGAACAAATGAACAATGGCTACATTGATCGCCGGTTTGCCTACCTGCAGCATTCCAACTCCCTGCTTAAAAATCTTTATTTGTTTGGATCTGTTGAATTTGACCTTTTCAATAAAGTGCGGAACATTACTACCCAGGATACTACATACACACCGAATAACAAGCCTACCATGTCGAACTTATATGTTTCGCTTCGGTACAGAGTAATTAAGCAGTTGTCGCTATCGCTTTCTTACAGTAACCGGCAAAATATTATCTATTACGAAACATATAAAAGCATCATTGACCAGCTTCTTTACCAATCGACGATGCAGGGCTATACGTTTCAGATTAATTTTCGTCCTGGTAAAAAAGTATCCATAGGAACGAATGCAGGATATCGTTTCAGTAAAACAGATCCCAAACCATCAAAAAATTTGTATTCCTATGTTACTTATAACAATGTTCCGTGGCTGAACGCTTCAGCAACGCTTTCGGCAACATTTATGCAAACAAGCTATATAAATGGCAGCATTTATAGCCTTGGATTATCGCGCGATATCATTCCAGGGAAATTATATGGAGGCCTGAGTTATAGGTATGTTGACTATAAGTTCGTAAACAGCGAAACGCCATTAAAACAGAATATGGCCGAAATGGACCTGAACTGGAGCATAATGAAAAAGCTTTCGCTTTCGGTAAACTACGAAGGGACGTTTGAAAAGAGTAGAAACTACGAAATGATTTATGTAAATCTTACCCAGCGATTTTAGATTTAAGTATACATTCTTCTTCCAAAGTTTCAATACCAGGATCTAATTCAAATAATAACATCAGTATTTTTACATCGAAGCTCAAAGGAATAAATAGCGTTAACTAAAACTTCGACTAACTTTTCCTGTTATCTATACTGAGTAAAACAAATGGCAGACTTCTGCCAGGTATAATTGCGATGAATTATAACAATGGTTTGTTGAAAATCAAAGAAAATGTTAAAATGAAGGGAAATGACAGTCATATCTACGTTATTTTTGGAGCATCCGGCGACCTGACCAAAAGGAAACTGGTCCCGGCTTTATTTTCATTATTTGTCCAGGGTTTGTTACCCGATAAATTCGCACTTTTGGGGGTTTCACGATCTGAGTTCACCGATGATGAATTCAGGAATGCAATGAAATCAGCAATCAATGAATTTAAGGAGATCGATAATACAGCGAAAATTGATGATTTTGTTACTAAAATATATTACGAGCTAATAAAGTTTGATGAGGCTTCAACATATCTCTTGCTTAAGAAGCGTATCGAACTTCTGAGGAAAGATGGAGATATCAGCGGGAATTCAATATTTTATCTGTCAACTCCGCCAAGTTTATATGGAATTATTCCCTGCCACCTGGCCTCTGTTGGTTTAAATAAACAGGATGATGGCTGGAAGCGTGTGATTATTGAGAAGCCTTTCGGATATGACCTGGAATCGGCAACAAAGCTGAAAGATCAGTT
>CAIWMA010000589.1 GCA_903913645.1 uncultured Bacteroidales bacterium | reverse complement strand
TCGGCTTTTTCAGTAATAACTTCCTCAGCATTCAGAATATAATCGATACGGTCGAGGGAAGAGGCTCCTTTCTGAATATAAGCTGCTGCCTGCGAAATGTCTTTTGCCGGTGGCAGAATCTGTGAGAAAACGCCAAGATAAACAATGAAAAGAGTAGCAGTGAGAGAATTGTCGTTTGCCAGAATCAGGCCACCACCATACCATAAAATGATTGCAGTAACCAGAATACCTAAAAATTCGCTTAGCGGTGATGCAAGATCGCGTTTACGGATCATCCGGGTTGCAATTTTGGCATATTCGGCATTGGTCTTAGAAAAATTATTATAACTAAAATCGATGGCATTAAAGGCTTTGATGATCCTGAGCCCGGAAATAGTTTCCTCGATCAGCGAAACCAAACTGCCCATTTTTGATTGTACTTTATCGGAAGTACGTCGTAGCGACCTGCCAATCCTGCCAATTATAAATCCTGAAATAGGCAAAACTATCAGAACAAAAACCGTAAGTTGCGGACTAAGGATAAACAGAAAAACCAGGTATGCTACTAAGGTAACCGGCTGGCGGAAAATAATTTCAATCATTTGAAGAATAGACCATTCCACTTCCTGTACATCGCCAGTGATACGCGAAATAATATCACCTTTACGTTGCTCGTTAAAATAAGACAACGGAAGGATTAAAGCTTTGTAATAAATTGCATTTCGCAAATCTTTCACCACACCATTGCGTAAGACTGCTATAAAAAACATGGCGCCGTAACGGAAAAGATTTTTTAGAAAATATAGCCCTACAAGGATTGCACAGATGTAACCAAGTACGTGTAGTGGTCCATACTGATTAATAAGTCCACTAATATAAAAATTCAGGTTCTTCATGATGGAATCCTGATTCATTGCCAAAGGTGGCGCCGAAGTAATCGGATCTGCTTTTTTAAATAGTATTTGCAGGATGGGTATCAGCGCTCCGAATGAAACAATGGAGAAAAGGATAACAATGATATTGCAGATAATATTAATTACAGCGTAAACCCAGTAAGGTTTAGCATAAATCATCAGTTTAAAGAATTTTCTCACGAAACAATTATTTTAAGAGTAAGCCGGTTCAAATCCAGATATTGCGCAAAATTAACATTAATTGAGCTTGCTCGGCAAATATTCAGTTCAAAGCTTACAAGCTAAAATTACGTATTATTTATAAAATCAGTACCTTTGCCACATGGAAACAACACGTCAGCATAAAATAGCCCGCCTGATTCAGAAGGATATGGGAGAAATATTCCAGGCCATGGGTCGCGATGTACTCCCAGGCAATATGATTACCGTTACCAAGGTTCATGTTTCGCCTGATCTTTTCCTTGCAAAAGTGTACCTGAGTTTATTTGGGAAAACGGATAAGCAGGAACTTCTGGCTATTATTAAAGAACACCGGAAAGAAATACGGCTTAAACTTGGCAACCGGATCCGCAACCAGGTCCGCTCCATTCCCGAACTTGATTTTTTTCTCGACGATTCGCTCGATTATATCGAGAATATTGACAATCTGCTGAAGAAAAGCTAGAAGTCGGAAGTCAGAGGTCGGGAGTGCGCCCGGTTTATGACCATTCACCTTTCGCCCCTCTCCCCTTCTTATCATTAATAATTACGCTAAATATCCTTTCATAAAAATGCAATACGATCCCATCAAACGTTCGCTTGGCAGCGTTTTTAACAGTACCCCGTTTTTAAGAAAAGTCTTTTACCGTTTGCTGGACCTGCTTTTGCTCCGTTCGTGGCATGTGCGCCGAGAAGTAAAAAAATGGGCAGCCACAGCTCCAAAAGATGCTTCCATTTTAGACGCTGGCTCAGGATTCGGGCAATACGATTTTTATATGTCATCGAAAAATCCAGGCTGGAAAATCAAGGGTGTGGATGTAAAAGAGGAACAAATTGCAGACTGCAATAATTTTTTCAGCCGGATTGGACGAAAGAACGTAACATTTGCGATTGGTGACCTTACCGCATTTACTGATGCATCGGCATACAACATGATACTATCGGTTGATGTAATGGAACATATTCTTGAGGACGTACAGGTATTCCGCAATTTTTATGCTTCCCTTCAAAAGGGCGGAATGGTTTTAATTTCAACGCCTTCGGACCAGGGCGGCAGCGATGTTCACGACCATGACGAAGAAGAATCCTTTATTGATGAGCATGTTCGCGACGGTTATAATATTGACGAAATTCAGGATAAACTTAAACTGGCAGGTTTCAGCCGTACCGAAGCACGATATCAATACGGGAAACCGGGACAGATAAGCTGGCGCCTTTCGATGAAATACCCGATTCTTGCGTTAGGTAAAACGAAACTTTTCTTTATACTGCTGCCATTCTATTACATAATCACATTCCCGGTTTGCCTGGTATTAAACTATGTAGATGCCACGTCCGTGCATAAAACAGGAACAGGCCTGGTGGTTAAAGCGTGGAAATAAAGCCATTAAATTATAAATATTAGTACATTGTTGCGTCTATAAACCAATTCTATTTTGAATCTCCCGTTTTTCATAGCACGCAGGTACCTGATTTCGAAGAAATCACATAATATCATCAACCTGATTTCGGGCATTTCGATGGTTGGCGTTGCCTTGGGAACAGCTGCTCTTATTATAGTGCTGAGCGTTTTCAATGGCTTTGAATCCGTTGTTGTTTCCTTGTTTTCCGTTTTCGATCCGGATGTTAAAATAACGGTTGTAGAAGGAAAAACTTTCCACAACTACGAAATTGATGCTGATAAAATCCGGGCTATTCCGGGCGTAATAAAGTATACTGAAGTGGTTGAGGAAAATGCACTTTTGTATTATAAAAAGCAGCAATTCCTGGCTACTATTAAAGGTGTTGATTCTCTTTACCAGGTCCATAGTCCTATCAGCGACTCATTGCTGGTTACCGGCGAAATGGTATTGCAGGAAGACAGCCTTGATTTTGCCATCCCGGGATACGGAATTGCCTATTTCCTTAACCTCGACATGAAAGCGCCCGATAACCTTATTTCGGTATATATTCCAAAACGCAAAGGCAGTATCAACGGTTTGCCACAGGAATCGTTTCGAAGTGAATTTATAAGGCCGACGGCTATTTTTTCGGTTCAACAGGATTTTGACGATAAATACATGCTGGTGCCACTGCGTTTCGCCCGCCGTATGCTCGATTATACCGACGAAGTTACCAGTGTCGAAATCAGACTGGCAAAGGATGCGGATGCCGGAATGATACAGGAAAAAATCGCGTCATTGCTTGGGCCAAAATTCAGGATTCAGAACCGCTTCCAGCAGCAGGAAGTGCTCTATAAAATCATGAAATCCGAAAAATGGGCTGTATTCCTGATACTAACATTCATCCTGATTGTCGCTTCATTCAATGTTATAGGGTCGCTTACCATGTTGATTCTTGATAAGCAAAAAGACATCGGTATATTACGCAGCATGGGAGCAAGAGATACACTTATCAAGAAAATTTTCTTTTTCGAAGGATTATTAATTTCGCTGTCCGGGGCATTTTCAGGGCTATTGCTGGGCCTGGTGATATGCATTTTGCAACAAAAATTTGGACTTATAAAACTCCAGGGCGGAGGATCATTTATAATCAATGCATATCCGGTTCAATTGATTGCAACAGACTTTTTATATGTTTTTATAACTATAACAATGATTGGCACCGCGGCTGCATGGTTCCCGGTAAGGCGCATTGCAGCAAAACTGAGTAATACGGTTTAACCGCTGACCTGTCTCACATAAAAAATATTCAGTCTCATTCTCTCATCTCAATACAAGGATAGAACCACTTTGGAAACAGGTCAAAAGTGATTTGACACCTCAAAGAAAAACAATACTATTAGAAACAAAAATCCCGAAGTATTTCTCTGTTCACGTAGAAACAGATTATACTTCGGGATAATAGTATTACAGGTTACAGAATATCAAATTCAATACTCCTGAATTCCTGATTTATTTTCTCTCCAGCAGTTTGAAGAACTGATCAAGCTGAGGTAAAATTACGATACGGGTTCTGCGGTTTGCTGCTTTCCCTTCGGTAGTGCTGTTGGAAGTAACAGGCTGGTATTCGCTGCGACCGGCGGCAATGATACTTGCAGGATCAAGTCCGTATTTGGTCTGTAGTAAACGAACGATTGTAGTCGAACGTTTAACACTTAAATCCCAGTTATCAATTAAATCACCCTTTTTCTTAAATGGCACATTATCGGTGTGGCCTTCAACCATAAAATCCATGTTAGGCTGATTTTTCAGTACTTTGGCAACTTTCCCAAGTACATCATTAGCCTGATCGGTTACATCGTAGCTTCCGCTTTTGAATAAAAGTTTATCGGAAATATCAATAAACACTACGCCTTTGTCAACTTTAATATTGATGTCCTTATCATCCATGTTGCCTATTGCGCCTTTAAGATTCATCACCAAAGCCAGGTTTAGTGAATCCTTCTGTGCCAGTGAAGTTTGCAAACCTTGTATGTAAGCATCTTTCATACCCAGGTTCTCCATTGATTGCTTAATACTTGCTGCCTGCGACCCGGAAATAACCGATAGTGCTTCTAATTGATTTAAAACTACAGAGTTATTTTCTTTCAGGTATGATTTTTCTTTGGCTAAATCAGCAAGTTGTTTATTGAGATCATCAATTTGTTTCAGATAATTGGCTTTTGCAGTTTCACATGCATTTAAATCACTCTGCTTTTTTGTGTACTGGGCATTTAGCGATTCGAAACTACTGACTTGTGCTTTGTATTTTTTCTGGCTCACACATGATGTTGCAACCATAATTGCTGCAAGGCTCATCACTACTAAAATTTTTGTTTTCATTTTTTTGTTTTTAATGTATTAATAATTATTTCATTTTGATTTACAGATTCTTACGTTGTATTAGGCATCAATTTCATGAACAAAACACAGGTATCAAATTCCTTTTCTGACACTGCAAAAGTAATCAAGAATTTTAAACTGAGTAACAGATTTCATCAATAACTTTTGCTGTATAATGCGTTTTATCTTTGCCGATACATATATATAACATCAAAAAAAAGATAAAAGTTCGTGGTGTTTACTATATTTTTTACTTTTCGATGCCTGAATACTAAAACTACACATCATTCAAGCCTCCCGGATAGTCCGATTATTTGGAGTTCTTTCAAAGATAAAATATAAGCATACAAGGATCAAATCCGGTTCAAAAAATGATGCATATTATATTTTTTAAACCAAATCAAGATAGCTGATAATAGGAAAAAATTCAGGTTCATATTTACCAGATTTTACGTTTTTGACTGGACTGGATTCTTGCTATGTTTAAGTTAGTTTGTTTTAACAGGCATTAAACTTCAGCAAATACATAAGGCTAATAAAACTGAAAATCTGCCCCTTCGCCAGGTTAATTTTTTATTTGTTTCCCGGCACTTATAATTAAATATAAGAATTTTTACGTGTCGGTTTTGGTAAAATGTGAAACGATTTTTTGTACCTGTCACGTAATCAGCGGATTTGCTGTTCCATTGCAAATAAATATAATATTTATTGACTCTATTTTAAAATATGGCATCAGTGCAGGCTAATGGGCTAAAAATGGGTTAACAAAATATGGCCTATCTTTCTGATCTGATGATACATAGTTGTTAATAAATCGTTTAATAACTTATTTTAAGCCACCTATTGCTGGCATTTTTTTGTAATAACTTGCACATAGTTTAGAAGTTTAACTAAAAAACTATTCTGACTAAACCATTACAAGGATAATATCGGATTACGCTATAATACTATCATAAAATTCTCGTACCATCCCAATCAGTTAAAAACTGAAGCTAAACTGCTGAACTGCTTCCGGAATAATCAAGTTAAAGATTAAAACTACCGACATGAAGACGTCTTTATATAATCAAATCCGAAACAAGGTATTAGGATTGTTATTACTAATAATGCCTTTCTTCCTTTATGCTACGCCGATAGCCGGGCCTTCGTCGCATAAAGCAGATTATGGTTCAATAAACCTTACAGATCAGGTCGTGAGCAGTTCTACATCGGTTGTTACACTTAATAGTCAAAGTAATTATATCCAGGATTCATCAATAAATACATTCTCAGGCAGTTCGCAATATACGCTCAACAATCTCTTAAACCGAAATTCGCATCAGAATTTCATCTCAATTAAGTCCGTAGCTGCACCACCTACCATTGTTTGTCCGGGAGCTAAAATATCGAACACAGATCCCGGATTTTGCCGAGCTGCAGTAAGTGGTCTGGCCGCAACAATCAGTGACCCTGACGGCGATATTACAACTCTTACATGGACTATGAGCGGAGCTACAATTGCCGTATCACCCATCAGCGGGATAAATAATATACTTGGATCTTTTAATTTTCTTAAAGGAGTAACAACAGTAACATACCGAGTAACAGATGCGCTAGGATCATCAGTTACATGCAGTTTTACCGTGACGGTTAGTGACAAAGAAATTCCAAGTATCGTCTGTCCAGCGGACGCAAATCTAACTATTCCCAGTTGTGCCAGCCTCTCTGATCCTATTTCTTTCTTTCCACTCTCAGTGAGCGACAATTGCGGTATCAATATTTTTACAAGTAATCCAGTTCTTCCTAAACAATTCCCATTGGGTAGTACTCCAGTAATATTTACAGCAAGCGATGTTAGTGGAAACTCAGCCCAGTGTACGCAGATTATAACTGTTGTAAACGAAGCAGCTTTGAGCCTTACTACAAGCAGTACACCGGTTAGTTGTTTTGGTGGAAATAACGGCACAGCTACAGTTGCAGTTACAGGTGGGTCTCCATCCTATACCTATTCTTGGAATACTGTGCCCGTGCAAACTACATCGACTGCCACAAATCTCACTGCCGGAACTTACACTGTAACAGTTACTGATTTTTATGGTTGCACAGCAACTGCTTCAGTTACTGTTGCTCAGCCAGCCGCAGCTCTTTCAGTTGCGATTGCAATCCAGATTAATGTTATTTGCTTTGGCAGTTCAACCGGATCATTAACAGTTGCAGGCAATGGAGGCACAGCAGCCTATCAGTATAGTATAAATGGCGTTCTATTCCAGGCCAGCGCTACATTTCCGGGCCTTGCAGCCGGCGTTTATACAATAACAGTTAAAGATTCGCGAAATTGCATTAACACAACTACCGCCACAATCACTCAGCCAGCTACAGCTGTAGCAGGGGCAATTACCAGTCAGACCAATGTTTCCTGCGTGGGTACAGCTACCGGGTCCGCAACAATATTGGGAAGCGGAGGCACACCACCATATCAGTATAATATAAATGGAGGTGCTTTTCAGGTAAGTGGCACATTCAGCAGCCTGATTGCCGGAACGTATAATGTAATTGTGAGAGATGCCAACAATTGTGCGTTTGGTTTATCCGTAACTATTACACAATCGGCTACAGCACTCTCTGCTTCTATTACAAGTAAAACCAATGTAGCCTGCGCCGCCGCAAATACCGGAAGCGCAACTGTAACAGCCAGCGGAGGCACGTCGCCATACACATATTCGTGGAATACGGTTCCGGTACAAACTAATGCAACAGCTATTAATCTCACCGCAAGAACTTATATTGTTACTGTTAGAGATGCGACCGGTTGTGTAGTAACTGCGAATGTAACAATAACCCAGCCCACTCCGATTGTTGTAACTGTAACCCACACCGATGTGGCTTGTTTCGGCGATTTAACTGGCACTGCTACAGCTTCGGCAAGCGGTGGAAATCCGCCTTATACTTATGCATGGCTAACCACTCCTTTGCAAACAACAGCTACAGCTACTAACCTGGCAGCCGGCAGTTATACGGTTGCCGTTTTTGATGCATCGGGTTGTTATAAGTCTGCTTTTGTTACCATTTTACAACCAGCCACTAAACTCACAGCTTCAATCACCAACCAGGTAAATGTAGTTTGCGCCGGAAGTAATACAGGTTCAATTACGGTATCAGGAAGCGGGGGAATCGCACCCATTCAATATAACATAAATGGCGGTGCGTTCCAGGCAAGCGGGACTTTCAGCAGCCTTGCAGGTGGTTCGTATACCATAATTGCGAAAGATGCCAATAATTGTACGGTGACTATTCCAGCTATCATTACTGCACCGGCAAGTCCTTTGGCTGCTTCAATTACAAGTTCTACCAATGTAGCATGCGCAGGCGCAAATACCGGAAGCGCAACTGTTACCGCCAGTGGAGGAACATCGCCATACACATATTCGTGGAATACAGTTCCGGTACAAACAAATGCAACAGCTATTAATCTTATTGCAAGGGCATATATTGTCACAGTTAGAGATGCCGTTGGTTGTGTTACAACTGCCAATGTAACTATTACACAACCGTCTCCTATTGTAGTAACTGTTTCCCATACCGATGTTCCTTGCTTCGGAGATTTAACTGGTACAGCGACGGCTTCGGCCAGTGGCGGAAACCCTCCGTATACTTATGCATGGCTTACAACTCCTTTACAAACAACAGCGATAGCAACAAACCTGGCAGCCGGTAGTTATACCGTAGCAGTTTTTGACGCCTCAGGTTGTTATAAATCTGCTTTTGTTACCATTTCCCAGCCTGCTGCCAAACTCATTGCATCTATCACCAACCAGGTAAATGTAGTTTGTGCAGGGAATAATATCGGTTCTATTACAGTAGCCGGTAGTGGCGGGGTTGCGCCTATTCAATACAACATTAACGGGGGTGCATTCCAGGCAAGCGGAACCTTTAACAACCTTGCCGGTGGTGCTTATACCATAATTGCAAAAGATGCCAATAATTGCACAGTTACTATTCCGGCAACTATTACCGCTCCGGCAAGTGCATTGGCTGCTTCAATTACAAGTTCTACGAATGTAGCATGTGCCGGCGGAGCAACCGGTAGCGCAACGGTAGTTGCAAGCGGCGGTACATCTCCATATACCTATTCATGGAATTCGTCTCCGGTTCAAACCAATGCCACTGCCAATAATCTGATCGCAGGAACTTATATAGTCACCGTAACAGATGCAGCCGGTTGCATTGCAACTCCTAATGTAACTATTACCCAACCTACACTGATTGTTGTTACTGCAACTAAAACTAACATTGCTTGTTTCGGTGATTTAAATGGCACAGCCTCGGCTTCAGCAAGTGGAGGAGTTTCTCCTTATACTTTTACCTGGACAACAGTTCCTGTACAAACAACAGCCACTGCCACAAACCTTGCTGCCGGAACATATACGGTAGCTGTTACGGATGCATCGGGTTGTATTAAATCCACATCTGTAACTATTACCCAGCCTGCTGCCAAGCTCATTGCATCTATCACAAACCAGGTAAATGTAGTCTGTGCCGGAAATAATATCGGTTCTATTACAGTATCCGGTAGCGGCGGGGTTGCGCCTATTCAATACAACATTAACGGGGGTGCATTCCAGGCAAGCGGAACCTTTAACAACCTTGCAGGTGGTGCTTAT
>CAIWMA010000588.1 GCA_903913645.1 uncultured Bacteroidales bacterium | reverse complement strand
TGCCATTCCGGACCTTCATCGCCACTTGGCATATCCTGCCAAACCAGGATTCCTTCCTTGTCACAATGATAGTACCAGCGGGCCGGTTCAACTTTTACGTGTTTTCGGATGAGGTTAATCCCAAAATCCTTTGTTTTCAGGATATCAAATTTCAGCGCTTCGTCGGTTGGAGCAGTATAAAGTCCATCGGGCCACCAGCCCTGATCGAGAGGGCCATACTGGAAATAATCCTTGTTATTGAGCTGCATGCGGACAATTCCGTTTGCGTCTCTTTTGGTGGAAATCTTCCGCATTCCAATGTAACTTTTTACCTGGTCAATTGTTTTCCCATTTCGAAGCAAAGAAACTTCAATATCATACAGAAAAGGCGATTCAGGGCTCCAGAGTTTTGCATCAGGAACTGAAAGCAATACTTCCTGGCCGGTAATTCCTTTCCCTTGTGCAACTATTTTTCCGTTTTCGAGAATCTTAACTTCAACCAGGTCGGCAATTGAATTTTCTGCAGCAATTGAGGTAATGGAAACGGTATTTCTATCAATATTGGAAACCGTTTTAATTTTTGTCAGATAATTTTCAGCCACAGGTTCAATCCAAACAGTTTGCCATATACCGGTTACTGAAGTGTACCAGATTCCACCAGGCTTCGAAACCTGTTTTCCATGAGGCTGAAAGCCCTTGTCGGCCGGATCCCAGACTCTGACCATTAGTTTTTGAGGTTTTCCTGCAACCAGATATGGAGTAATATCGAAACTGAAGGTTGTATAGCCTCCTTTATGCGATCCAATCTGAATATCGTTAATCCACACATCAGCTTTCCAATCGACAGCCCCGAAATTCAGCACAACTTTTTTATTTTTCCAGGTAGCCGGAACGGTAAACTCGCGTTTATACCAGAGCTCATTCTGATCGCCAACAGATTTCTGAACTCCAGATAAAGAGGATTCTACAGCAAAGGGAACCAGGATTTTGCCGTCAAAAACTGAAGGGATGGCGCTTCCTTGAGGAAGAATTGAATAATCCCACAACCCATTCAGATTCAGCCACTGATCACGCATCATTGCCGGCCGTGGATATTCAGGTAATGGATTTGCCGGATCGACCTTCTCGGCCCATTGAGTTTTTATTTTATCTCCGGCTGGTTTCCAATTCTGAGCAAATCCATAAAGACTCATAACAATAATTACAAATGATAGAAACTTCTTTTTCATAGTATTGTGATTCTATAATGACAGGTACTATTTATTCTTCATTCCAAACCGGAGGCACGGCATTCAATAGATTTTTTACAAAGAAATCCCTGCGTTTGCGTTCGCCATATTTCCCGCCACCGGTATGATTCATGCCTGGCAGCATTACAAGTTCAAAATCTTTGTTGGCCTTGATAAGAGCATCACAAAGCTGGATGGTTGAAGCCGGATCAACATTATCGTCCAACTCGCCAACCAATAACATCAACTTGCCTTTTAGCAGGTGAGCGTTGGTAACATTGGAATTATCGGCATACCAGGGACCAACCGGGTAGCCCATCCATTGCTCGTTCCACCAGATTTTATCCATGCGATTATCGTGGCAGCCACAGGATGAAACTGCAACTTTGTAAAAATCGGGGTGGAATAATAATGCTCCTGTAGAACTCTGTCCCCCGGCCGATCCACCAAAAATGCCAACACGTGTGGTATCCATATACGAATATTTCTGAGCAGCGGCTTTTATCCAGAGAATCCTGTCGGGGAAGCCAGCATCTTTAAGATTACGCCAGCACACATCGTGAAAAGCTTTTGACCGGTTCGAAGTTCCCATGCCATCAATCTGCACCACGATAAATCCAAGTTCAGCCAAAGCGGAATAAGTTCTGTATGAAGCACTGAAACTTTTGGGAACAAATGAACTGTGTGGCCCGGCATAGATATATTCGATAATGGGGTATTTTTTTGTTGAATCAAAACTGGTAGGGCGGTAGATCATTCCCCAGATATCGGTAATACCATCCCGGCCTTTTGCAGAGAAGACTTCAGGCATTTTCCATCCTGTTAAAAGCAGATCGCTTATGCCTGATTGCTCAACAATCATCAGTATTTTTCCTGTAATGCCATCGCGGAGAACAAATGTCGGCGCCATATCCACCCGGGAATAATTGTCGGTTAAAAACCTGTAATCTGTTGAAAACTCAGCCTGGTGATTTGCAAGTATGGGAGTGAGCTCCTTGAGATCGGATCCGTCGAAATTAACCCTGTAATAATGAATAAAGTATGGATCTTCGGCCTGGTTCCGGCCACTGGCTGTAAAAAGTATCTGCCGTGTTGAATCAAAAACTTTTACCACATCACGCACTACCCACTCACCACTGGTAATCTGGCCTGTGAGGATTCCAAAACCATTATACAAATACATGTGGTTCCAGCCATCGCGTTCCGAAGTCCAGATTATTTCCCTGCCATCGTCAACATCATGCCTCGAAAGTTTGCTGCTGTAATCTATAAATGTTTCTGACTTTTCATCAATCAGCACTTTGCATATTCCTGAGTTAGCATTTACTTCAACCACCTGGAACCGCTGGTGACCACGCTGATTAAACTCAAAAGTGAAAGCGCGGTTGTCTTTACGCCACTCCAGGTTGCCCAGTGTAAACTGGTTCAGGAATGGTGTTCCATCCACTTCGATCTGTTTTTTTTCAACGATGTCAAAAAGCGCCGGACTGCTGATTGGCAAGGCATCGCCCGCTTTGGGATAATACCGTTTCTGTAGTTTAGGCTGAAGCTGATCGGAAGGTGACGATTCAACAAAATAAATGTAATGGGGTATTTCGGCCCGGACTTTTGTTCCGGCCAGTTTCTTTGAGTCGGGCGACCAGAATAATTCGGCCGAGTAATATTCACCTACAGAGCCATCAAAACTCAGTTGAACCTGGTTTTTGCCCAGTGAATCTTTCATAAAAACATTATTCTCACGAATAAAAGCAAACCATTTGCCATCGGGCGATTTTACAGGCGGACCCGTGTGATCCTCTGCCCTTTCACCCCAATATCCTTCGGGTTTATCCAAAGGCTTAGTGCCTGTCATTTTTAATTCTTTTTTGGACCTGTCCCATGCAAACAACGAAGTATCCACCTGAAATGTAAATAGATTAGCATCACCTGAAAGTTTTGGGTTTACCGGCGAAAAATCCTCGTTTTTAAATGGCTTTTTCATCAAGTCCGAAAGCTGGATAAGCAGAGAATCTGTTTTAAATATTCTCTCTTTAATCAGCTTTTCAGCATTCACAGTCCAGAATTCTTTTCCATTCATTGTTAATGTTGAATACCAGAATATTGGCTTACCTTCCACCCAATTCACTTTCTGAACGGAGTGAAACACTTTTTTATTGAAGAGATCAGCTAAAGAATCAGCCCGTTTGTAGTCGCCGGGAGAGAACACTTTTTGCGAAAATGCATATTGCGAAAAAAAAATGGCTAAAGCCGGAATAATCAGAATCCGGAGAAATTTATTCATCATGAGAAGGTTTCTAAAGTATGTTTATTTTAATTTATATACCACCACACCATGCGATGGAACAGCAACT
>CAIWMA010000587.1 GCA_903913645.1 uncultured Bacteroidales bacterium | reverse complement strand
TCCATATTGTTGTGGGGATGCAGGTCAAAACCGGTGCCGCCTGCAACTGTATCGTCATTTAATACCCGAAGACAACCGAACTTTTCGCGGGCCGGGTTAAAATAAGTACCAAAGCTGAAACTATGGTACGAATCGAGCCATCCGTGATTGGCATGGCCTCGTTCATTGGCAGGATGCAATTCTGTTTTCATGGGAAGAAGAAATCAAGTTTTTTATAATAATAAGTCTGTATTCAAAATGTTGGCCAAAAACAGCAATAGGGGAATAATTTACCCTTTTAATCCCTGGTACGGCTGTCTCATAAGTATGGAACGGCCCAGCGTAATTTCATCGGTATAATCCAGTTCGTCGCCAACTGGGATACCACGGGCGATAATTGAGATATTAACATCAAATTGTTTCAGCATTTTAAAAAGGTAGAAATTAGTGGTATCACCTTCAACAGTTGCAGGCAAAGCCATAATAACTTCTTTGAATCCACCGGTACCCACTTTCTCAACGATTGGAGCGATGCTCAGGTCCGAAGGACCAATGCCTTCGACTGGTGAAATAATGCCTCCCAGTATATGATAAACGCCTTTAAACTGGCCGGTATTCTCAATGGCAAGCATATCGCGGATATCTTCGACAATGCAAAGGGTTGTATGGTCGCGTTTCGGATTGGAGCAAATGCCACAGGTTTCACTGTCCGAAATATTATTGCAAATCTTGCAGTATTTTATCTCACTCCTGAGTTTCAGAATGGATTCGCCTAAGGCAGCAGCAATTTCAGGCGATTGTTTTAACAAGTGCAGAGCAAGTCGCAGAGCGGTCTTTTGCCCTATTCCCGGCAAACGGGTGAATTCGCCGACCACATTTTTCAATAATACCGATGAGTAATTGCCCTCCATTTTATTTCAGTTTTGGAAACATTCTATGCCCTCACAGGCTCGAATAAAGTGTAAATTTGCACATCAAAAGTAGGCAATTTTTGCGCCTTTATACGAATAACAGTTCATTTGCGTTAATCCTTCTCAATGAAAAATCTTATTCAAATGCATGTAATAAAATCATTTCTACTAACTTGTTTGATATTAATGCTGGGTTCTACCTTTTTGCTTTCCCAGAATGTTACCGATACCAAAGGATTTAAACAGGGCGAATGGCGCAAGCTGGATGCAATGGGCAAAGTAATTTATGAAGGCCGGTTTAAGGATAATGTTCCGCAAGGCGTGTTTAAATATTATTATGATGATGGGAAAATCCGATCGGAACTTACCTATTCCAGTGATGGGAAAAGCGCCGCTGCGGTAAATTTTCATCCAAATGGAAAGAAAATGGCTGAAGGACAATACACCGAAACTAAAAAAGAGGGCTACTGGAAATATTATAACGACCTGGAAACCCTCTCTGCTGAAGAATTTTACCAGAAAGGAATTCGGACTGGTACCTGGAAAACCTATTATGATGATGGCAAACTACTCGAAGAATGCCCATATAACAATGGTTTGAAACAAGGCTTATGCAAACAGTATTTTTCGGATGGAAGCTTAAAATCGGAACTGAATTTTGATAAAGCTAAGTACGAAGGAGCCGCAAATCATTATTATCCGAACGGGAAACCTATGCTTACAGGGCAGTGGCACAACGACCTGAAAGAAGGCGTTTGGACTGCTTTTAAGGATAACGGCGAAAAGGAAAGCGAGATCGAGTACAGCGCCGGTGAAGCTGTAAATGAAAAATATTACGACAAAGTCCGTGAGGCAGAGCTAAAAAATGAAGTTAAAGCCATTCCGGAATAGGGTTATTTTCTGTTTGACTTTTCGTTATCCTTTTATTCAACAGCAATAACATAATGCTGCGTTCTGAAGAATATAGTATTCTGTGAAATGGCAGGTGTTGCCATACAAATATCTTTCATATTGTTTTTGGCAAGCAGTTCAAACACTGGCCCTGATTTAATTACGTATATATTGCCTTCTTCCGAACTAAAATAAAGCTTCCCGTTGGCAGCAATACCCGATGCCGAAAAGGCATCTTTCAGATTTTCCTTGTATTTAACTTCGCCTGTAGCAGCAGCGTAGCAGGTAAGCTGTCCATTTACCTGCAGGTTATACAGAAAGCCCTTGTAAATCAATGGAGTTTGCATATATGCGCCGCCCCGTTTTACACTCCAGGCAATATATTTATTGGTTGTGCTGTCAGAAGCTAGCGTAATATCCCCAACAGCATTTGGACGTACTACAAAAATCGGAGAGTACTTTCCGTGTGCACTGTTAAGATAAATTAGGTCATTGGCAATTACCGGGCTAGGAGCAGGGGCATCGCCGCCGTTGCTGAGCCTCCAGATTTCTTTACCTGTTCCAAAATCATACCCGCATATTCTTCTGTACCCATTGGCAATTACCTGTGTTAAACTGTCTTTTGAATAAATGGCTGGAGTACACCAGGTTGAAACCTCATCGCCACGTGAAGTGCGCCATTTTTCATTGCCGGTTGCAAGATCCAGTGCTGCAATAAAAGGGACTTTCGGGATATCACACTGTAATATTATCACATCTTTATAAATGACTGGCGAACTTGCATATCCCCATTCCACTCCGGGATCGGTATAAGGACCGGGATTGAGGATGCCTAAATCCTTTTTCCAGATAAGGTTTCCGCTAAAATCATAACAGTAAAGGCCTTCAGAACCAAAATTTACGACTACATATTTTCCATCAGTTACAGGCGTACAATTTGCCTGCGACGATTTCGTATGTCGTTTGGATTTTGGACTTCCAAAATGTCCAACCTTATCCCAAATAATCTTGCCAGTGTTTTTGTCGAGACAATATATTTTAAACTGATACAATAGGTTATCATCCGCTTCATCTATATCGCCATACAATCCCACTTTAAGTGGTTCTTCGCTTGCGCCACTGGTTGCAGTCGTGACAAAAAGGTATTTGTCCCACACAATCGGGCAGGAATGTCCAAGTCCAGGAATCTGGGTAGTCCATTTAATATGCTGTGAACTATCAATGCTCCATGAAGTTGGGGTTTGTGCATTTTCGATAAACCCACAACCCATCGGCCCCCGAAAGCCAGGCCATTGCTGAGTATAGTCAAGCTGGGCTTTTATTCCATAAGGAATATACGAAAGGAGTAATACTAGTAAGAATATTTGTACAGGACCTCTTTTCATATGGATTTGATCTTAAAAATTCAGCAAAATAAATGAAACGACGAATTTAATTTTAATATTGAATCTTGTCATAATTTCTGTCTGGCTTCATAAATTTTCACTTTGCTTCGTCCAGACCCGGATTCCCGGTATCAAGTATTGCTTTCCATTTGCCATCTGCTTGTTTTTCCCAGATGGTTGCGTATTTGCCTACTCCTGTTATAGAATCTGTAGCCTTATCCCTGATCTGGTAGGTTCCGTAAGTATATCCCAATTCCCCTGAAGCAGCTATTTTAGCAAACCTGGGCTCCCAAGTAAGGATGAATGTGCTGTCACTTTCGCTCAACAATGATGCTTTGATGGCTTCAAATCCTTCAATAGGCATATGGTTTGCATTCAGCATAACACCTGCCGAATCAAACATTTCAAGGAATGAAGCATTCATGCCTTTTTCGATGGATAATGCAGAGTAATACCTGTCGGTATCAGACAATAATTTACTTTCATCTTTCTGTTTCATATTGCGGCAAGCAATAAAACTAAAAATGATAACAACTGAAACTAAACAGATTGAGAGTAAACGATTCATCTTCATGTTTTTATTGAATTTAGATTATAGTTGGAAATCAATTTCGGAAAGATTATGGATTACCGGAAGACCGGTTTCTGAAAGCCGTTGAAACGATTGGTGTCCGGTTGCTACAAGTATGCATTTGCATTTTAATTCGGCAGCTACCTGCGAATCGTGAAGTGTGTCGCCGATCAAAGTTATTTTTTCAGGATTAAGCCCGGTGGAGTTCAAATAATTCCTGGCATTATCAATTTTACCGCCACCATAATGATCGCCTATACCGCCTATGAAATCGAAGTATTCGTAAATGCCCAGTGCCGAAACAGATTTTAAAAGCTCTTCGTGTTCCATTGCCGAAATAATAGCCTGCCTGAAGCCTTTCTGTTTAAATGTTTCAAGTGTTCTGGCTGCAAATGGAGTAAGTCCACATATTGGTAACGCACTGAGGTATAGGTTGATGAATTCCATTGCAACAGGCTCCCATTCTTCAACGTCGAAATTGAATCCTATTTCTTTATAATATTCAATTACGGGGAAGGTGAAGACATTTCGATATTTGTCCAGGCTCAATTCCGGAAGACTACGCACTTTTAGCATCTTGTTTATTGCTTCCCGGCAAACTTCGGCGTCATCGAGTAAGGTGCCGTTCCAGTCCCAGATTATGGTGATGCGTTGTGGCATATTAATTTGAAATTGATTTCTTGTGGGTATAAAATTTCTGATTTTTGTTGGTGCTAAATTGCAGAAAAAATGAATGCCAAAAATACTTTATTTCCGTTTTTTAGGATGAGTACTTCAGAGTGAGGCAACTTGATTAATGTATCAGCATTTTTAGCACATCGTAATAGCTGACCATTTTTCGTTTTTCACTATTCACAATTCGTTTTTCAATGCTATATTTGCAGTCTAAAAAAAATAACCATGATCCAACGTATCCAGACTTTATACTTATCGCTTGCTTTTATAGCAATTGCTTTACTTTTTGCTTTTCCGCTTGCGCAGTTTTTTTCGGAAACAGGCGCCTATATATTTTCAGTTAAAGGCTTACAGAATATGGTTCCAGATGGCTCGAATGCTTTCAACCCCATGATATTTCTACCCCTGATAATTGTTGTAATAGGGCTGGGTTTACTTAACATATATACGATTTTTCAATTCAAAAAGCGTTCATTGCAGGTGACACTTACCAATATTGGAGTCCTTACCGGAATTGCACTTATCATGGGAATTTTCTTTCTTTATATCCCGATGATTGAGAAAAAGATAAATATTGTACCCGACTACAGCAAAGCATATGGAATATACCTCCCTCTGGTTGCTCTTGTTTTTATGGTGATGGCCAACAGGGCTATAAAACGGGATGAAAAACTGGTTCGGTCGGCGGATAGACTGAGGTAAGGGAAAGTGAATAGTGAAAAATTAATAGTGAATAGTGAATAGTGAAAGGTGATTTGAAACATGGAACCTGAAACATTGCTTCCCAACCCCTAACTCCCAATCCCTTTCACAATCTACCTTTGTTTCTCAAACACCTCCAAATCGCGTATATCTTTTCCCTCAATCACAAACCTTACACAGGTTATTACATGATGAAATCCTGAATTGCCTGCAGCTCCCGGATTTATGTGGAGTAATTCGTGTTTCTTATCGTAAAGCACTTTCAGTATATGCGAATGACCGCAAATAAATAAGCCAGGCTTTTCAATTTCAATAAGTTGCCTTACTTCCGATTCATACCGTCCGGGATAGCCGCCAATATGCGTCATAAGCACTTTCACACCTTCGCAGTTGAAAACCTGGATTTTGGGATAAGATTTTCTGACTTCTGTACCATCAATGTTACCGGAAACAGCTTTTAACGGCTTGAATGCAGAAATTTTATCAGCGGTTTCTATATTACCGATATCGCCTGCATGCCATATTTCATCGCAGGTTGAAAAAAATTCAAGTATACGTGGATTTATATAACTGTGGGTGTCGCTCAGGAGGCCGATACGGGGCATGGGGGTCTAATTATTGATAATTGTTTTAGTCCTTTGGATTGCTATCCGCCTTCAAAGAGTGGAGAAGGACGACAAGGCTAAGAGCTACTATTTGCATAAAAATGCGAATTGGAAACTTGAAATTCTGAAACTTATAATTCTAAAACGGACCTTTCTCTAAAACCAATTTTTCCTTTTCATGTAGATATACATAATAATACCCATTGCTGCTGTTGCAGAAAGGAATACTGGGTACCCGAATTTCCAGTGGAGTTCAGGCATTACATCGAAATTCATTCCGTAAATCCCAGTCACCAGT
The DNA here is from genome assembly GCA_903913645.1 of uncultured Bacteroidales bacterium. Classification (GTDB taxonomy): domain Bacteria; phylum Bacteroidota; class Bacteroidia; order Bacteroidales; family UBA4417; genus UBA4417. Next base: position 17,638 of record CAIWMA010000587.1, on the reverse strand, counting down.
GTCATTGGTATAACAATAGTAGAAACCAGGGTAAGCGTTTTCATGATACTGTTCATGCGGTTGGCATTATTGGCCATCAGCAGGTCCATCATAGATGAGATCATTTCGCGAAAGCTATCGATGGATTGGATGATAAACGAAAGGTGGTCGTTGATATCCCTCAGGTACTGCCTTGTATAATCGCTGATTACGCCGGATTCTTCTCGGGCCAGGAAACGGATTTCTTCTTTTAATGGATTAATCGTTTTTCGAAGCAACATAAGGTTCTTCTTCAGCCGCAGAAAGGAATGCGAAAGTTCATTGGTGGGATTTTCGATCAATAGTTTTTCGAGATCTTCCATCTGATCTTCGGTATGATCAAGCAGTATATAGTAATTGTCAACAATTTGATCCATAAGCAGGTAGCAGAGATAATCTTCCTGACGGACACGGCCTTTCCCTTTGCCTGCTTCTAACCGTTTAATAATCTGATCGAAAATTGTGTTGTCTTTTTCTTCAAACGAAATAAGGACATTATCCCCTAAGTACAAACTTACCTGCTCCGATTCAATTACCTGATCCGCTTCATTCCAGGTTAGGTTTTTAAGGGTTATGAACAAGCTCTTATCCAGGTCTTCCACTTTAGGCATATGGTCTACATTGAAGATATCTTCGATAATCAACGGATGAATTCCAAAATGCTCGCCAAGTTTTTGGAGGTTTTCAGGTTCACTGAATCCCTTAACAATGATCCAGTTAGTGGTTTCTTTACCCTGTAATTTAATTGCCTGTTCAACAGAAATATTTTCATAAGCCTGAAAATTTTCATCGTTATATACAAGCATGTTAATGACAGTATCGCCTGTTTGCAAGCCAGTATATATTATGCTTCCGGGAGGCAAACCTGATTTTTTGCTGAGACGTATTTTCTTCATAACTCTGGTACTGTTTTATACTGGCAAAAATAACGAAAGCCCGATCAATAAAGTTATCATTTACTATATTTTAACCGTTAAAGCAACAGCTATAGTTTTCGCTAATTCTGAAAGACTGTTTTCTCTGAGTAAATTTTGGAATGGAAGGCAAAGAAAAGCCGGCTTCATCGAAACCGGCTTCATTGTTAATGCGTAAAATATCTGTTTATTTCTTTGCTTTCAGCAAATCTCTTATTTCGGCAAGTAAAACTTCTTGTGCCGAAGGAGCAGCAGGGGCAGCAGGTGCAGCAACTTCTTTCTTTTTGGTTGCATTAAAACCTTTAATAAGCATAAATAACACGAATGCAATTACAAGAAATGAAATAATCGCTGATAAAAAATTACCATATTTAACTGCTCCCCAGGTTAATGCAGCAATGTCTTTAACTCCTGCTGCATCCAAAGCCGGGTTTAATAGCAAAGGCGTAATTACATCAGCAATCAGAGAGTTTACAATTGCTCCGAATGCACCTCCGATAATAACAGCAATTGCCAGGTCAACTACATTGCCTTTCATGATAAAATTCTTGAATTCTTTAGCGAGTCCCATTTTTTTTGTGGTTTTTGGATGAATAATATGTTTAATTATTTGGCATTTAATTATTTGTGTTCGAGTGCATATGCAAATCCAACGGTGAATGTTTCACGGAATTGGGTCCTGGGACCATGTGTAACACCTTCTTTATCCAGGTATTTAATATTATTGTCGTATATCAGCATAGAGGTAAAAGAGAGCGAGATAAATTTATTCACTTTCATCATAATATTGTTTTCCCACCCAACAATTATGTTTTGAGGATTGTGCCTGTAATCGGAAAATAAATCAAGTTTCGACATCAGGTTTACATTTTTCATAATGTCTTTTTTAAAGACTGCATTTACCGATCCCCCAATCTGCCATAGAGTTGTATTATCTCCGATCACACCAAAAGCCCCTATCAGGTTATGATTATTATCTTCGGTATGAGTAAGTTTTGAATCATTTACAACGGTTAAACGTGCTCCGATTGGTGAAATAAAAACAGCAAAATAACTAACCGGTTTATAATTTAGACCTATGGATAACTGAAAATATCCGGGTGCCAAAAACTTCGAAATAGGAACCGAATCGTTGGGGTAATTATATCCATTATCAAACTGTGATTTGAACTCGAATAGCCCTGCGTAATCCCAGTTGTGCCATGCATTGATACCGCCCTTGGTTAAAAAATTAATTTTATCGTTTGTTTTACGAACTTTTGGATCCGTTTGCTGTATATTTAATCCATAAGCTAATCCAAGATAATTAGTCCAGAAAACATTCCCTTTGGCATACATCTTATATACGTTGAGCATACCATTTATAGACATTGCGTTTTCGCCACCTGCCGACCAATTGGTAAATGAAGTTTGTGAGAAGCCCAGAGATGCTTCGTATTTCGATTTCCAGGAAGTATCACCCTCAGGCCTATAAGCCATTAGCTGAAAAGAACTAAGGAAAAGGAAAATGAAAAGTAGATTCTTTCTCATAGTAAAATTTTGATTTGGTTATACAATGCTAAGTTATGAATAGAATTATTAGAAATTTGAATAGAATCAGATTGCATTAACAAAGTTATAATAAACATTTGTATTTTTAAAATGTTCGATTTTATAACCGGTAAATTTAAAAAAGCTAATAGAACTGGTATAGGGTAAAAAGTAAAATTATATCTAAAGAAGAAATTCGGGACTGTCAACAAATTTATTTATATCTTTCTGATATCCGATAGTTTAATCCAGCCAACGCTTCCGTTTGCTATACGGATTTCCTGCCAATCGGCAACCACGTCGAGCAACTTAACCTTAGTGCCTTCGTGCAAAACAAAAATATCTTTACTGCTTTCATCCGGTGAACTTTTGATATTCACAGTTTGTGTGAAAACAATAGCTTCGTGGTGGCTGATCAGGTAATGGTTACGTTGCGAAGCAGCTATTATGCCAATGCCAAATAGAAACAATAAGAAAACACCCGCCCAGAAACTGATTTTCCGGATCAAAATACCCGAGAAGGCAATATATAGAGCAATGAATAAAAGAGCAAGACTAAGAAGAATTATGTTGACAATTGCAAGAGTATCAATATCGAATAGGTTCACTACAAGTTTCCACCATCTTTTATAAAATAGCTCAGGAACCATCTCAACCTTATCAATTAACTTGCTGTTTACAACTTCAATATTATGTTTTATGTCTTCATTGTTGGGAGCGATTTTCAATGCTTTTTCATAATAGAGCATTGACTTTGCAATTTCATTATTCCGGAAACAGGCATTTCCCAGGTTATAATACAAGGCATAGGATTCGTAACCCCCGTCAATGATTTTCTCGTATTGAGTGATTGATTCAGTGTATTGTCTTGTATTATATGCTTTGGCTGCCTGTGCTGCCATTTGATCCGGATCCTGAGCTGCTGCTTGAAATGCAACTAACAGTATTGTCGCTACCAGGACTGCTATTTTTTTACATTTCATTGATTTGAGATTTAGTTAAGTGTTTGAAGTGAATTTATTAGCAATAAGTTTTTATACCTTTTGTTGAAGTTTTTTTTAATCTAATTGGTATTGAAAAATAGTCAATTGTAATTATTATTTCACTATTAACCCCATTACCTCAATACCTGTTCCGTTTCTGAAATTGTCTTAATTGCAAGATCATAAAGTTGTTGCATATTCAGGGCTTTTCCCGGAGGTGCGTATCTGGCATAATTACAATCGTGAAGTGTATTCATGAACCGTTCGGTTAATTCAGGATCAACATGGCGCATTTCGAGTTGTTCCCTGGCTGTATCCATTGAGAGAAGCGACATCGGAACATTAAATTTCTGACTTATATACCCCCATAATGCGAATGAGATTTCTTCATGGAAAGCATCGTGCTGTCCGTTATCAAGAAATTTTTTGGCTTTATGAAGCCTTTTTACTGCAATACGGGTTGCTTTCTTACGCTGCATTAATTTTGCGTCTCCTTTTAATTGCATATTGCGCTGATATACAATGATGAAAACTATGAAACCCAACACTGGTATAAGTAGCAGGAGCCAATAAAGGAATTTGCCATACAAACTGTTTCCGGTTGGCTTAATATTTAATGGTGATTCCATCAGGTACCTGATATCGTTGCCAAGGTATTTCACATCGCCTTGTGCTGCCGATTGAGCCGACGTGCCATGTCCTTTGTTCACTTTCAGTCTGAACTTTTCAGAGCTGAGAGTTATGTACCTTTTTTGAGATGGATTAAAGTAAGAAAATTGTATCGGATCAATAGTGAAATCACCAGATGCCCTTGGAATAATTAAATACTCAAAAGTCCTTGTTCCTGATGTACCACCTTTAGCACTGAAATTATCTATGATTTTAGGCTCATATACTTCAAAGTCAGCAGGAAAATTAATAGCCGGTTTTTCAATCAGGTTCAGGTTTCCTGTACCACTTATTGAAACTCTGAGTGTAATTCCGTCATTTGTAACTACTTCCGTATGGTCAACAGTGGCTTTCATGCTGAATTGTCCAACAGCACCTGAATAATCAAGCGGACGATTAGCAACTGGAAGAGGTTTAACATTAATAGTAACAGGACTTGAACGTAACGTCTTCTTCACATTCTGATAGTCGTTTCCGAAAAACGAATCATCCATCATATTTTTAAAGAAAGGATCGTTTCCGAAGAAAGGATCATCAGCAAAAGGACTCTTCGATTTTACTTTAACCTGGTATATAACATTCTGTACAAGAGGATCAATAATTAATGCACCGGATTTCTGCGGATAAAGTTCAGCCTTCCTGAGTTCGGCTACAATATATTTTTTGCCGTTATACGTTTCGGTATATTGAGGATATTGGGTAGCGTCCTTTAACAAATCCTGAGCCCAGAAACCCGGATATGAAGGTATTTTTTCAGGTGCGTCGATCTGTAACCGGTTAGTTGGAGTATAAAGTTTAAAAGTAACTGTAATCCCCTCGCCCTGGTATGGATTATTATTGTCAACTACAGCTTTCAGGAAAACATCACCGCCAACATCATCTTTTGTTATTACCTGGGGTTTGCCTTGTGGTTGGTTACTGTTTGGATTTTGTTGTGCCTGGCGTTGATTCTGGTTTAGAACTGTAATGGTCGAAGCGTTCGACATGTACCGTTTACCTTTAACAGAAATAAGCGCCTGTGGAATTGTAAAAGTGCCGGCTTTGGTAGCCTCTAAAATAAATGTGAACGACATTGAACTGGAATATTCGAGTTTGCCGTTTATATTCATAATATTCTGACCACTCGAAACCATTGGGCCATTAAGTATATCAAAATTTACTATTTCCGGTGCCATGAAGTTACTGCCTTCAGCATTGATAGTAAACGTTAGTTGAAACTGTTGCCCTATATAAACCTGTTTGGGTGCCTGAGCTGTAAAACTGACATCCTGGGCTAAAAGTAAGCCAGGTATCGCAAGCAGGAATAGAAGTATCAGTTTTTGTTTCATTTTTACTCTAATTTCAATTCGGATAAAATTGATATGCTCTAACTAATTATCCTTTTATTGATCTTTCTTTTGCATTCAAAGTCACATAGGCTCGTTCCTTCACTCACCCACTTCGTCTCTCCATCGCTAAGTCTCTCAGTCTCTCAGTCTCCCAATCCCTCCTCTACCAATCCTTCTCCGGAATATTTTGAGCTGGAACAGTTTGTTTATTTTTGGTTTTATCGAGCGTTCGTTTTTCGTTGTTATTCATTGCATTCAACATGCGATTAGCATCCTGTTTAGACATATTTGGTTTAGGCTCAGGTGGCTGTTGCTGTTGCTTTTGTTGCTGTTGCTTTTGTTTTTGCTCTTGTTTCTTATTTTGCTCCTGCTTTTTCTGCTGTTGCAGTTTTGACATTGCATAGGAGAGGTTGTATCGTGTATCTTCGTCTTTTGGATTCTGCCTTAATGCCATTTTATATGCATCAATACTCTCATTATACTTCTTGTTTTCGAGCAAAGAATTTCCCAGGTTGTAATAAACATTTGCTTTAGGTGCTTCTTTGTTTTCGCTTTGGGCAAGTTTAAGATATTGTGCGGAAGCTTCCTGGAAATTTTGTTGTTTGTAAAGTGAATTTCCAAGATTAAAGGCTGCTTTAGGCGAGTTAGGTTCTTTGGTCAATGCTTTTCGATAATCGATTTCAGCATCTTTAAAATGCCCGTTATTATATTCATTGTTACCTGACCGTACCAGTTTCTGAGCCGGTTGGGCATTTACAATGCCTATAGTAAAGAGAAGAAATAAGATTATTAAACTTCTCATTAGTTTATGGTTGATTTAGTATTGAACAATTTAATTTTTCCTGCCAGGCGGCCTTTACGTTCGGCAATTAGTACCTCTCCAAAAATCAGAATAAGAGCTGCAAGTATAAAAAACTGGAACCGATCTTCATAATCGGAGAAAAAAGCTTCATTATATTCAGCTTTTTCAAGTTTGTTAATCTGGTCAAATACTTCCTGCACACCAGATTGGGAGTTATTTGCCTGAACATAAATGCCTCTACCAGCTTTAGCAATTTCCTGTAGCATAGGCTCATTTATCCTTGTAATAACTGTGATACCAGAGGCATCTTTCTTATATCCGATTTGGGTATTGCCGCTAAAAACCGGAATAGGTGCTCCTTCGGGTAACCCAATACCAATAGTATATACTCTTATCCCTTTCCCTGCTACCTCCTGTGCTGATTCAACGGCATTGTCTTCATGGTTTTCGCCATCAGTAATTACAATAATGGCTTTGCTTTGTTTGTTGATGCCAAAAGCTGAAGCACTTGTTTCAATAGCATTACCAATGGCTGTTCCCTGTACAGGAATCATACCCGGATTTATATTTGACAGGAACAACCTGGTTGCGGAATAATCGGTAGTCAATGGCATTTGTGTGTATGATTTTCCAGCAAATACTACAAGTCCAACGCGGTCATTCTCGAGTTTGCCGAGCAGGTGAACGATAGCCTGTTTAGCGCGTTCCAGCCTGTTAGGCGTTATATCCTGGGCCATCATACTATTCGAAACGTCGAGTGCAAAAACCATATCAACACCCTTGCGTTTTATTTTTTCAAGCTTTGAACCGGTTTGTGGATCGCATAAGCCAATAACTATTAACATCCAGGCCACAGTCCAGACAAGGAATTTCAAAATTTCACGCGTACCTGAATATTCAGGTATGAGACGCAAAACCAGGTTCATGTCTCCAAAAGAAGCCAAAGCTTTTTTCTTGCTTTTCCGGGCATACACAAAAAGCATCACCAGCAACGGAATAAGTAGCAGCAGGTAAAGGAATTGCGGATGTGACAGACGAAACATTTTTTCTGATTTAAAAGTTATGGAACTAATTTGAGAAGGGCGAACCGGATCACAAATTCAACTGTAAGTATTAGCAGTGCAAGGATAACAAACGGTAAAAATTCTTCTTTCTTTCGGCTGAATTCGGTTACATCAATTTTCGATTTTTCAAGCCTGTCAATTTCTTTGTACACTTCCTGCAACTTTTGCCTGTTGGTAGCCCGGAAATATTTTCCGTTTGTTAAAGCCGATATTTTCTGCAGCAACGCTTCGTCAATCTGGACTTCCATCCTCTGATACTGCATGCCGAATTGAGTTCGGACCGGAAATAGCGCAGTACCCATGGTTCCGACACCTATGGTATAAATTCGAATTCCATATAATTCCGCAATTTCTGCTGCTGATTGCGGGTCGATATATCCCATGTTGCTTACACCATCGGTTAGCAGAATAATAACTTTGCTTTTAGCTTTGCTTTCTTTCAGGCGGTTTACGGCGGTTGCCAGGCCGTCACCAATGGCAGTTCCGTCATCAATCATTCCTACGCCAATTTCTTTAAATAAATTAATTAGCATGGCATGATTGGATGTAAGCGGGCATTGTGTAAAACTCTCTCCACTGAAAACAACCAATCCAATGCGATCGTCGGGCCGGCTATTTATAAATTCAACTGCGACTTCTTTTGCAGCTTCAATCCTGTTGGGCCTGATGTCCTCGGCAAGCATGCTACTCGAAATATCAGTCGCCAGTATAATATCAATACCTTCAACACTGATATCCTGCCGGTTCAGATTCGTTTGTGGTCTTGCCAGCGCAAGAATTAATAATGCAACTGCAAGCATTCTGAGGCCAAAAAGTGCATATCGCGCATAGTGTTTCCAGCCAGGGGTAAATTGTTTGAAAACTGCTGTTGACGACATTTGTAAAGGAACAGAATAGTGCCTTAACTTATACCAATACCAGGCTAATGCTGCAGGTATAAGTAGTAGCAGCCAAAAGTATTCAGGGTCAGCAAAGTGCAGTCTAGTTATCATGCTTTTACGTCAGGATCAGGTGCTTGTATTGTATTATTTTCCGTAAGCTTTGTTTCAGTTGCTGCCGGAACGGGTTTAGTGTTTTCAATGAACTGTCTTGAATAGGTCAGGCTTAATTCATTTTCATTTCTCAAAGGTATGGCTTTGGCAAATTTTACAAAATCAGCCTGCATCAGTATCTTTGTAAGTTTGGAACGGGCATCATCTTGCAGTCCGGCAGAATCATATGCTGAAAGTATCTCAGCTGTAATCATTTCCATTGCTTCAATGCCATGTTGCTCATGGAGATAGTGCCGGATAATATCAGTGAGTTCCGAATAATATTCCTTGATTTTCCCATTCTGCCACAATTTTTTCTCTTCAAGTAAATCAAGACTTTCTAATGCTGTCTGCCACGGTGGGCCTGGCACCCGGGTAATTACAGGGAATAAAGGCTTGTTCATCCTCTTTCTCCATAAATAATACCATACCAGTCCGATAAAGAGTGCAAGAACTGCCATACCGGCAAGATACGGAACAATTTCTGCAAAGGAAATTGGTGCTTGTATAGGGCCGCGAATATCCCGTATTGCCTTGGTGGTATCAACTTCAACTGTTTGAACCTTGATATAAACGCCCTCCGAAAGAAGTTCGTGCCTGGCAGAATCACCTGCATAGGAATAATGTATTTTGAATGGCGGTATATAATGAAAACCAGTATCAAACGAAGTGATCAGGATGGTTTGAATGTAGTTGGTGAATTCATTTCTGCTGGTGGCATTTGTATCGATTTTTGACTTTGATGCCACTTCAACTTTCGAGGTTAATGTATCACCAATTCCAGGCCAGTAAATGGAAGCAGTTTTAGGAAGTGTTGCGTTTAACCTGAGTAAAACGCGTTCTCCAATCTTAATGGATGAAGTGTCAAGACTCAGTACTGCTTTTTGAGCATAAGTATTAACACTGTTAACAGCGCCAATAACCAATACTAAATAGATCACGGAAATGTGCCTGAAGTTTATATTCATAGTCTTCCTCATTGCCGCATTTCGCGTAGTGTAAATAATTTCATCAATGGTTTAACGTAATCCTGCCCTGTAACAATACCTGCTGTATCAGTACCGGAACGTTTAAATATCCCATCAATTGTTTTTTCATGATTTCTCCACCAGAGGCTGAAATTATCCCGTACTTTCTTACTTGAAGTATCAACCCAGATCCGGCCTTCCGATTCTTTGTCATATACTTCAATCATACCAATTGCAGGCAGTTCAGTTTCTCTTTTGTCATAAACCCGTATTGCAACAAGATCATGTTTGCCAGATGCAATTTTAATAGCCTGCTCAAAATTATGATCCATAAAATCGGAAATAATAAAGGCAGTACAGCGTTTTTTTATAGCATTGGTCAGGAAACGCAAGGCTTCCGATATATCAGTTCCTTTGCTTTCGGGTTTAAAATCTATAAGTTCGCGAATGATCCTCAAAATATGCGATGTTCCTTTTTTGGGAGGAATAAACTTTTCGATTTTGTCACTGAAAAATATAACGCCTACTTTGTCATTGTTTTGTATAGCTGAAAAAGCAAGTACTGCAGCAATTTCAGTCATAAGGTCTTCTTTGAAAGATCCCTGGGTTCCAAATTCGTTCGATCCACTGACATCAATTAAAAGCATAACCATTAACTCTCGTTCCTCATCAAAAATTTTAAGATAAGGTGTATGAAATCTTGCTGTTACGTTCCAGTCGATATTCCTGATGTCATCGCCATACTGATATTCGCGTACTTCGCTGAAAGCCATACCACGACCTTTGAAGGCACTGTGGTAATGCCCCGAAAATATATTTCGCGACAAGCCCCTGGTCTTGATCTCGATACGCCTGACTTTCTTAAGAATCTCAGAGGGTTCCACTTTGTTTCAGATTTTTGTTTTGGAATGCTGTAAAGTGTTGAAATTGAGTAGTTGTACTTTATTGATTCGTAAATTTTGATTTTTTGAATTTTGATTTAGTTGTAAATCTGGATTTACTTTAAAATCTTAAATCACTAATCTTTGTTCTGAAACCAATATTTTAAGTACAATTTTATCGAGGAGCCTTTTTAGGGCACTTCAACCGAATTCAGAATTTCGTTTATGATATCTTCAGTTGTAATATTTTCGGCTTCAGCTTCATAAGTGAGGCCAATACGGTGACGTAATACATCATGTGCCACTGCCCTTACATCTTCAGGAATTACATACCCGCGCCGTTTAATAAACGCCAGTGCCTTGGCAGCCATAGCTAGGAAAATGCTGGCCCTTGGAGAAGCACCGTAACGGATCAGATCTTTGTATTTCTTGAGGTTGTAATCAGCAGGAAAACGACTTGCAAAAACAATATCTGTTATATAATTTTCAATTTTTTCGTCAAGGTAAACTTCCCTTACTATTTCTCTGGCACGCTGAATATCAGCAGGTTTAAGGATTTTGCGGGTTGTAAGTAATTCGTTATTGATATTCTGACGAAGTATCACTTTTTCTTCCTGTTTCGAAGGGTAGGTGATCACCAGCTTCAACATAAACCGGTCAACCTGTGCCTCGGGCAATGGGTATGTTCCTTCCTGTTCAATCGGATTTTGAGTTGCCAGTACCAGGAATGGATCGGGTAGGGGATACGTTTTATCACCTATGGTGACTTGCTTTTCCTGCATAGCTTCAAGTAAAGCGCTTTGAACTTTGGCAGGCGAACGGTTAATTTCATCGGCCAGGATGAAATTAGCAAATACCGGTCCTTTGCGAACATTGAACTCTTCGCTGCGCTGACTGTAAATCATGGTTCCAACCACATCGGCAGGAAGTAAGTCGGGCGTAAACTGAATACGGCTGAAACTTAAATCAATAGAATTGGCCAGGGATTTAATTGCCAGTGTCTTCGCCAGTCCGGGAACACCTTCCAGCAAAATATGTCCGTTCGAAAGTAAGCCGATAATCAATCTTTCGATCATTTGTTTCTGACCAACAATTACCCGGTGCATTTCCAGCGTAAGCATGTCAACAAATGCACTCTCGCGCTGTATCTTCTCGTTTAATTCACTAATGTTACTCTCTAGCATTTTATCACGTTAATTAGGACCTACAAAAGTAAAAACAGGCGCTGTTTAAGCCCCTGTATTTGCTGTTAAAAAATGTTAACACAACCTTGATTCAAGCAACTTTTAACAAAAGGGATGCCTTGACCTGCCTTTTCTGAACACATTACTAATACTGCAAATGAAGATAATGTTTTTTGTTGTGAGGTTTCTGAAAGGGATTTACAATAACTGAAGAAAAGCAATAAGGGATGAAAGTTTCCTGAATAAATCTATATTCTTTATCCCTTTTTGCCTCTCTTGCTTTATCTGTTCAATTGAATAGTCTCCTGAAAACTTACTATTTAATACCTAGTTTCTTCCTGATTTCTTTTGGAACTGCATCTTTATGAACCATGATTGCAATGGTATTTAACCTCACATATGCTTCTGAAATATTAAGGTATCCGCCGTCGGTATTGCTATCGGCTGACCATGAGTTTTTAGTTCGGAAATAGCGTTTTCCGTTCTGGTCAGTTACGGTTCCTGTCATATGCATAAGGTGATCATCTGTAGCTGAATAATTGTCGAAAGCGGCCTGTCGTATTTCAGGAGTTATATTTTTTTCCGGAACTGGTTTAGTAAATGTATAAAATTGAGTTTTGCGTTCTTTTTCTGTTAGCTTTTCCCATTTACTGCGCTCTGTGGCTGTCATATTATCGATGCTGATCTCAGGTATTACAGCAACTCCGTTTTTATGAGAAAAGCCTTTATCGCTTACATCACCATCCCATGCAATAGTATATCCGTTACTCAATGCGTTATCCATGATTTGAATTAACTCGTCCACTGGAACATTGTAATATGTATTACCTGACCAGTTATCCGGAACTTCCAGTGTAAAAGTAGAATAAAAAGGATGATGTGTGTATGAAGTTATTTCTATATAATCATCCGGGTTTATTTTTTTTGCAAATTCCAGGGGTGTTGTATTGGTTTTGCCAAATGTCGCCGGTACACTGCCCAGGTAAACATCTAAAACACCCGAAATAGCTTTGATCCATTCAGGAGAAAGTTTCCCTGCCGGGTTTTTTGAAATCACTTCAACCATTGCTTTTAGCAGAGCATCCATTTCTGCATGAACCGGTTTGGTTTGTCCGTTTGCGAGCCCTGAATAAGCTGCATCGGTAATCATGCCGTATTTTCTCACTACATTCATTACATCATGTGCCTGACCACCCTCTCCAAAATTAGCCGTACCATGCAACCGTACAAACTGTATTGCCTTCGTTTCGTATGCTTTACGTGCGAAAAACATCTCAGAAATATCAAATGTATCTTTTGTCATGCGGAGTAATTCTGATTCAATAAAGGAAGTGGTGGCAAAGCTCCAGCAGGTTCCCGAAGCAGATTGATCTTTTACAGAAGTGGCAGGCAGATCAATTATTTTGGTAAAAATAAACTTTTCGGGCACTGAATCTTTAGCAGTTTGGGCACTCAGTTGAAACGAAAGAACAAACACAATGAGACCTGAGAATGTTGGTTTGATTAGGCTTAGCATGACTTAGTAAGATTTAAATTTTAAGCAAATGTAATGAAAGCAAAGTTTGACAAAGGGTAGCGGATAAAATAAATTTGACTATAAGAAAAAGACCTCCGGAGAATATTTTCCGGAGGTCTTTTTCGCAAGTAATTACGAGTCTGAATGAGTTAGTCTGATAAAATAAATCAGAAAAGAATTATTTTGTTGCGGCAGGAATAGCAGCGATTGTATTTTTCAACAATGCCATTGTGTATTTGGTATTGTGAACACCAAGGCTGTATTCTCTGAGGCATAACTGGAAGTTAATAATTGCGCCCATCTGAGCATTTGTAAGTGTAATTGCTGGTAAACCACTGTTTATAGCTATTTGAGCTGCAGACATACCTGATGTTGATGGGTTTTTAAAAGTTCCGGCTGGGTTATTGGAAATGCCATTAGGATTATTGATAGGATCATAAATATTCAGGTACCCATCATAATTTTTAGCTGTTTTACCTGCCCAAAGGTTGGTTGTTGCATCTGGATTCATATTCATAATATTTACACCACCAATAGTAAGCTTAGCTGCAAGATCAGCCAGTGCTTGTTTTGCAGCAGCCTGGTCGCCAACAAATGATGTTTTGGTTGCGCTCATATCAGTGTGACAGCCAGATTTATTACATCCGGCAAAGTTCCCTGAAGCATTGAAAGTGTGTCCGCCAGCTCTGCCGGTTTGAGTTGCCATGTGACAATCCTGGCAGGTAGCAAGTGTGGTGTGAGGTGAATTACCGTAAGTTTCTGTGCCGGCAAATTCTACTCCGCCTTTTCCGGCGAATATAGCTCCTACTGTACCATAATGGGTATGTGTTCTGTAACCTGGTCTCAGTTTATTTACCTGGTCAGGATTAGTAGCTGCATAGAAAGTGATAGCAGGGAAATTTTTCAAACTGTCATAATTGAGCACATTACCGTTAGTCAATGAATTTGTGAACGGACGTGGCTGATGACATTTAACACATAAGTTGCTGATTCCACCATCCTGGGTAAGGTTGATTGTCTTTGCAGCGTTGGTAGCGTCACCATTTCCATAAAATGTCATTGGAACAGGAGCTATAGTAGTTAAAGGAGAGAAATCTTCTTTACCGTAGGTAGTATGCAAACTGCTGTGACAAGTGTTACAGGTAATTTCACCAATTGATGCAGTTGGAATTGTGTTGTAACCATTCGTCCATCTTAATGTAGTTGCATTTTGAGTAAATGCAGCAGAAATATTGTTCTGACATACATATTTGAAACCTTCTGATGAATGGCAAGGTACGCAACCTACAGTACCTGATTCTCCAAAAGCAGCTTCACCATATTTGTGTTTCGAAAACTCAAATTGTTCAGCTACTAAAGTAACAGTTGCAGGGTTATGGCATTCCTGGCAGTTTGTTCCGCCATCAACGCCGTTGGTTCCATTAGTTCCGTTGGTTCCATTAGTTCCATTGGTTCCATCCGCACCGGGTTTTCCCATTGGGCCTTCTTTAGTGCAAGCAGAAATAATACTGGCTCCGATGAGCAGGAATCCAATACCTATTACAAAGAGATTTTTTTTCATAATTATTTGGTTTTGTTTTGTTTATGTTTGATTATTAGGGTTTCGAGAAAAGTAATGGTTATTGTTCAATTGTGAATTAAATAACACTGCAAAAGTGTTATAATATTTGATGGTAAGGGTAAAGTAATCGATGATATATTATCAGGTATCGAATGTAATTTTCCTTGTTTGTATTGATATATATCAATAATTAAATACATCTATATAGTATAAATGTTTAATTATGAGCAAGGGGTGATCGTAATTTAAGGAGTATAAATATATTTTTATACACTTTTGAAGTATTAACATTTCAATTCTTGTTTGAAAAAACAAAAAACCTGCTGAGAATAGAAATCTTCTCAACAGGCTTTCCGAAAGTATTAAGGCAATTCAGATCCGGATATTATTTGGCCGGAGCTGGATTTGCATTCAACCATGCGATTGATTCATTCAAAAGTTGGTAAGCATATACAGGATTATGTACACCTTTGGATAATTCACTGTTGATGTAGCCATAATTATAGGCAGCACCTAATTCTCCCATTTTCCAAGGACGACCAACTCTCTCGTTAGCTCCAATTACTGAACTGGCACTTGCTGTTGCTGCTTTTGATGCATCAGCAGCATATTTAAGAATATTGCCATAAATAACAAGGCCTGTAGTTGTACTTACTGTATTATTACTTGCAGAAACTGCGAAAACATCTCCAGGAGTTACTGTAGTTGGGTAGAGTTTTCCATTAAAATCATGAGTTGCTACAGCACCGTATGATGGTGTTGAAGGACCAGGACTTGTTTTGCTATAAGTAACTCCGAATATTTTACGTGTAACGAGCAAATCGCGTAATTCTACTAACTTAGCTGAGATAAGTGCTTGGGTTGTGCCAATCTTGTCTGAACCATGACATTTAATACATTCGTCTTCGTTTACAATCAAGGTATGGCCACCAATATTTTTTATTGGATCAAAAGTATTCATGTGACAGTCAGTACAAGCTGCATCTGAGTGTTTCCATGTCCGGGTATAGGTTATGCCTGTATATTCATAACCGTTGATGCCGGTGAATAAATTGGATTGGTTTCCATCATGAACTGCGAAGCTTCTGCCTGCCAAGAAGTTAACATCTGCATTGTCGTCTTTTGATGTAGCGAAAGGAAAGTAAGGAAGCTGTACAAAAGCTTTGTTAAGAACTTTAGGTGTAAGCGTTGTGTCTGAATACACTTCTGCTGTTGCACCCCGAATCTGGTGGCAGGAAACGCAAAGATTGTTTATATGACCAAAGTCGGTAGATGATGCGTTTTTGTTATAATTCAGGTAAACTGGTGAAGTGGTAGCCAGAATCTGTGAAACTGTATCACCCGAAAAATCAAAACCTTTGTGTGCATGGCAGGTTTTGCAGTTAATTCTGGTTGCGTTAGGTATATCATTAGTTGTAGAAGCAAATTTACCATTTCCCTGAAGTTCCTGGAATCCTTCGTGTGTGTGGCAACGTGCACAATATTTGGTGTTTCTGGAGCTTGAAGTACCAAAGTAATGTTTTGAGAAATGGTATTCAGCAATTTTAGCATCAAAGTTAGCTACTGTATGGCAAACAAGGCAGGATGAATTTGCATCTTTACCATCTGTACCATTAACACCGTTGGTGCCATTTGTACCGTTGGTGCCATTCAATCCATCAACTCCGTTAACTCCGTTAATACCATTAACTCCTGCTGCGCCATTAGCTCCGTTGGCTCCGGTTGGACCAGCAGGACCCATAGCTCCTTCAGGACCTTCACAAGCCGAAAAGATACTGGCTCCGATAAGGAGAAATCCAATACCAATTGCAAATAGATTTTTTTTCATAATTTGTTGGTTTTGTTTTGTTTATGTTTGATTATTAGGGTTTCGGAAGAAGAATACAAAGTTGATCAGTTGTGAATTAATTCACATGCAAATATGTTCCTATATTTTTATATAATTCAGAGGTTTTTGATGATATATTTACCTTAAAAAAAATTAAGTACCCGGTTTTTAATTGATATATATCAACTATTGAATATGGCTATATATGAACGATTGGGTGATATTTAGGTGATACTACCATTGAGCCCTGTTATATTTAGCAATTTTTATGTAGGGTGATTACAGGGAAGGAAAAACAATAAAATTCGAAGTTGTCTTTCGAAAAATAATTTTAGAATACAATTAAGTTTAAAATCTCATTGCTAAAATAATGAGATAAAATATTTGAACATAAGATTTTATAAAGGTGCCGGCTACTCATGTGAATAGGCCTGAAGATGTTGAAAAAGTAAGAAGGTGAAATTTAAACTTTTCCTATAAACCCTTAATTGGCATTCGCAAAATTTTTAATATGCGCGAAAAGCTATTAGAAATGAATATTTATTCCAGGTTGCAATCTGAAAACAGGCATACCCAGGTAATCGGTATAACTTGAGGTATTTCCTGTAATAAAGGTGAAGGCTGCATGAGCATAAGTATAATCAGCCTGTAAAACGAGGCTCACTTGCGGGTATAATTTATATTCAAGCGAAACACCGGTAAGAAAAGTAAATTTTCTATCCTTAGCTCCTGTTTTATACCAATTCAGATTGCCTGCCATATAGGTTTTAATTCCAAAAAACTGGTCTGGTGATCTGGCAGTGAATAACCCGCCCATAAGCTTGAGTGTAGAAGAGAATTTCCGGTTCAGAGAAATTTTGTAATATGCGCCTCCCATATAAGTTTTCAGCCTCCATGGCCCTGAAAGCATATTTACATTCATATAATCTGCTGAATTGGCCTGGTAAAAATCTTCAACATAATAGCCCGTTGCAAAATTGAACGAATTCATAGAGTAGTCAACTCCAAATCCGAGTTTCGGCGTTATAAACCAGGCAGCCTCACCTCCAAAACTTTTTCCTAATAGAGCATAACCGCCGTATCCATATTTGTGTGAGGCTAATTCGCCCATAGGCAAAGCAGTGCCAAATCTTATTCCTACAAAGGAATTATGTACTTTTTGAGCCGAAACTGGTCTGCTAAAAAAGATACTTACAATAAGAAAGATGATGGGTAGAAAATACTTTGCCATGAGGAATTTTTAATAGGAGCCAAAAGTAATAAAATGTATGGATATGGTGGAATGACATTGATTCTCCTTTTAATTGCTAAATGACATTCAATCGATTATAAATAAGTTAGACCTGGTTTATTCAAACATC
>CAIWMA010000586.1 GCA_903913645.1 uncultured Bacteroidales bacterium | reverse complement strand
CGGCGCGAGGCCGCGCACATGGTATCCAGACAATCTGCGGGGAAGACAATTCGTGCAGTTTGTCGCGCTGGGATACCATTGTTTCCTGACGAAGAAAATAAAGGAAGTGCAGGCCAGGCTTGGAAAGAATGAAAGCGGGAAAACGAAGACGCTTGTCACTCTCGAAAAACAACTGGACAAGTGGCTTAAGCAACGCTCCATCGCCCAGATTCTCGATTGGTTCGACTGCATTGAGACGACAAATGTGCAGACAGTCATGGGAAACTACCGATGGTCAACCGAATCAGTGGCCAGAGACAGGTTGTTCATGGAGTATTTAGGGGTGACCGACAAATAGTGTACGCTTTATCCGACTTTCAGGATCAACCCCATTAAAGACGGCGCGGCTGACTATGTTACCGGATCTCGTTTCCTGGAGGGCGGGAATTCACCCAATCTGCCGCTGTTCAGGAAAATATCCATTCCCTGGGTGGTAAATACCATGATCCGGCTGCTTTTCTTTAAGAAGCTGACTGATGCGACTTGCGGTTATCGTGCATTTAAAACGGATATTGTGAATAATAAAGCTGTAAAATGGCAGGAGGATTGGCTTTGGCATTATCAGTTTGAATATTATATATATGCCAAAGCGCTGAAGCTTAAGTACCGGTGCATCGAGGTGCCAATCAGTATGATCTATCCTGCGGCAAAAAAGAATTATTCTAAAATAAAACCATTTGTCGGCTGGTGGGAAATGCTGGAGCCATGGATAAAAGTCGGGGTCGGATTGAAATAACTTAATGCAACAGTTGCCGGGGGAGTTTTAATGGATTCTGAAATAACCAGATATCAGTGCCGGATTGTTAATATAAAACACGGCAGTAATTTTAAAGTTGTTGAACCGGTGAATCTTTATTCATGTACGTTTGGAGATGATTGCTTTGTCGGACCTTTTGTTGAAATTCAGCGTAATGTAAAAATTGGCAGCAGGACTAGAGTACAGTCGCATTCTTTCATTTGCGATAAGGTTTCAATCGGGGAAGACTGTTTTATTGCTCATGGCGTAATGTTCATCAATGACTTGTTTAAGGGAGGAATGCCGTCCAGAGAAGATAAAGACTGGCTTCCTACTGTTATCGGCAACAAAGTAAATATCGGTTCAAACTCCACGATTCTCCCGGTAAAAATTTGTGACAATGTAGTGATTGGAGCAGGAAGTGTTGTGGTAAAGAACATTATTGTTCCCGGGGTTTATGCGGGAAATCCGGCACGGCTGTTAAGAATATTATAATTTAAGCATGGAGTCAAAATGTTAAAAGTAGGCATGATCGGCCTGGGACATTGGGGACCTAATCTGTTTCGAAATTTTTACGAAAATCCTGATGTTTCTCTTGAAATAATTTGCGACAAGTCGCCGGAGAAACAGCGCAAGCTGAACAGGTATAAAGTCCCGTTCACCACTGATTATACTGAAGTGGTCGCGCCGGGAAACGGGCTGGATGCGGTGATTGTTGCCACCCCCCTGGGGTCTCATTACGAAATTGCCCTGGCGGCGCTACAGGCAGGCAAGCATCTCTTCATTGAAAAACCGATAGCGCCTTCTGCTCAACAAGTCCGTGAACTGATGGCAGTGGCAGAACAAAAAAAATTGTGCTTTATGGTAGGCCACGTGTTCCTTTACAATTCGGGCATTCGTTATGCCAAAGAGCAGATAGAGAGCGGCGAATTGGGAAAAATACTTTTTATTCACGGACAGCGCACTAATTTAGGCCCGGTCAGGAATGATGCCAATGCGCTTTGGGATTTGGCCGCGCACGATATATCAATCTTTAATTACTGGCTCAATGACCACCCTTCAGAGGTTACTGCAACTGGAAGCTGCCTGCTGGAACCCCAAATAGAAGATGTTGTCTCTGCCACCTTCAGCTACAGCAACGGAGTAAAATGCAACATTTTAGCGTCCTGGCTGCATCCGTGCAAAGTTCGTCAGATTACTGTGGTCGGAGATAAAAAAATGCTGGT
>CAIWMA010000585.1 GCA_903913645.1 uncultured Bacteroidales bacterium | reverse complement strand
CCATCATTCCGGCACCGGTCATCTGGCGCAGTTTATTTACCTCTGATGCTGTAATATTAGCCATTGTTATTTTTCTTTCAATTTGTTTATTAACCGTTGTAATTGCATAAACCTGCACTAAGAGTACAGGTTTATGAACACAATAAAATTTTCAAGTAATTATGGTCTTGGTTTGCGGGCTGCACCAGGTGCAGGTTTGCGTGTAACCGCTTTACGTGGACGTTTGCGATCGTCGCCATCAGCTGGCTCTAAACCTGCTGCAACGCGTTTTTTACGTGCAACTTCGCGTGCGTCGTCGTCATCATCATCACCGCTGATTCTGCTTGCTGCCTGCTCCTCTGTTTCTTCACCTTCTTCTTCACGTTTGTCACGATCTAGCTTGCGTTCGCTGCTTCCTTCGTCAATAGCTTCAATCATTTTTTTGATGATCAGAGCGATTGATTTTGAAGCGTCGTCGTTAGCAGGGATAGGGAAGTCAACCAGGTTAGGATCGCTGTTTGTATCAACGATAGCGAAAGTAGGTATGTTGAGTTTGCGTGCCTCAGCAATGGCAATGTGTTCTTTCATGATATCAACCACGAAAACAGCCGAAGGAAGTTTGTTAAGGTCGGCGATTGAACCTAAGTTCTTTTCGAGTTTTGCACGTTCGCGGGTAATCTGGAGACGTTCACGTTTCGAAATACCAAGGAAAGCAGGGCTAACCATCAGTTTGTCTATGGATGACATTTTCTTAACAGCTTTGCGTATAGTTGCAAAGTTGGTAAGCATTCCACCCGGCCAGCGCTCAGTTACGTAAGGCATATTGGTAGGACGAACCAGTTCTGCAACCAATTCTTTAGCCTGTTTTTTTGTAGCTACGAAAAGGATACGTTTTCCTGATTTCGAAATTTGCTTGATAGCTGCAGCAGCTTCATCGATTTTAGCAATGGTTTTGTAAAGGTCGATGATGTGGATCCCGTTGCGTTCCATAAAGATATACGGAGCCATATTAGGATTCCATTTACGACGGAGGTGGCCAAAATGTGCGCCAGCGTCGAGTAATTCGTCAAATGTTGTTCTTGCCATTTAAATTATCTCCTGATTTAATTAGTTTACATTCTTTAATGTCGCAATTGCCAGGTAGCCCTGTAAGGTATACAGGAGTCCTGGCAATTTAGATACTAAACTACCTTCATTTTCAATATTAACGCTTGCTGAACTGGAAGCGTTTACGGGCTTTTTTCTGTCCGAATTTTTTACGTTCAACCATACGTGGATCGCGACGCATCAGGCCTTCAGCCTTCAGAGCAGGACGACGTGTTGGGTCGAGTTCGCAGAGAATACGTGAAATACCGAGCCTCAATGCTCCGGCCTGGCCTGTAATGCCACCACCGTCGAGGTTAGCAGTTACATCGTAAGTTCCAACCGTAGCTGAAATTTCGAATGCCTGCAAAACAGTATTCTGTAAAATTGCGGTTGGGAAATATTCTTTAAAGTCACGTCCGTTAACGGTGATTACACCAGTACCTTCTTTGATGTAAACACGTGCTACAGCACATTTACGCCTACCAATAGCATTCGTAGTCTCCATTGTATTTATTTAATTTCGTTAATGTTAATCTTTTTTGGCTGTTGAGCTTCGTGTGTATGTTCAGCACCGGCGAAAACGCGCAGGTTGCGGAATAATTCAGCACCAAGTTTGGTTTTAGGAAGCATACCGCGTACGGCTTCTTCAACTACGTATGTAGGTTTCTTATTCAGCATGATCCTGGGAGTGTTTATTTTCTGCCCGCCTGGATGACCTGAATAATGAACATACTCTTTGTCGTTCATCTTTTTACCTGTAAGACGGATCTTTTCGGCGTTGATAATAATGACATTGTCACCACAATCGAGATGAGGAGTATAGTTGGTTTTCGTTTTACCGCGAAGAATCCTGGCAACTTGTGTTGCCATACGGCCCAGAATTTCGTTTTCGGCATCAACCAAAACCCATTCCTTTTTGATATCGGCGGCTTTTGGAGTGACTGATTTGTAACTTAATGTGTTCATCGTCCTGAGTAATATGCTGTTAATCAAATAATCCCTGATTGGTATAAAAAGGGGTGCAAAGGTATTATTATAATTTGAAATTCCAAAGACTTATTCACAATATTTTGTCGATTACTTTTCAGTATCCACGAAAGTGTCTCGGAGGTTGCAAATATGAGGGTGCAAAAGTAATTAAAAATGCATTAGAATTACAAAATACTTACGGATTAAAATTCGGCGCTTAATTATTTGGCTTACTGACATTTTAAGTCGGTATCAATAATGATATCAACAGACTAATTCGGAAATTCCCAGATCTAAATTCCACGTAATAAATTCCGAGAACCAAATTCCAAATCTCAAACCCCAAGAGAGAAATCTTATTAAGATCCCGGGTTTATTGGATATAACTTTTATCGTTCAGCTTTAGAATTCTCCACTTTTTTTCGAGCATGTGCTTTGGGACTTGGAATTTGAAATTTGAGACTTGGGCCTTTCAATCTGGAAATCACAATTTATCCCAAATGCAGCTTAAAAGCCTGCAGTTTCGGCTATTATTTGTAGGTTTGCAAATTATAAAAACGTGAACATGTCGATTATAACCCACGATATTACAAAGGTTTATGGCAGCCAGGTAGTGCTTGACAATGTAAATATCAATATCGGTAAAGGAGAAATTGTTGGTTTGTTGGGTCCAAATGGTGCCGGCAAATCCACTTTGATGAAAATACTTACAGGTTACATCCCTCCTACTTCGGGCACGGCTTCGGTTTACGGACATGATGTTCTTTTTGAAACTGAAGAAGTTAAAAAGATTGTTGGATATCTGCCGGAACATAATCCGCTTTACCTCGATATGTATATTAAAGAATACCTGGAGTTTGTGGCCGGTATTCATAAACTGGGAAAAGATTCAAAGATCCGGATACGCGAAATTATTGAGAAGACAGGATTAGGTCCGGAGCAGAATAAGAAGATTGGCTCTATCTCAAAAGGATATCGTCAGCGCGTGGGACTTGCACAGGCTTTAATTCATAATCCAGAAGTACTTATTCTGGACGAACCAACCTCAGGCCTTGATCCTAACCAATTGCTCGAAATCCGCGAACTCATCAAAGGAATTGGAAAAGAAAAAACGGTTATCCTTTCCACTCATATTATGCAGGAAGTGGAAGCCATCTGCAGCCGGGCAAT
>CAIWMA010000584.1 GCA_903913645.1 uncultured Bacteroidales bacterium | reverse complement strand
CATGTAGAAGTTTAGCGCACGGTTTTACTATCTATGTATAGTATATTTTTTTTTAAAAGGATTGAAATGGATAAAAAACGACTCCTCGATCTATCAAAAGCTGATTTACTCGAAAACCAAGTGTGGGAATATTGGATGGCCGACAAAATTGAATATGTTATTGCATCGGATAAAACTGAAGTTAATGAAGGCACCAATGCCATTCATATTGTAATTACAGACTTTTTTTTCAACAACAAGACCAAACATGTAGGTTTCTGTTCGCCTAATGAATCGGGCGATATGGAAAATATTCAGCCTGTGGTATTTGTCGAAAAGGGACAGGTAGAGTTTTATAAAGAATCGGACTGGACAGAAAACGAAAAAAACAAGACGTTGGCTAAACTTGGCCTGAACTGGCAGGATGTATTTCCGGTTTTATACCAGACGCGGGTAAAATTTGGCAGAAAACTTCTGAGCGGAGTATTGACGAATTTCAACGAAGCTGAACTGTCCATCTAGTACGGCTTACCCATATATTGCCAGGCCTGTTTTTAAAATTTCGAAATACCGGGGCCCGGCTTTTCAGCTTAATGAACACACTCTATTTAATTGATTTTCTGATAATTGATTAACTATAGCCTGTGCAGGCAAAGTATAAAATAGTAACTCTTTGCGATTTCGCTTCCAGTCGTGAGATAAAAAAACCTAAGTTTGTATCAGGATGAAGAGTCGTGGTTTACGCAATTAAACCTTGCCCTTTCTCGTTTTATTACTGGTCTAATTTTATTAATCTCCAAGTGATTAAACCGAATCTTTCAAAGGAAGAAATGAGCTCTGCTATCAGCAAAGCGCTCAAGGACAAAACTTTAATAAATGCTAATGATACAGCCATTGTATTTTATAATCTGAGTTCTATCAAGGAAAGGATTATCGACCTGCAGAATTTGTTTCCTCAAAATGCCTTGCATTCCATAGCGGTAAAAGCAAATCCGCTTACCAAAGTCTTCAGCAAAATTAAAACCCTTGGTGTAGGCGTGGAAATAGCCAGTTTCCCCGAACTTCACCTGGCTGAAAAGGCCGGATTCGCTTCTGAAACTATCGTTTTTGATTCTCCCGCCAAAACCAATGCTGAACTCGAATATGCCTTAAAAGCAGGCGTTCACCTGAATGCTGATTCTTTCCACGAAATCGACAGAATAATTGAAATTCTGAAAACCGTTAAATCTAAAAGTACCATCGGTATTCGGGTAAATCCACAGGTTGGAGCTGGAAACATAAAATCGACAAGCGTTGCAGGTGCAATTTCAAAATTTGGCATTCCCATTGGTGACAACAAGGAAAGAATTATTGCTTATTTTTTGAAACATAAATGTCTCCAGGCTATACATGTTCACATCGGCTCACAAGGCTGCCCGGTTCCTTTGGTAGTTGAAGGTATACGAAAGGTTTTAGATCTGGCGGTTGAAATAAACGAAAAGCTTAAACTGAATTCGAAACAAAATCAAATTAAAACTTTTGATATTGGTGGTGGACTTCCGGTATCATACCATTCTGATAAAGCTCCGGTTTCGATGGAGCAATACGCAACAATGCTCAAAGCTTCCTGCCCTGAACTTTTCAATGGACATTTCAGGCTGATTACTGAATTCGGGCGCTATATATATGCAAACTCAGGTTGGGTTGCTTCAAAAGTAGAATATGTGAAACGGGAGCCAGGTTATAATATCATTATGACCCATGTTGGAGCCGACCTTTTTCTTCGCAAATGTTACAATCCTGAGGATTGGCATCATCATATTTCGGTTGTTGACAAGAACGGCATCCTTAAATCGGGAACCGACTTAACCAGATACACCGTCGCCGGGCCTCTTTGCTTCGCCGGTGATGTTATTGCAAGGGACCTGGAGTTACCAGTTGTAGAAGAAGGCGATTTTCTGTTAATTCACGATGCCGGGGCATACACTTTAAGCATGTGGTCGAGGTATAACAGCAGGCAAATGCCGAAAGTAATCGGTTATTCAACCGAAACAGATGCCTTAGAAATCCTTAAGGAACGAGAAACCATAGAGGATTTATTTGAATTCTGGTCATAAAAAGAGCTGGGTTATTTATAAATTATTTGCGAAAACTTTATGTTTCCGGATTCACTACCGACTATTCAGCAGATATCCGAGCGTTTCAACCAATATAATTCCGGATTTTTGTACGTTTGCCAAAAATCATTTATATGCTCAGTAAACAAAGAATTCCTGATTTAATTGTTATTGCCGTTTTAGGGCTTTTACTTGTTTTGCTGAACTATACCGGCAATATTGGGATTATGTCCGATTACCCTTTTATCTTCCTCCTGGCTATGTACTTCGTAGGCCGGGCGGTAACCTGGTATATCATTAATAAGCATATGGATGGTGAGGATGGAGATGAATAGTGAAAAACTAAGAGTGAAAAGTGAAAAATAAGGAGTGAATAATGCACTTATTCAACATGGAAACAAGAAACTTGAAACCTGAAACAAGAACATTTCATTAATCCTTCTTCCTGTCGGGAAACATACCGGAAATATTAATAAATTTGACCTTTCAAAATAAACCCTTGCCATGTCAGCAAAACAGATCCTGGTAATATATCCGGAAGTAGATATAACCAAAATAGCGGTATATCGCAATATCAGCCTTATCTTCCTGAAATCCATCCGACATAAACCGGAAGCCCTGATCGGATTTTCACATGTTATTGAAGAACTTGATTACCGAACCGAACTGATCATGGAAGAGCTAAAAAACAACCAGATCGAATTCGGTGATATAGCTGTGGTTATGGCTCGCGGAGGCCTGATAAAACCTCTTAAATCGGGCGTATACCAGGTGAATGATGCCATGAAACGTGACCTGAGGATTGGCGTAATGGGAATGCACGCCACCAACCTGGGTGGACTTATTGCCGATAAAATTGCAGCAAAATTGCCGAATGCGAAAGCTTACCTGGCCGATCCTGTAGTGGTTGACGAAATGGAACCTATTGCCAAGGTTTCGGGATTACCGCAGATTGAAAGAAATTCCATCTTCCATGCGCTCAATCATTTTAATGTGTCGCGCGAGTATGCCAAAAGCATTAACCGCAATTACAAGGAATTGAAAATGGTTATCGCATACATCGGCAATGGCGGCGTATCGGTTGGGGCTCATCGCTGTGGACAGGTAGTTGATGTAAACCAGGCATTCGACGGCGACGGCCCGTTTTCAATGACACGCGCCGGGAGCCTGCCGGTTGGCCAACTGATTGATTTATGTTACAACGGCAAATATACCCGCGAACAAATGCATAAACTGATTACCGAACAAGGCGGAATAAAAGCTTACCTCGGTACCAAATCACTTAGCGAAGTTACCTCAATGGTAGACACGGGTGATGAAAAAGCCATGTTTTACATTGATGCCATGGCATACCAGATTGCAAAAGAAATAGGAAGCATGGCGGCTGTTTTAGAATTTAACGTAGATGCCACACTTATAATGGGATCCATTATGAATAATAAGTTTTTTACCGAAAAACTGATCAGCAGGATTCAGAAAATAGCACCTGTTTCGGTTTATCCTATCGTAAATGATCTGGATTCGCTGGCTATGAATGGCATGATGATACTGCATGGCGAAGCTAACATAATCGAATACGTTTAGTTAATAAACTTTCCAGGAAGAATCAACTAACCGTGCCTCTTCAAGGCACGCGGACTTTACAAGGGAACTATCAGGAAGCGACTTTCCTGTATCGCCAAACGGCTAGCGTAAGCGCACAAACTGCATAAATGGCTATTGCTGCAAACGGCTTTAGAATATCCTGAAATTGTGAACCTTTTAGCATAATCATCCGGATAATCCGGATAAAATAGGCAATGGGATTGATTATATTTATATCCTGAGCCCATTCCGGCATACTGTCAACCGGAGTAAATAATCCACTCATCATTATAAAAACTACCGCAAAAAACCAGGCCAGGAACATAGCCTGTTGTTGAGTATTCACCAAAGTTGATATTAAAAGGCCAATACCAAGTGTGGCTAATAAATATACAGAAGCCACACCAAATATTAACCACAGGCTACCCAGGATAGGAATGTCGAACACAATTCGGGCAAGCGTTAGCCCGAAACCCAGTTCGAACAAAGCGATAAACCAGAACGGCAGCAGTTTGCCGATAACAAACTGGTATTTTTTAACCGGCGAAACATTGATCTGTTCAATAGTGCCCATTTCCTTTTCGCGAACCACGTTCATCGAGGATAAAAACATTCCGATTATAGTAACCAGCAACACCAGGATTCCCGGCACCATATAGGTTTTATAATCCAATTCAGGATTAAACCAATACGAATACCTGATATCAATAGGCGGTTTAATATCCATCCCACCAGACAAGTCAACAAGTATATCCTGGTTGTAATCCATGATAATTGAATTGCCGTAAGCATTCATAATGGCAGCCGCGCTTCCGTCGATGGCATTGGTGATAAGTTGAACCGAGGCTTTCGATTCTTTCTGCAGGTCCTGTTCAAAATTGTTGGGAATGATGAGTATCTGGTGGGCTTTGCCGGTTTTGAGCTGTTCTTCGGCTTCCGTATACGAATCGGAATATGCTTTTATGTGATAAAATGTAGGAGCTGCAAATTTTGAAACCAGCTGCCTCGAAGCAACCGAATGATCCTGGTCGACAATCACCAGGTTAATATTTTTAATTTCGAACGTAACGGCAAATGCAAGCACCAGCAATTGTACAACCGGTATCACGAATATGATAGGCAGCATCGCTTTATTGCGAAAAATCTGCCGGAATTCTTTTTGTAATATGAATAAAATTATTCTCAATTTTCTGATTTGTTGGTAATTTGTTACTGGTGACTGGTAACTGGTAATTAGTAACTGGTGACTGGTTTGAACATGTTTCTTCGTCCCTCCATCCCTCAGTCTCTTCGTCTCTTAGTCACCCTTTCTCTCCCTCGCCTCTTCGCCCCCCTACTCCAGTCTGATTTTAAACTTCCTAATACTCAGTGCGATAAAAAACACTGCCATCCCGGCAATGATAAGCGTTTCTTTCCATATGTATTTAAAACCAAGTCCTTTTATCATAATCGATTTTACGATAATAATAAACCAGCGCGGCGGCATGATATTGCTGAATATCTGCAAGGGAACCGGCATATTTTCGATGGGGAAAATAAACCCGCTGAGCAGAATGGTGGGCAACATCAGGGCAAACATCGAAAGCATCATAGCCATCTGTTGGCTGTTGCTGACGGTTGAAATAAAAATTCCCAGCGACAAAGCCATAACTATAAACAACAGGCTTTCGGCCAGCAAAAGCACAAGGCTTCCTTTCACCGGCATGCCCAGCACGAAGTAACTAAGCAATAGAATTATCAACGCATTGGTGAAGGCTAGTAAAACATAAGGAAGCACCTTGCCGGCAATAATCTGGATGGGCCGCATTGGTGAAACCAGCAGAATTTCCATGGTACCCAGTTCGTTTTCGCGTGCAATTGAAATGGAGGTCATCATGGCTGTTATCAGCATCAGCAATATGGTAATTACGCCGGGAACAAACATAAAAACACTTTTCAATGCAGGGTTGTACATCATCTGCGATTCGGTACGGACCGTAACCGGCAACGACATCCCTTTGAGGTATTCCTGCTGATAATCGCCGATAATGGCTGAAGTATAACTTACTACAAGATTCGCTGTGTTCGGGTCGCTGGCATCGGCAATTATCTGTATTCCGGCCTGTCGGTCTTTTTCGAGTTTCGAGGCAAAATCACTTTCGAAAACAATCACTTCTTTAACTTTACCATGCCTGAAAACCTCCTCAATGTGTCCTTCTCCCGGCACCTGGTCGCTTAGAATAAAAAATCCGGACGAAAGCAGTTTGGTTGTAATTGCCCTTGTAACCTGGTCGTTGGAATGATCAATAATAGCAATCGGGGCATTTTTCACTTCCGTGGAAAGCGCAAATCCAAATAACAAAACCTGTATCACTGGCATACCGAAAAGAACAACCATCGACCTGATGTCGCGGAAAATATGATAAAACTCTTTGATGATAAAACCTCGCATTGATTTCTGATTGGCGATTGGTGATTGGTGATTGGGGTAGAATAACTAAATGTGTGATTTCAGATTTACGAGTTACTATTGGGGTGGATTAACATTTGTATTTCATTTTTTTTAATGATATTTTAATGGCTCAGTTCATTCGTAACTCGTCAATCGTAATTTGTAAATTACTCTTTAGCATTAATTCCTGGCAATTTTTAAGAAAACTCCCTCAATATTTGCTGCATTGTATTTCGTTTTCAGGTTAGCGGGGGTATCTAGTGCTACAATTTTCCCATCGGCCATAATGCTGACCCGCCTGCAGTATTCGGCTTCGTCCATATAGTGAGTAGTTACAAAAACCGTGATTCCCTGGCTGGCTGTTTCATATATAATTTCCCAAAACTGACGCCGTGTAATCGGATCAACACCACCGGTAGGCTCATCAAGAAAAACAATGGATGGACGGTGAATAATGGCTACCGAGAACGCCAGTTTCTGTTTCCAGCCCAAGGGCAGTGAACCTAAAATTTGCTTTTTCTCACTTTCGAGTCCCAGGCGGCCAAGAAGTTCTGTCGTCCTCTCCCTGATTTTTGCAGGTGAAAGTCCGTAAATGCCTCCGAAAAACTGGAAATTCTCCCAAACCGATAAATCCTCAAACAGCGAAAACCGCTGGCTCATATAGCCAATCCGCTTTTTAATCATTTCCGTTTGATGGTAAACATCATACCCAGCCACCATTACTTTTCCGGATGTCGGGGACGACAACCCGCAAAGGATTTTCATGGCTGTGGTTTTACCTGCTCCATTTGCTCCAAGGAAACCATAAATCTCACCTTCATCAACCGAAAAAGTGAGATGGTCGTTGGCTACAAAACTGCCGAACTTTTTAACCAGGTTTTCTACTTCAATGATTTTCATTCAGGGGTTTGGGGTTGGATTTTAGGGCGAGAGATGACAAGGCGAGGGGTGACTGGGCGACGGTTAAATGGATTATTGCTGTTCTAATTTAGTTTTATATTATTCTTTCATTCTAATGTTCAATTGTTCTTCTATTTCAAATTCCAAAGGGATAAATCATGTTTATTTTTTGGGGGAACATTTCTATTCCATCGTATTTTCTTTTTAGAGGTCTCTTTTTCTCCCTTCTCCCAGTCACCCCTCACTCATTTTCTATTTTTGACTCGTAGCACTCATATTACTCTCCGCTCCCATCATTTCCATAAAACAATCTTCAATTGTCGGTTCGATTTTCGAAATATGGATATTGCTGTGGCCCGTTGATTCCAGGTAGGATACAATTTCAGCCGGTTTAATCAATTCGTCCTTCAGCGAAAGGTGAATGTGTTCCCCAAACGGGAAAGCTGTCCTGGTGGATTTAAACTGTCTCAGATCAGTGAGTAAACGGTATGTATCATCCGATTTTACTGCCCACAATCCTCTGCTGTAATTGTTTTGGATTGAATCCGGTGTATCAATGCTCATGATTTTGCCATTCTGTATAAGTGCAACCCGGTCGCAACGGGAGGCTTCGTCCATATAAGGCGTTGAAACAACAATAGTTATACCGCTGCGTCGAAGCCTGCCAAGCATTTCCCAGAATTCGATACGCGAAACGGCATCAACGCCGGTTGTAGGCTCATCGAGCACGAGTACTTCAGGTTTATGAATCAGGGCACATGACAATGCAAGCTTCTGCTTCATTCCTCCCGAAAGTTTTCCGGCTTTCCGGTTTTTAAATGGTTCGATCTGGCTGTAAATATCTTTCACCAACTCGTAATTGGCCTCGGGTGTCGTTTTGAAAATACCGGCAAAAAACTTCAGGTTTTCTTCAACCGTCAGATCCTGGTACAACGAAAAACGGCCTGGCATATAACCCAGTATTTTACGCAGTTTAATGTAATCTTTAACCGTATCAAGACCTTCCACTGTAAGTGAACCTTTATCAGGAATCAACAGCGAAGTTATAAGCCTGAACAGAGTGGTTTTCCCGGCACCATCGGGTCCGATAAATCCGAATAACTCCCCTTTAGCCACGTCGAACGAAATATCATCAAGCGCAGTTTTGTCGCCATAACGCTTGGTTATGTTACTGGCATTAATAGAAATGTTAGCTGGCATTTTGGCGAATTAATGAATGATTACGACAGAACGAAAGGCGAATAAACCAGTGCTGTAAAGGCACTGGATTACAAAGCGAAATGTGAAAAGGTGAAGCGGGACAACAATTGATTAACAACTGATTGACCATAATGCAACCCAAATCCCAAAATCCTAACCCCTAACTCCTATTTTCTCAATGCTGGTTCTTTTGTCCAGTAAGCTGTTTTGCCTAATCCCATCCACGAAGCTCCGATATAACCTCTGATTTTAACTTTGGTGGCGGATTCAAAATTGATATAACAGTTATAGGTTTTTCCACTTGCCGGATTATAGATGGAACCATCATTCCACTCATTATCGGATTCATTATATTTGAAGCCTTTCAGCATTTCGAGGCCAATAATAGCACGGCTTTGCAGTTTAACCTCAGGATTTTTGTCGTCAACCTTTGGTTTGCCATTCTTATTTGGTTCTTTAAGCCAGACAATTTTACCATAGTATTTGCCATTCGTGCTTTTAAATATCTGAACCTGCGATTTTTCGGCCCCGGTTTCATCATCGTAAGTCAGGTAATAACCCAGAATTTTATCCGCTTTTGACTGTGCACTGGCCGCTCCGGCAAATGCCATTGAAATTACTAGTAATGCTGTAGTGATAGTGATTTTCATGGTTTTCAGGATTTGTTTGAACTTGGTTTAACTATAATTGGATTGTCTTATTCACTTTTAGTTGTAAAATTAACTTCTGCCGGCATTGCAATTTTCAGGCTTCCATCGTTTGGCACCCTGATTTTAACTCCATATACGAGGTTCACCCGCTCTTCCTTGGTTTGAATAATTTTAGGGGTAAATTCAGCTTTTGGTGAAATCCAGCTCACAACTCCGCTCAATTTACGGTTTGTTTTTTTATCCGCATCAATCAATACCTCCACCTGCTGATTTTGCTTTATGCCTGGAAGCTGGGTTCCCGAAACATAAACTTTAAGTTCCATCACGCTAAGATCGGCAATTTTATAAAGCGCCCGACCAGGAGCTGCAATCTCTCCGGCTTCGGCATATTTGCTCAGAACCGTTCCCTTTACCGGATTACGGATATAACATTTATGGATGGATTCATTAACCTGGGCGATCTGCCTGTCGATAACTTCCATTTCTTCGGTAATTCCCGCATTCTGGGTTTGTATAGCCGCGACCTGTTTGTCGACCAAATCAATTGCCCCGTTTATATCATCCAGTTGTTTTGGCGTGGCTGCTTTGTCAGCGATGAGTTTAGTTACGCGATTTTTTTCAACTGTAAGGTTGGCCTTTTGCTGCAGCTGAACCGCAATCTGACTCTCGATATTGCTGCTTTTAACCGAAACAGCCTTTTTTTGCGACTGAAGCTGTAGCTTTTTCAGGTACCAATCGGTGGTATCAACCAAAGCCACTATAGTTCCGGAATCAGGTTGCGATCCTTCTTCAACATTCAAATAATGAATTTTTCCTGCACTTTCGGAAGAAACAGTTACCTGAACGGCTTCGAAATTTCCATAAGCATCACTCAGGTTGTTGTTGTTGCTGCAGGAAGATAACCAAACTAATGCTATTACTAAGAATAGATTACAGGTTGTTGCCATTGTATTAAATGATTTAGCCATAAAGTTCAAAAATTTAATTTCTTATGTGGGTTATATGATGATCGTTGAATTAGTAAAATTTATAATCCCCCCGTTGCCGCTTTATAAAGCGCTTTCGACTGCAAGAGTTGCATTTTATGAAGATTGCGGTTTAGTAGAGCCTGTTCTTCGGCGAGTTGTTCTGTAACAAATTCGGTGGCGGTAAGTGTTCCGTTTTCGAGTTGAGAAGCAGCTGAAAGCGTTATTGATTTTCGCAATTTGATGATTTCTTCATCGCTTTTAATCAGTTCATCTGCTTTCTGAACATCAGCCAGGTATTGCTGAACCTGTGCTTTGTTGGCGAGGTCGTAAGCGTTTTTCTGATTTTCGATAATGTTGCTGTTCATATCCAGTATCTGTTTTTCACGGCTGGTTTGATTCCAGTTCCAGAAATTCCATGTAACCTTTGCACCTACGGTATAGAAAAAGGCCGATCCTTCCTTGAAAAAATTATAGCCGGGGTT
>CAIWMA010000583.1 GCA_903913645.1 uncultured Bacteroidales bacterium | reverse complement strand
GCAGTGGTTGGCGAAGAGATTTTACCACGCACCATTTTGTCCCTTGGTGCTGCCCTCGATCACCGGGTTGTGGATGCTTCACACGGTGGCATGCTGTTCCGTTACCTGAAAAAGATTGTTAAAAACCCGGAATTACTGGATCAAAAATTTGAGTGTTAAGAACTTTATCAGTAGTTATACTTAACAACTCCTTCCTAATGATAGGAGACTCATGAGCAAAAAAATCAGGGCCTCACATAAAGCGAAGCCCTGACTTTTTTATTTAGAAATTCATTTAAATTATCAATTCCTGCAGGCAATCATCCTACTGAACGAGTAACTTATTGGTTTTGATATTGCCATTGGAACTATCAGTCACTTTTACAAAATAAATCCCTTTCGGTAGATTTGAGCAATCGAAAGTCGGTGAAACCTGGCTGAATACTTCCAGCTTAACCAGCCTGCCAACCTGGTCGGTTACCTGGATTGTGCCTTTACTGCTTGCATTGGTAAGGATAGTGAACTTTTCATGTGCCGGATTGGGGAATATAGAAAGTAATTTGTTTGCCCGTACTTCACTTAAACCTACTGTTTGAAGACTGCTTACTTCAATATCGTCAAGGCGCAATTGAGGCCTGCTTCCACCAGCGATTCCGGCAGATGATTCAAAATAAATCCAGCGTAACTGAACAACGGCCTCGTTGTTGCATTCAGTAGGCAATGTCGTAGGCCCGAATTGAACCGAATCACCCGTTGCCGGCGAAGAAATGAAATCCGCTACACCCGGAACATCGATAAAAAGTCCGCTTTCACCAAGCCTGTATTGAAGCCTCAGATTCCAGATCCGTGGTTGAGTTGGACTGCCATCACCAGGTGTTACAGTTTCACCTTTCCAGCTAACATTGATCGTGTTTCGGTCAGTGGCTTTCAACGACAGTAGGATAATTCCCATAAAGCGGCTATCAGCAGCACCTGTATTACAATCGTTGTATTGCGAAGTACTTGTGGTTACAATCCCGATTCCTTTGTTCATCAAACCATTTATTCGCGAACGTTTTGATTTTTTATAAGAACAATTAAAATCGGATGATCCATTGGTATAAAACGGTGCTATCTGGTTGGCTGCCACATAATGAAATGCCATATTTGGCGGAAAGGTACCAGCAGGACTCAAGGAATCCCAGGCTGTTAATGTATAAGAACCGGTTGACAGATCGAAAGGTGTGGGAGTGGTTTGGGCTTTTACCAGAACTCCAAAAGGCAATATAAGCGCCAAGACGAGGGAGAATGTTGTAATTTTTTGAGAAATAGTTTTCATAAAACACAGTTGTTTAGTGGGTTAAGAGAGAAAATGATTAAGTTTAACCCCACATCAAAATTACATAATAAAGCAATAAGGAATGTGGCAAATATTAAATCCCGACTCTTTATTTAGCAGAGAAATATATAAACTTCATTCAAAAACTGGACCGGCATAGGGTGGAAAACTCGGGGAAAGAAAATATCTTAAAGTATCAACCTGGAGATCAATGAATCAGGCAGATTATTTTATTTTGAAATCCATCTTAAGAGTAAAACGTACAGGCACATTTCTTCCGTTTTGATATCCAGGATACCAGGCAGGCATTTTTTTCACCACACGTAAAGCTTCCTCATCGCAACCACCGCCTATTCCACGAAGAATTTTTATATCTGCCAGACTTCCATTTGTTTTTACGACAAAGTTCACATAAACTGTTCCCTGGATGCCATCTTCAACAGCCTGTGTGGGATATCTGAGGTTTTTGGCAAGGTATTTTTTTCGGGCAGTTTCTCCCCCGGGGAACGAAGGCATTTGCTGAACACTGATGAAAACAGAACTTATTTCGTCATCGTTTTCGTCTCTTTTCATTGCTCCGCCATTATTTTTAACGGTAAGCGTGTGTTTGGCGTTCTGCCCTTTATACATCCCGGGATCATCTCTTAAAACATCAGATTCTACTCCGTGCCTGTTCTCGGTATATTCATTTTCATCAATTGTCCTTCCTGCTTTATTTCCACTATTCAAAGCTTTGTATGATGCATCTGCGACATCATCATTTACTATGGTTAAAACAGGCGGACTATGAGTTCCCTTTTCGTAATTGTATTTTATATTAAGTATTACCTTGCTGTTAGATGGTGGATATGCCAGATTTTCAGGAATTTGCGCAAGAAGCGCTGAGTCTCTAGCCCGCAGCAGTTTTTGTGCCTCTAACTTACTGTTCTGCTGATTTTGAAGCCAGAATATATAGCCAACGCCGATGAAAAGTATAATTGAGGCTGCAGCTGCCAACCACACAAAAGGTTTATACGACAAGCGTTTTGTTTCTTTCGGTAAGTGAAGTTTACGGGCGTGCAGCCTTTCATTAATATGCCTGTTAAGTAAGGCCGTCCTGTTATTAAACTGGTTTTCGGAAGTGCTCTGGAAGCTGTTTTCTTTCAACCACATACTGAGGCCTTCGGCAGCATCGGCACATAAAGGACACTCAGAAATATGTTGCTTTGCCATTTCAAGTTCCACGCCTGATAAGGATCCGGAGATATATTGCTTTAAAGCATCGCCGGTTAGGCAACCGGATGGGGTAAAGAATGCCGACGACTTATTACTTTTGTCATTCATAGCGATCCATCCTTTCCATTAGTTGCTTCAGGTTGCGTTTCCCGTTTTGAATATGACTTTTTACTTCGTTGTAGGTATATCCTGTGATCTGTTCCACTTCGCGGTATGATTTTTCATTAAGATAAAATAACTCAATGCATTGTTTTTGTTCAGAACTAAGTCCTGTAATAGCTGTTTCGAGGTACCGGATTCGTTGTTCGCCCTCAGTAACACTTAAAAGATGATTTACCTCGGCCGATTCCATAATCTCGCCATCCAACTTTTTAAGATTTTCTTCTATTATCCTTACACCCGACTTTTTATGCCGGAGGTGCATAAGGCATTCGTTTTTGGTGATGGTGTAAATCCAACTTTTAAAATTTTGAATTTCTGATTTCTTCAGCAACACAAAAAGCTTTTCGAAAACGAGCATCACGGTATCTTCTGCATCAGCATCATTGGCCAGGTATTTATAGCAAACAGAGAAAAGCAGGTGAGTATACCGTTCGTAGAGAATTCCTATAATTTCTATATCGTGTGTTTGGGCGTAGCGGGCTATAAGCTGCTCATCCGATAGGGAAAGCAGTTCCTTTTTTTCGTCTTTACGGAAAAGATCCAGTGCCACGCGCTTTGGTAGTTTGTACAAAGATAGAGTTTTGTAGTATAAAGACAAGAAGACAAAGCGAGGGGCGAAATCGTGATTGATCCAATCAAATATTATAAATATTTATGGAAATTTCAAAGCGCATGCATCTAATGCTAAACAACAAATTCCAATCTTCTATAATGCAGCTATGAACTCAAAATGTATTTGATTTTTAACTTTTAAAAACCCCAACCATGAAAAAGCAAGAAACAACACCTCCTCAAATGGACGAGATCATCTTCGAAAAAAGAAATAAAATGTATGGCGCATACATTTTACGTAAAATGTATAACAAGGAAGTAAACAAGGCGCTGCTTCTTTCTATCGCGATCCTGATTGCCGGGCTGGCGTATCCATTGGTTTCAAGTTACAGAACAATTATCCATGGCACAGCTATAGGAGACGACGGACCAACAACGTATATGCCTAATTTAAAGCCACCTGCAGAGCGGCCGGTTCTTCCCACTTTGCCTCCCCCTAAAGATCCGATAGTAAGGCCAAGATTTGTTGCTCCATACGTTACAACTGATGAAGTTATAGAGACAACCGGGTTACCATTTCAGGAAGACTTTACAAATACACCTAATGAACCTGTGGATTTAAACGTTGGACAGTCTGATAAAAAGCAAACGGTTGTAATCGAAGTTCCTGAAGAAAAGCAGGAAACCATTATCCTTGCTGAAGAAATGCCGTTTTTCCCTGGCGGTGATGCTGAACGCCTCATATTCCTTAGTGAGAATATTAAATATCCTCAACAGGCAACCGAGCTAGGCATTCAAGGCACCGTTTATTTGCAGTTTGTAGTTGATTCAAAAGGAAACATTACCGATGTAAAAATTCTGCGAGGCATTGGTGGTGGCTGCGAAGAAGAAGCAATGCGCGTTATAAAAATGATGCCGCAGTGGCATCCCGGCAGACAAAATGGCAAAGCAGTCCGCGTACTTTATACCATGCCAGTCAACTTTAAACTTCAAAGTTAAGGGGTATTTTAAGGTATTT
Organism: uncultured Bacteroidales bacterium; assembly: GCA_903913645.1. Taxonomy (GTDB): domain Bacteria; phylum Bacteroidota; class Bacteroidia; order Bacteroidales; family UBA4417; genus UBA4417. The sequence goes on along the minus strand of CAIWMA010000583.1, from coordinate 7,496 downwards.
TACCTAATTAAATCTTGTATATTTCTTTTTTTTCTGATACCCTGGCAGTTTTTGCGGAAACTGCCAGGGTATTTCATTTTGATATTTCACCAATGTGTCAGACAATCTTTGTGTGTTCAGACATTTTTGTTGGGATTTTATAGCGCCTCCAGAATTTCCAGGTTGTAAGTGTTGTATACGTTATGATTTTATTGATCCATGGGAAACGCATCAGGTAGTGTAGAAGTTTGTAACCTGTGTAGAAGACTAATAAAGCTACTGACCATTGAACCACAAAGTAAAAAGATTCAAACGCTATTTTCGAACTATTAAATAACAAAGCAACCATATCAGTAACTTTAGCTGAAAGGTATGGGTTTATCATAGCTATAAGGATAAAAAGCAGGAGAAAAACCATGGAATGAGCCGTTTCAATGGCGCGTTCAGGGCAAAAGTTCATGCATTTCATACAGCTTTCGCAGGTGAATTTCCAATAAGGGCGGTTGTGTTCAAGGATGATGGATTGAGTTGGGCATTGTTCCATACATAAACCGCAGTTTGTGCAATTGTAATTTGCAATAAATGTTTTTGCAAGAATAAAACGACCTACAAAATAATAGCCAATTGCAATGGGTGCAACTAAAATATCCAACGGAAGTAGTACAAAAGATTTAAAGAACACGCGTTTACCCGACAAAACTTTCGTGGCAAATCTTTTTGTTAACTTCTCATAGTGTTCAACCATGGAATCAACAACTTTTCTCCGAATTCCCGGATGAAGTGAAATCCAGTTTGATGGCAGGTCAACCGGGTACATGGCCTTTATTATATAGCCTTTAATTAACATAATCAGTGCCGGGATATACATGGCAATTCCACTCAGACCAGGCAAAAACAATTTTGAGAGTTTCATTCCGGCACGGGTGTTGCCGATGAATATGTCTGACCCCTTTAACATCTTAAATCTGAAAAGAAATTTAAGCATTGAATGAGGCATATTGAAACCATGTGTTGCGGAGAAAAAACCAATCAGAGTTTTTCCTTTAAAATCAGCGATTTTATCAGGATTAAACTCATGATAGGATGAGATATGGGTCTTCAAACCATTGTGTTGAGCTTCCTGCACAATCCATTCCGAAACACGTTTCGAGTTACCGGTACCTGAATAATAAATGATAAGAAGGTTCTCGTAAGTTGTTTCTATCATCTGCTGGAGTTAAAACAAATAGTTTAATTCAAAAATACAAATAATTATCACAGAATTTAAACTGCATTATGTGTATAATTAACGTTTGTCTTTGAACCCTAACCCCTGTTAATCATACTCTTTCTAAATTACCTCAAATTTGGATAACGGCTGGATAAAAAAATATAATTTTGCTCCGTGAATCACTTAGGCGAGTGATTGATTAAACAATACTGTTCTTTACGAAGATGAATAAAATTACTGAGCATCCAATCCTGGAAATACCTGTATCCGATAAGATTAATTTTCAGTTTGAGGGAACAACCGTTTCCGGTGAAAAAGGTTTCACTATTGCTGCAGCATTACACCAGGCTGGTTTTCCGGTACACAGCCACAGTTTATCAAACCGCGAACGGAGTCTGGAATGTGGTATCGGCAAGTGCGGCGCCTGCGAAATGCTGGTCGACGGGCAAATCCGCCGTATATGCATCACCAAAGTGGATAATGTTAAAGAAGTAAGTGAAATCCCTCACGATTATTCACCGGAAGCGCGTGCAGTGAATACAGAAAAACCTGTGGATGTTTACAAAACCACTGTTGCCATTATTGGTGCAGGCCCTGCCGGTCTGGCATGTCGCGAAGAGCTTTTAAAACAAGGTGTTGATACAATCGTTATCGATAATAATGATAAAATCGGCGGCCAGTTTCTCATGCAGACACACCAGTTTTTCTTTTTCGAAAAAGAAAAGAAATTCGGTGGGATGCGAGGCTTTGATATCGCGAAAACTCTTGCCGGCAATAGCCACGAAGGCATTTTTCTCAACAGTACAGTTTGGGATTTGCTCGAAGGCAAACGTATCGCTGTAAAGAATGTACTTACCGACGAAATCTATTACGTGGATGCCGAATACCTGGTTGTAGCAACCGGTGCGGTTCCGTTTATGCCGACTTTCGAAAATGATGATTTGCCTGGCGTTTACACTGCTGCTGTTGTTCAGAAAATGATGAACAACGAGCTGACGCTCCTTGGGAAAAAAGTACTGACAGTGGGAGCCGGGAATATCGGGTATCTTACATCCTACCAGTTAATGCAGGCTGGTGCCGAGGTAAAAGCGATTATCGAGGCTCAGGGACACGAAGGTGGATTCCCTGTACAGGCAAACCGCGTTCGCCGTCTTGGTATCCCGGTAATGACCTCGCACATCCTTTTAAAAGCGTTGCCAAACGAAGATAATACCGGAATTATCGGTGCTGTGGTTGCCGAATGCAAAAACTTTGAACCTGTTGCTGGAACCGAAAAAATAATTGACGGAATTGATGTTATCAATATCTGCACGGGTTTGGTAGCCGACGATCAGTTGATCATAAAAGGGAATGAGATATTTGGACGGAATTGTTTCGGAGCAGGCGATGCTATTCGCATTGGCGAAGGCACTAGTGCTGTATTGCGTGGCAACCAGGTTGCCTATGAGATTCTGCAGGATATGGGCGAAAATGTCGATTACGACAAATACCTTAATGTTTCTAAGGAATACATCGATTCGCAGCAACATCCGCTGCGTGTAATCCAGGAACCTTATAAACCAACAACGGAACGTTTCAACGAAAAGCCTTTTGTTCAGATTGACTGCCTTTATGGATTTGCATGCAATCCCTGCGAATTCGCCTGTCCGCACGGTGCTATAACCAAAACTTCCACCAGCACGGTTCCACAGCTAGATTTTGAGAAATGTGTAGGATGTATGGATTGTGTATATCAATGCCCGGGACTGGCAATTTTCGGTTATGCACCTAAAAAAGACTGGCTTTTCCTGCCAATCGAGTACTTTGCTGATGAAAAGCAGGAAGTTTACCTGGTTGATAACCAAGGCAAAGTTCTGGGTAATGGAATTATTGAAAAAATACTGAAGAAACCAAATAAAACAAATGTTGCCCGCGTAAAATCACTGGATATTCACGGGGAAGCATTACTTGAAGTTCGTGGCTTTATTATAAAGGAAACGTACCCTGAACCGTTTGAAATGAAGTCAACCGAATATGCAAGTGAACACGAAATGTACGTTTGCCATTGCGATGATGTAACCCTGGCCGAAATTGTTACTACCATCGGCGATCGCAAGTTTATTTCGGTTGATGAAATAAAGCATACCACCCGCCTCGGGATGGGTGCGTGCCGCGGAAAGCGTTGCATCCGCAGGCTTAAACAGGTTCTACGCAACAAAGGAATCAGTGTTGTAGGCGATGCTACGCCCCGTGGACCATTGAGCAACCAGCTCGCCATGGGCGAATTGTTTCCTAAAAATGTCCGCGAAAACATCATTATCAATAACAGCAAAAGCAAAGCCCGGATCGTGGAGGTTCAGGCCTTGATTGCTGGTGGCGGAATTGGAGGAAGTGCGCTATTCCGGTATATGTCTGAAGCCGGATTGAAACCATCTTTGATTAATTTTGGCCGCGGTGCTTCGTGGAGGAATATCGCCGGTGGCCGGCCGGCATTCAGTTTGCCTGAAATTGCTGATATTGCCAGGCATAACCTCGAGATTTTCAAGGACCTTCAAAAGATTCGAGATATCAATTTCCTCTCAACCCGGTATGTGACTTTTGCTCATGATGATGCAACTTACAAGGCACTGGATGATTCACGCTCCTGGTCGGATTCGTATATGGTTGATCCAAAAGATTACCGGAAGGAAATTTCGCCAAATCTGAATCCATACCTCGGTAAACACTACCAGGCTGCACAAATTACCCGTGATTGCTGGCAGGCTACTCCAGGCCGGGTTATCGACCTTATCCGGCGTATCGGTGTCGAAAAAGGCGGCAGGATTTATGAAGATTGCCAGCTTATAGATGTAAGAAAGGAAAATGGGAAGTATATCGTATTAGCCCGGGATCACGAAAAGCAGTATGTCGAATTCCATACCCAGCATTTTGTGAATTCATTAGGACCAGAAGCAGATAAATTTTCGAAACAGCTGGGAATCGAAACTGGTTTGTACCCCGTAAAGCACCAGGCATTTATTACACGAAGATTACCTAATATGGGTATTAACGGGCAGCCTTTGGATATGCTGATCGATCGTCGAAAATACAAAGGATTTACCGCTGTTTATGGCCAGCAACTCGGCGAAACAGGCCAGATTATCGGTTGTGCTTCACCGCAGGTTGAGCCCCTGGAAACAGATAAAAATTTGAAAATCAATTCAAAAGAGTTCCTTGAAATTGTATCCGAAGTTTTCGTTGATTGGTTGCCGCAACTTTCATCCGTCGGTTTCCAGGCTGTATGGGCTGGGTATTATGTAGAGCCACGGATGATTCTTGATCCTGATCTCGGCCTGTTTGTTGGTTTCCGCGGGCAAGGTTTTATGCTCGGGCAATACCTTGCTAAGATTTATGTTGATAAACTGATGGGCAAGGAAGTTCCTTCCTACTTCGACAGGCTTAAACTGAGGGGAGATGGATTGTTAGAGAAAGCTTTCAAATAGAATATTGTAGGTATGATATTATAAAAGGGACGGTCAATGGCCGTCCCTTTTGATGTAGGATGAATCTTCTTCTTTGTTTTATAGTTCTCAGATTCAGAGTTACGATTTGCTGAAAAGTTTCTTGAACGTCGATTTGTCGTCCTCTTTTTTTGCATCGTCGGAATAATATCCATATCCATATCCATGGCCATATCCATATCCGTAACCATACCCATATCCATACCCATATCCATACCCATATCCGGCTCCGGACCTGTCAGGTTTTACGTCATTAACTAATACAGTGGTATTCGGCACATTACGCTTTTCAAAATCACTTGCGATTGATTCAAATACTTTTTTGTTTGTAAGATTCTGACGAACCAGAAGAATATTGACATCGGTATATGGAATAAGCAGGAAAGCATCCGTAACAATACCTACCGGTGGGGTGTCAATAATTATATAATCATAAATTTTCTGAAGTTCAGCAAGTAATTTAACATTCAGGGGCGATGCAATAAGTTCAGCCGGATTTGGTGGTACAGGACCTGCCGAAATGATATCCAGGTTTGGAACAGGTGATTTCTGAATGATTTCGTCGAGTGAATTTTTACCGATAAGATATGACGTGATTCCTACGGTATTTTTGAGGCCAAAATCCTGGTAGATTTTTGGTTTACGCAAGTCATAACCCATCAGTAGAGTCTTTCGGTCGAACTGAGCATAAATACAGGCAAGGTTCATGGATGTAAATGTCTTTCCTTCGCTTACACTGGTGCTTGTGATAAGGATTGTGAACTTTTCTTTCCCCCGCGTCATATATTGCAGGTTGGTACGCAAGGCCCTGAATGATTCGGAAATGGCTGATTTAGGCGAAGTGTAAGCAACAATATTACTTTCATGCTTATTGTGGAGGACATGGCCAATAACCGGAAGAGTGGTATGCTTTTCAATATCATTTTTGTTAACTACCTTATCGTTCAGGTAGTCTTTACCCAAGATATATAACAGAGGAATAATAAGCCCTAGTATAAATGCGATAGTATAGTTCAGACTTGTTTTTGGGAATACTTTTTCCTGGACAAGAGGATCTGCCACATCTACAATTTCGTTATCAGGAGTATTACTAGCTTTAGTAATGGCTGCCTCCGATCTTTTCTGAAGCAGATAAGTATAAATAGCATCGTTTAGCTTGTATTTGCGCTCAATACCCAGCAATTGCCGCTGAGTAGCCGGCAGGTTTCGGAAGAATCCGGAGAGCTCATTTATCCGACCATCAATATCTTTAATACTGATATCCGAAGTTTTAACAATATTTGTGATACTTTCTGTTAGCGCCCTTTTGGTGTTTGCAATCTTCTGATCCATAGCCTGGATCATTGGATTATTTGGTTTTGCAGTGAGTAGCCGTTCAGATTTATCGGCATACAACTGCTGTAACTGTGTTAGTATCTGGGTCATAACAGGGTCCTCAATACCCATTGCCGACGGCACAACAACTCCGTTTATATCGTCTTTATTTTTCTGGATATAATCCTTGAGGTTGTTATAATACTTTGCCTTAACCAGTAATTCTGCTTTTGTTTTTTCAAGCTCAGTAATACTAGTGTACACTTGCTGCGATTGTGCATCCAGGTTCATGATCTGGTTGCTGGTACGGAAGTTTTGAAGCACATTTTCATTCGTATTGAGCGAATCACGGATTTCACCTAATTGCCCATCAATGAAAATGATAGTGTTAATAGCGATCTGATTCTTCTTATCAAGTCCCTGCCTGATGTATTCGAGCGAAAGACGGTTCAGGAAATCTACAGCTTTTTGGGAATTGTTGCCCTTTAAAGAAATTTCAACGATTGAAGCTTCTTTGTTTATAGGTTCAATCTCATAACCCGAAAATTGGGAAACCATAGCATTCAAAGAGTTGAAAACAAAATAAAAGCGTTGGCTCAGGGAAGTCTTAGCGTCATATTTCGAAGTTTTTTCAATTCGGAAGGCAAACTGTTTAGTCGAAACCTGCTCTCCGAAAGTATGTTTTTTGTCGTATTTGAGTGAGGAGATTTTTTTATCACTTTCGTGGAAACCATTAAAATTATAGAGGCTAAGGTCTTGTCCTTCAGCTTCAAGCCTGTATTCTTTATCCGAAAGTATCGTTACATAAAACTTCACATTTCCTACTGGTTGTAGGCGTGAAGTGTCAATAATTACCTCAAAAGGGGATTCATTATAAACTTCAGTTGTTATGAAATTATCTTCTTTAAAACAGGAAACATTAAAATTTAACGATTTCATAGTGCGCAAAACAAGCGAACGCGATTTCAGAACCCCGATCTGGTTCTGGAGCTTTTGAGTATTTGTAATATTACCGAAGCCTAAGAGCGATTGTGCATCATTCAACCCGCCTTTATCTTCAGTGATCAATACGGTTGTTTTAACTTTATAAACCGGCTCGGTATACTTGTTGAATAGAAATGCAATAAGCATTACCAGCACAATAGTGATAAAAAACAAATACCAGTAGCTGAGAAATTTGTAGTACAGGGCTTTGACGTCGACAGACTGCTCCTGCTGCATTTCGTTATAATTCGGGGAATTGTAATCCATTATTTAAAGAATGTTAAGATAACAAGTACTAATCCTATGGTAGAATACACAAGGCCGTAAGGGAAGGTTTCGAATGCATAAGCCTTTTCCTTCATTGGCTCAACATAAACAATATCGTTAGGCTGAAGGTAATAATAGGGTGAAGAAAGAATATCTTTGCTCAGAATGTTTAGTGTAACAACATTGTTCTTATTAAAATCGGTGCGGATAATCTGAACTTTGGTACGGTTACCAAAAGCTGTGACGTCGTTAGCCAGAGCCAG
>CAIWMA010000582.1 GCA_903913645.1 uncultured Bacteroidales bacterium | reverse complement strand
GTTTGTTTCGCATATCAGTATGATCTTGCAATAATAAAGTGGAGTCTCAGTTAAGCTAATTTCCTTTTTCCCCACCATTTCTGTTCGAAAAGTGCGGGTGCCATATATCCGTTCGTTGAATGTTTCCTTTTACGGTTAAAATAGACTTCGATATAACTGAAGAGTGCATGCTCGGCTTCCATTATGTTCTGGAATCGAACATGGTGGATCAGTTGGGTTTTCAGCGAATGAAAAAATGATTCGGCTACAGCGTTGTCCCAGCAATTGCCTTTCCGGCTCATGCTTTGAACAAATCCATGTTTTTTCAGCGCTGCCCTGAAATCGGAACTTGCATATTGAACACCACGGTCGCTGTGGATTATCAGTCCCTGGCCAGGCCTGCGCTTTAATATCGCTTTGTTGAGAGCATGTATTGCAGAGTGGCATTCAAGAGAATCGCTCAAATCCCACCCCACGACGATACGAGAAAACAAATCGATGAATACCGTCAGGTAGTGCCATTTCCTTCCAACTTTCAGGTAGGTGATATCACTCACCCATCCAAGATCGGGCGCGCAGGCAGTAAAATTGCGGTTTAAGATATTCGGGGCTACAGGTCTGTTGTGCTTTGAATCCGTAGTTACTACAAATTTTCTCGTGGCTCTGCATTTCAGTCCCATTTCCCGCATCATGCGCGCAACACGGGGGCGACTCACCTTTGAAAATTCGTGGTCGTCATGAAGATCGGCGGTGACAATCGGGCTGCCGACCATACCTTTGTGGGCATTGAAAATCTTCTTGATGCGCTCTTTGATTCTGGAATTTTCTTGTTTTCTTTGAGATACCGGCGCCTTGATCCAGTGATAGAAACCACTCTGGGATACGTGAAAGGTCTGGCACATCTTCTTCACCGGAAATGACGAGCGGTTCTTTTCAATGAATTTATATTTCATTTCGGTGCCCTGCTGAAGATGGCCATTGCTTTTTTTAAGATATCCCGCTCCATCTCGGCATCTTTGAGTTTTTTCTCCAGTTCTTTGATTCTCCTTTCCTGTTCGGTCAATGCTTGACGACCATGCCCTGGGAAGGCGAGCCCCTCTCTTAATTGCAGTTCATGCCTCCATTTATAGAGAAGGTCTTTCGAAATTCCTAGTTTATCGGCCACTTCAATTACTGTTCTTCCTGGCTCTTCAGCAAGGTGAACGGCATTTCGTTTAAAATCCTGATCGTATTTTCTTCGTTGAACACTCATATCTTCCTCCTGCCAATTCCTTTAATATTGGCTTAACCGAGTGTCCACTCTTTTATAGCAGGATCAAATACCGATTATGATTTAGGAAAATTCTCTTTAACTTCATCAAAGCATCTTACCAGTCTTCAAACTGTAGATATTTTTCTTTGGCTCAACCAGCGAAAGGATCGGATTAAAAGCCAAGGATTGAAAGAAAAACTCATGAAAGTATCTGATCCATTCTACATTTCACGTGGCTCATCAGGATTAATCATAGCCGGTTGGGCGGTGAAGATGGCAAATATGGAGTTGTCAGAAGAAGATATAAAAAAAGGTGAAGAAACCGTTGCGATGATGGAACGTATTCATAAGGAAAGGTTAGTGGAATTCGAAGGTAGCAAAGAAAATAAAAAATAATTGCCAACCAGCCATTCCAGCGGACCCGAAAAACATCGGGCCGCTGAATTTAATGTTCTGTACAGAAAATGACCAATAAGAAGCAAATCGAGGCTTCAGTTGCTCAACTCACAAACGAGGGCTCATTTGTATACCCCTGGGTTGTAAAAGAAACGTTAGAAGTGACATTTTCATCGACGTTTAACACTTGCTATTACGGAAATAAAGTGCTGGAGAAAATAAAATCTGGACCTAATAAAGGAAATTATCGCGGCGCAGAAGACGGTGAAGTTTATAGAATATGGCAAAATAGATAAAAATATCTTAAAAAATTAAAGAACAAATCGTTGCTGCTGAAGCCGCAACAGCGCGGCTTCAGCAGAACTCCACGTTAGGAGTCTCCTGGGAGGGCTATGTCAGATCCAGATAAGAAGAAAGGCCTATGGGACAAGATTGCGTCTATAACTCCGATAATACTCGGGATTGCTGTAACGGGAGTTGGTGCATTCTTTACGCACATTTACAACTTCCGTCAGTTGCAGTTGAACCAAATTACTGCGCTCGAAAAGCTAAGGCCGCTTCTTACCTCTGAGAAACCTGAAGACAGGGAATTTGGATACCCGTCCTTTGCTGCTTTAGGCTATGAGGATATCGCAATTCGCATTGTTATTGATCCGGTGACTAAACATATAAATTAAGCAGCATATCTGATGAGCGGATGCCTGAAGTAACTTTTCACATGATATGGTCTTCTCTGCAGGGTCTTCATAAAAGAGCGGGTTTTCTTCGTCAGATCGCTTTGGCTTCTGGCGGGAAGCCCGGATCGAATTCTCTTTTTCAGATCACCGTTGAGATACTCGTCTGGGTTGTATTCCGGGGCATACGGTGGAAGATAAAACACTTCTATCCTTTCCTTGTGGGAATCAAGCCATTTATTAACGATCTTGCTATGATGCACCCGATGATTATCCAGGATCAAGAAGACCTTCCGTTCAACATCTATGATCAAACGGGAAAGAAATTTGAGCAAAACTTTGGATGTCATCGTCTCGCGATACAGCATAAATCGAACTTTTCCTTGATTGGTTATGGCCGAGATCATATTGATACTGCTTCTCTTGGCGTTGAGTTCGATAATCGGGGTCTTTCCTTTGGGAGCATAGCCTCTGACATGGAAGGCTTCATTGTTGATGCCTGTTTCATCTCCCCAGTGAATCTCGGCTTTTTCCTTTTTTGCGCGAGCTGCTATCTCTGGATATCCTTGTTCAAACCAGCGGTGGATCTTTTCAGGATCCTGCTCATAGGCTCGCTTGGCCGGCTTTTGTGGAGTGAACCCCCACCGCTTCAGATAATCGCTCACGGTGCGCAGCGGCAAATCGATCCCAAAGTGCTTTTTTATAGCCATACACACCGCATCTCGCGTCCAGAGGGCAAAAGGCAATTTCAACTGTTTCGGAGCCTTATCTATCAACATTTCTTGCACCGCCAGCTCTTGATCGGCGCTCAGTACCCGCTGTGCTCCATATCTTCTCCCGCGTTTCCCAGGATGGAGAGCTTCTATGCCGCCTTTAAGATATTTTTGCCATATGGTGCTGGCATGTGTTGCCGATATGCCAACAATCACCGCAACTTCCCTGTTTGCCAAACCACGCTTACGCAGCCGAACCACCTGCTTGCGCAACTCATACTGTGTCTGCTGATTGTGTTTTCTTGCATCTATCATTTCCATGTTCACAACTATACAAGAAAACGTCAGGAAAGGATACATATTATTTAGTTATTTAAACACCGTATCAATAACACCGTCAACAAGAAACAAGAGTCCATTGCCTCTTTTTTCATTTGAGTACCAATGCTTGCAACGAGGTTCATTAACATCTTCCAGTTCATGACCAGAGGCGGGGGCATCGTATAACGACGGTTGATCAATCTGATATGCGCGGGTTGAGTACCGCATGAATTGGCTTCGTCGTGGAGCTGCCTCTATCTATCAGCGGGAGTTTCAGCTGTTATGCTTATTCCTGTAGGAGATTCAAGGATTCTCCTTTCCGTGACCGCGCCTCTGGCGATAAACTGGATGGTCTGTATTATTTTTTCAAGAGTACTCCTTTGAATAAACTGATTATAAGCTATCATGCAATGCTCTTTTGTTTGAGCCCTGCCGGAGGCG
>CAIWMA010000581.1 GCA_903913645.1 uncultured Bacteroidales bacterium | reverse complement strand
GTCAGTGCAATCAAATGATTTATGGACTCCGGCCGAAATAGCCATCGTATCAAGGATATAATAGGGGTTCATCAGCCTCTTTACAATCTTGCCAGTCACTACGTTGTTAAATGAGTAGGATTGGTTGGAATGACATTTTAAACAGGCATGATGTTGAGGATCCTGATAAGATTGAGCCTGTGTAAACCAGGAACTACAGGATAGGAATAAAGTAAGGTGCAGAATTAATCGATAATTCATTTTCACAGGATAAACTGAATATGCAACAATAAAACGTTAGAATATGACTTAGGAAGAAAGGTAGGCATGAAATAAAAAAAATGACTGATTATCTTAAATGAAAATGAAATGGTAATATTCTCAGTTTTAGAATATTACCATTTCATATTGTCTGACATAGGAGATAAATTAGAAGCCCCAGAGCCTTGTAATCACAAATCCGATTACGAATCCCTTGTGGTTATAATCATTTTGGTTCCACATGATGTTCTCCTGTGGCAACACGGCTGTAGTTGAAGCCATATAGATCTGGAAAGCGTGATTGCCTGTTGAAACCTCATAACCGAAAGCGAGATTTGGTTTAGGAGGGTTTACCCATTCGCGCTGTTCAGAGATGTCTTTAATTTGCATCGGGTGGTCATAGTTGAACACGATAGATCCCTGAGGAGTCACTTTAATGCGGCCGCTGAAATGGAGCCCAACCTTATCGTGGTCGTAAACAAGACCTACACTGTTGTAGTGGGTTAAGCTTGCTCCGGCCTGAAGTGACAGCCATTTGGTAAACTTACGGCTGATGATCAGTTCAGTGAAATAGTTCAGACGATCGGAAGCATCAAAGGCATTTACGGATCCCAGCTGGTGGGCAACCTGCACGGTTTGAGACTCAAATTCACTGATATTCCTGCCATCAATCCCCATATCGCCATAAAGAGTAATTGAAACGGGATATGTATTTTTCTTAGTCTGCTGCATGATTGTCCATTTGGCATTGAAGTCGGTCATCATCTTGTTTTTGCTGATACCGGCGCCAATCTGGAAATTTTTGAACAGGACGTAATCGAGGCTTAGCCTGATATTGGCACCCGGGGCGTATATACCCCACAAGTCGGAATGACCATTTTCAACCGATCCGAACTTGTGCTGCAGTGCGAACTCAAGAGTTTTAACTGGCTGTATTACTGTCGTTTGAGCGTCGATCAGATAGCCGCTCTCAAAAGTTCCCGTAACAGGTTTGTCTTTCTCTTTCGCCGGAGTTGCATCAGCGGCCGCATCCTGGGCAAAAGTCCAGGTTGAGATCAGGGAGAAAAGAAGTATAAATAGGATATTTTTTTTCATTTCTGCGAGTATTAAATGTTTCCACTAATTGTTTTTGGCACCTTGCTTTATCCATTGGAGGATAACAGCAGCCTCACCTGCGGTGTATTTTTTCCAGGTATGGGTTGCCGTTGTTGGCCCGGGGAAAGTGTAGATCATACTTTGATCCGGAGCAGATAAATTTACGAGTGCCGGTACAATTGAGGCATATGCATTGGCTGCAGTATAGTCCGGAGATTGTCCGCCAGGTTTGTGACAGGAGGTACATTTACTGCCAGTTGTAAAAATTGGTACGACCTGTGTCGCGAAGCTGACATCACCCGTGGGCGGAGTTACGGGAACTGGTAAGATAAAATCGTATTTACAGCTGCTGACAAATACTGCAAGCAAAACAGTAAAAAGGAATATTAAACGTTTTTTCATGATATGCATTTTTAAGATTAATACAAAAAAGGCTTCTAATTTCACTAAAAGAAGCCTTTTCTTATACGTTTACATATTTGAATTATTTACCATCCAAATAATCAATAGAGCTTTGCAAAATCTGCTGTGCATATGTTGGATTGTGAATACCATGTGATAATTCACTCATAATGAAGCCAAAATTGTATGCGGCGCCTAATTCACCATAGGTCCATTTTGAACCTTT
>CAIWMA010000580.1 GCA_903913645.1 uncultured Bacteroidales bacterium | reverse complement strand
GTTACTTTTTCGAAAGCATTGATGACATCAAAAACAGAATACCCTGTGCCGGTTCCCAGGTTAAAAATCTCCATGTCAGGCTTGGTTTTGCCTCCGAGCATACGTTCGACGGCTATAACATGCGCTTTGGCAAGATCAACCACATGAATGTAATCGCGTACAGCAGTCCCGTCGGGTGTACTGTAATCATCTCCAAACACGCTGAGACATTCACGTTTACCTATAGCGGTCTGCGTAATAAACGGCACCAGGTTATTGGGCGTACCGAGAGGCAATTCCCCGATGAGTGCTGAATCATGTGCCCCGATAGGATTAAAATAGCGTAAGGCAATAGCATGTATTGGATGGGATTGGGTGACAAATCGCAGGATTTCTTCACACATCTGCTTGGTATTGCCATAAGGTGACCAGGCTGGCTTTATTGGCGCTTTTTCGGTAACAGGTAGCTCATCCGGTTGCCCGTAAACTGTACACGACGAAGAGAAAACCATGTTCGATATCCCGTAAGTTTTCATTTCTTCCAGAAGGTTGATCAACGACTGCAGGTTATTCCGGTAATAATCCAATGGCTTTGCCATAGATTCACCAACCGCTTTGAAAGCTGCAAAATGGATAATTCCATCGATTTGCGTATTGCGCCTGAAAAAGTCGGCTGTCAACGCTGCATCAGCCAGGTCGAACTGTTCGAATGCAGGCATAATTCCTGAAATCTTCTCAATATTCTCAAGCACATCAATCGAAGAATTTGAAAGATTATCGACGATGATTACATCATATCCACTCCTCTGCAACTCAACCACGGTATGTGAGCCAATAAATCCGGTGCCTCCTGTTACAAGTATTTTTTTACTATTCATTTTCTATATTTAGTTTTAAGGAAATTTATAAAGTTTATGTTCAGGCCATTTCATGAAATAAAATCCAATCACAGTATTGATTAATAATGGTTTAAGCCAATTTATTTCATTTTGCGAAGCTTGTTCCTAACCTTCAATGCATATTTTCGAAGGAAAGGAAAATACTTGCCGCTCTTCAGATTATACATCATAGATTCTGCTTCAAAAATCATTTCAAAATTCTCGGTACAAAGCACAGGTTTTTTGCTGATCCTGTTTATTTCCATGGCCTGTTCTTTGGAACTTTCAATAAAGAGCACATAGGGTTTCGACATGTACGCCTTGGCTTTGTGTTCAGCATGGCTGTTTGCCTTCTGGCGGGCTTCCATATCGGGCAAGTCAAGCATGACAAGCTCATTGTATTTTACTTTATTAGCAGTAAGCCAGGTTTCAGTTTCCTTCCGGTATTTCTCCAATCTGGAGGTAACAATAGTTCCGATTTTGCTTCCTGGAATAAACAACGGAGGCGCATTCAGCACGAACTCAGTGTATTTCTCACCATCATCATTTTGTTCGGGTGCAGGATCAACACACAATACCCCGTCGATATCAAAGCAGGCTTTTTCGAGAGTAGAATGGTTGAAAATATTCCATTGAAAATAACGAGGCAAAGGTACAACTTCAAAATAGTAGTCCACCATTTTTTCTTTGCCGGGAATCACGTACACAGCACAGTAGCTTATTGAAAACTGGGAATCCAGGTGTTTTAAACTTTCTTTGCACTCCATCATTGCAGATCCAGAGGCAATGCTATCGTCAACCACAAGGATTTTTTTAAACTCCTTGAGATCGAAAAACTGGCTGCGAGCACCAGCCTTATAAATATGCCCATTCAGGAACGAATGAATATCTGTATATGGCTTATTGAGGTACAGTGCCAGTAAATTTGCCGGTAACATACCACTACGCGGAATGCCAACAATTAGATCAAAATCCCGTGGTATTATACTCAACCGCCTGAGTATTATCTGATTTAGGTCTGAGATATTCCTGTAATACATAAGTTTTTTAAATTGGAGCAGTAGTTAAAATGAATTTGAACTTCAGGAAAATTATTTTTAGTCTTAATGTGTTTTATGATCGAATTTCAGGGACAATTTAAGGCATCAGTGAGAAATGTAAGAGCTTCCTTTTGTTTGGTTTTAAGAATTTCATTTACCTGCTGAAAATCAATCGGGGCGAACAACTTTTCCGTCAATTGGCTATCCGCAGAAAGAATGATCCTATCCTCCAAACCGAATATTCTCAGCAAGGAAGTAAACCTCGTCATACCACGTTTTGTATTTCCCAATGCTAAAAATGGCTTGTTAAATATGATTGCAAAGGCTGTTCCATGAAAAGAATCTGTTATTACATATTCTGCATCCATAAAACCTCTTATCCAGGCTGTTACAGGAGGATAAATGCAGTCATTTATTTTTTTTCTGCCCGCATCCCTGAATAAACTTTTTGGCATTATTGAAACTTCATTCAACCCTGTTTCCCTTGCTATTTTTTTAATAAATTCCTGTTTATCAGGCGATTTATCTAAAACGTAGGTTAACAATGTTCCATTACATTTCGGGATATTATCTTTTTCAACCAGCCTGATATATTCCTCTTTAGCTACCAATAGAGTTGGATCCAGAACCTGTAAAGCATCAATTCCGAAATTGTCTTTACAAAGTTTCACGGCCGAATCTTCACGAACGGCAACAGCATTAAATTTGGTAACCAGTTTTCTGCATTCTTCTGTCTGCTCAGGGGTGTATTCCCAATTATCAACTCCGAAAGATGCTGCATAGGAAATACGTTTTATTTTGGATGTACTTTCAACAAAACCAAGGAAATGATTTGCCAGGCAAGGTGAATATTTCGGTCTCCAAACCTGGTCGCTTCCAACTATATAAGCATCAAACTCATACCGGGTTAATTTAGTAAATTCCTTTTCGGATTTCAGGAAATCTGTTGTGCGGATATTTTCACTCATGAAACGATTCGTATGCTGATCGACTATCTGTTCCTCTTTGGCGGTTGCCCATGAACGGATCACACCGGCTTTCCTGCTCAAAATACTCTTAATCAGCCGGCTCGAAGATGTAAGGATCTTAAACTTGAAAGGCATTATCCGGTTTCGGCGATTCACTGACCACACCTCATGCCCCATCTGCTTTAAAACGGATTGCAAGGCGTAATTCTGTAATAAACCTCCATAATTTGAATTGAAGGGCAAAGTGATTATTCCAATTTTCATTTTATCTTTATTTAAGTGTTGGAATACAGATTGATGATTACAAATGTTCAGTTGTGATTTCTCTGGCACTTTTTCGTGGTGATGATGCAATCGAAAATACATCGGGAACGTAACCACACGAAACAATCATCAGAAGCACTTCATTTTTAGGAATATTTAATATCTCCCTTAACTTCATATCCTTGTCATTTGAAACGCTCCAGTTGAGTGAACAGGCTCCGATCCTGTTAAAATGCAAGGCATTTAACAACGTCATGATGAATAAGCCGCCATTCAGATGATTTTCGTTGCGTTCGTGAATATCTTTTGTAGTAGAAATAACAGAACTGATTACCAGCAGAGTTTCAGCCAGATGACCAAATCCACGGTTACCATTTTGTATTTCAAGTATCTGCGTTTTCTTTTCAGCTGATTTTACTATATGAACGCGGTTTGGCTGACGGTTACAAAAGGAAGGCGACTTTTGCGCCAGCTCAATACAATCGTAAAGTACAGGCAAAGGAATTTCCTGGCTGGTATAATTACGGACTGAATACCTTGACCTGCAAAACAAATCGAAAGGTTTATTTATATCGCTAAAGTACTCATCCCGGCTTACTTTTATCTGCTTTAAACCTTCTATTCTTTCAAATAGGTCTTCGAGGTATCCAAGTTTCTCGACAACTTCTTTATCCAATTGGAAACTAATCTGTTCATGAAAATCCTTGTATTCCTTTAATACAGAAACGGATTGCCTGAACTCCATTTCGTCCAAAGGCAGGTTTAATTTCTGAAATTTCAGGACCGTATTGATTAAGTTTAGCACCACCGGTTTCCCAAAACCCGGACGGGGAACTGGCATGGTCAATCCTTTCTCGACTATGTGATAAGCAAGTGTCAGATCACGTTTAACCTTTTCAGCTTCCGAATCATTATACACTTTATCGTGAACGCGTCTTTGCAGATCGTAATCACAAGCTTTCCGGGCGGTATGCAGGTAATAAAGGTAAAGTATTTTTTGAGGTATTAATTTCCTCAATTTGTTTTTTGCTGATTCCATGTTAAATGGATTAAAATGTATTGAAATGTCTTTTTATTTCTTACTTATTTGTGACACTCACGGTATGTTAATGGCTTTTCATTTCCGCCATGGATACTTATCGCCTTATTTTTACTATTTTCAAAACACGGTTTAATGGTTTGTTCATCAATTCACGCTCTGATTCATTCATTCCTATATACCAGAATACAGGTAAATAAATAAGTGAAAACAAGATTATGCTGAGGGCCAGGGTCAGTATCGTATGCACATTTAAAAGACTCATCAGGAAATATGCTCCACAGCCGAGGATCAAGGGCGTAAACGACATTTTACCGATTTCCTTCCAGAATTTAGGGATATCGATAGCTTGCTTTTTGTAATAATAGATGTTCATGACGATGATATGCCCAATTACTATGGCAATGCAGATCGCAGCAGCACAGCCGATGCCACCATACTTTTTAACAACTAACAGCTGTAATCCTAAACTGAGTATGGCTATTACAATATAAAGCAATGCCCTGAATCGCACATTGTTTCGTGCCTGTAAAATGGTAATTCCAAGGTTTTGAATCAATGGAACTGTAAGCGGTATGAAAAATAATAAAGAGATTGTGTATACATCGGAATAATTTGGCCCTGCCCATAGAATGACGAATTGCTT
>CAIWMA010000579.1 GCA_903913645.1 uncultured Bacteroidales bacterium | reverse complement strand
TATGCCATCATCTGGAATGGTTTGTTATACCGGATCAGCTCATTAATCAACTTTTCGGCATTCGCATAATGAACATTGTCGTCGCCGGTACCATGAATATATAGCAGGTTTCCTTTCAGATTTTTAGCATAAGTATACGGTGATCCGGCAATGAAATCAGCACGGGTTTCCTGGGGAATTCCCATATACCGTTCCTGGTAGGTATTATCGTAGGCCAACTGATTTCCAACTGCTGCTACGGCAATACCGGTTTTGAAAATATCAGGATACTGGAACATAAGATTGAGCGTCGATGAACCTCCACCACTCCAGCCGGTAACAGCCACGCGGCTTGTATCGCAATACGACCATTTCAGTACTTCCTTTGCACCCATGGCCAGGTCGCGGATATTCACAATTCCGATCTTGCGATAAATGGATTTTCGCCATTCGCGGCCACGCGGTGATGGCGTTCCACGGTTATCGACCGAAACAAAAAGATATCCCTGGTCGGGAATTGCATCGCCAAACTGGGTGTTTCTGCCAATCCCAAACTGATCCATAACCGTGGATGACCATGGCTCGCCATAAACATAGAAGAAAACAGGGTATTTTTTTGCCGGGTCAAAATCTTTTGGTTTGGCAATCCAGCCGTCTAGAGTAATATTGTCTTCGGTAGTTACTTTGAAAAATTCAATCTGTTTTCCATACGGATCTTCCTTAAGGTTCTTTGCGATGGATTTTGCCTCATCCAAAGGTTTCATATCTTTCAGGCTAATCCATTCTGAAGACGGCATATATAAATGGCTCGAAAAACTATGCCTCGCCCACTTTCCATTTGGTGCCATTACGTAATTATGCGTTCCGGAAAGATCTTTAGAAGTAAGGCGCTCATGAGTTCCATTGCCATCAAGATTAGTCCGGTAAAGATACCTCTGGGTATAATTGTCAGGCGAAGCGGAAAAATACAATATGTTGTTTGGTTCATCAAGAAGGTTCAGCCTGATCACATCAAAATCACCTTTTGTAATAAGCGTTTCTTTTCCATCCAAACCAATTCGGTAAAGATGTCTCCATCCGTCCTTTTCGCTGGCCCAGATAAATGCTTTCCTGTTTTCGACCCAATCCCATCCCACATTATCCCCGCTGTTCCAGGCGGCTTTTATATCGATCCAGGCGGCATCGCTTTCGGTCCATAATGTTTTACAAGCCGTTGTTTTCGAATCAGCCAGCAAAATATTGGTTTTGTTCTGTTTCCGGTTCAGTTGCTGAATGATCAGTTCATTGTTATCAACCCATTCCATTCGTACAAGGTAATTCTGTCGGGGATCGCCATCAATTTTCATCCATTTGGTTTTTGCCGTTGCCAGATCAACCACACCAATTTTGGCTGGTGAAGGATCTTCCCCGGCTTTCGGATATTCCACAGGAACGGTAAATGAATATGTGGAATCAGTTGTGTTAAGCATCAGGTAATTCCTTACCTGCGATGCGTCGATATTCCAGAAAGCAATGCTTTTCCCGTCCGGGCTCCAGCGGAAGCCATCCTTGCACATAAGTTCCTCGGCATACACCCAGTCGAACGTTCCGTTGATACTGCGGTCGCGTGTATCGAAAGTAAGTTGTTTGATTTTCTCGGTAGCAAGATTCTCAACATACAGGTTATAAACTACCTTGTTCTTCGATTTGTCCTGGTAAACGTATGCAACGCTATTGGCATCGGGCGAAAACTTCGCATACATCAGGGCATCCTGACGAAGGCTTTTCCCCAGTTGTTTTAAAGCTCCGGTTTTTGATTGATACAACCAGACTTCGCCTGTGGTTTTGTGATAAACTGTAATGGTATTGATTAACAGCAGGCATTTATCCTCGTTTGCCGACCATTGGAATGAACTAAGTTGCCTTGGATGAATGCTGTCTTTTGGAAAAAGTTTTTCTCCATCAATCAAGGTTGTTTTGTTCATGGAAGGCATTTCCACTTTCACGATTTTGCCTTTCTCGAGCGTAGTATAACTATTCCCGTCAGGTGACCATATCATAAGCCCGCCGCCCATTGGCTGCGAAAAAGCAAGGCTTGAAAAAGCAATTACTGCCAGCAAAAAAAAGAATCTTTTCTTCATAATAAAACAGGTTTTTAAATCAGGGCGCAAGATAGCAATTATCGGTTTTCGAATATCATATGCCAACATATAAAAACAATGGCTGTCTTACCGGGACAGCCATTGTTGATTTTAGAATAAATAAAGTATCTACTTAACAAACTGCTCAGCATAGTACTTTGCGGTGAGCTTTTCGCCGGTTGCTTTTTCAATCATTTGGTTCCAGCTGTATCGTGAGCCGGGGTTAAAAACATTTTCCTTAAAATAATTGCCAACTTCAATTTTACCATAATAACTCTGGCCAAAATCATCCGATTTCAATATTGTTTCTGCTAAATAATGGTTAAACTGCGATGCCAATAATTCTCCCAAAAGGTAGTTGTGATAGTAGCAGGGCGAAGTAGCAATATGTATTTTGCTTGCCCAGTCGGGTTGGTTTCGATTGGCCGGTCGTCTGATCATCTGGTATTTCTCTACCAGTTCCCACCACAGTGTATTCAGATCCTGGTCCGGATTTGTGTACAATGCTTTCTCGAAACGATACATCACCTGCGCCCATCGGCTGAAAGTCAATTGTTCAAGACGAAGTATTTTGAATCCTTCGGCTGCAACTTTATCGGCATCTGCTTTATCCGTGAGTTTCATATCTACTAAAAACCCTGCATTCGACGACATTCGGCCAAAAAACATGGCAATGGCTTCGGTTGTAAACGTATGAGCGGGATTTCGAAGTACAAACGGAAGCTGCTGATCTATATACTTATCGTAATTAGCATGCCCGAATTCGTGTAGCATTGTTCCCATCCAGTTTTGGTTGGGTTTGATATTGCAGAGTACACGAACATCACCCTGGTTGTCAATATCAATGCAATAGGCATGCTGGTTTTTAGCGGATTTTTCGTACAGGTCGCTTTTTGCAAGCATATCTTCTATGTCAAGACCGAGACTAGAATAATAACCGGTAGTCAGAGTTTCAATATTCCGGTCCTGGTAATATTTGTCGAGCTCGATGTTATAGATTGCCGGTGGTTCCTGGAAAAACCGGTTCTGGTAATGCCAGGGCATCAGCTCTTCTACTTTTACATTATCCCGTTTGGACAAATGAGCGTCAATTTCACTTTTTAAACCAGCAAAAGAATCGCGGGTCAGGGTGTCAAGTTCATCAAACAGGGAGCTGATCTCTTCGGGATCCTGTTCGCTGAGCTTCAGGCTCATTTCGTGGTAGTTATTGAAGCCAAGCTGTTGGGCAATTTCGTTGCGTTTTTTCACCAGGTTAATAATATCCAGTGCTACGAGGGGCCCTATTGCTTTGTGACCATCCCAGGCTTGTTTCAATTCAACGGAACTGGTAGAGGTTTTTAAAACTTCTTCTACCTCGTTGTCGCTTAGTTTTTTACCATTCACATCAGCACGGAAATTCGAATATTTCTGTTCAATTTCGGTCTGCATCGAAATGACGCTGTTCAGTAATCCGGTGTTGACCTGGTTTCCCAGATACGCATCGTACATTACATC
>CAIWMA010000578.1 GCA_903913645.1 uncultured Bacteroidales bacterium | reverse complement strand
GCATTTGGTATCGTACCAAAACTGGCGGTTCGTACACTTTCCAAACTTACAATGCTACCGGTGATGTGGGAACTCCGATAAGTACTTCCGGTAATATTGCAACTATGCAGGCATTCTGGGTTCTGGCAAATACAGGTGGAGGAACAGTTACACTTACTAATGCTATGCGTTCGCATGGCGATGGGTCGGCCAATCCGATTAAATTACCGTCTGCTACAAAATCTATTAAGCAGCTGTTGCGTTTGCAGGTTTCTAATGCTATTCAAACGGATGAAACGGTCGTGTATTTCAATGCTGATGCTTCCAACGATTTTGATGCTTTCGATTCACCCAAAATGAGTAATGCCAATGCAGCCATTCCTGAAATTTATACGCTAGCCGGTACAAAACAGCTTGTGATTAACGGGATGAAAACCTTGCCATCGACCTTTGAACTGCCTTTGGGCTTCAGTACCGGACAGTCGAATAACTTTACGATAGAAGCCACTGAAATAAGCAATTTCGCGGCTGATACCCGGATTTTCCTGCTGGATAAACTGCTGAATACCGATCAGGAACTGACCACTGATGCTGTTTATACTTTTAGTTCAGATCAGGTTTCGAGTGCCGACCGTTTTTCACTGATTTTCAAAACGCCGTCTGTCACCGATGGCTTAAACTCAGCGAATGAAGGCAGCTTCTGGATTTCGAGCAATGCAAGCAATGAAATAATTGTGCATGGTTTGTCTGATGCCAATACGACTGTAACGGTTTATAATGAAGTAGGGCAGAAGTTGCTGTCAACGAATCTGTTGGCAAGCGATAAAGCACTTCGCACCCCACGATTAGTTCCGGGTGTATATCTGCTCTCCGTAAACACAGCCGGAAAGAATGTAACCCGAAAAGTAATCCTGAAATAACAACATCTTGAAACATATACTAATGACAACAGAAAAACGCACCTACATTGCTCCAGCGCTGGCTCAAATCAAACTGGATAATGAAATTTCCTTACAATTGGAATCAACACCTCCACCTGCACCGGGTGAAGTCCATCTGCAAATTCCGGAGTATTTTAATAATGATCCCTTTAAAGCTAAGTTGGGCTAATAAGAATATCACCGGAAACACTGCATTATCTTCAAGAATCCCTGAGTTTTTCAGGGATTTTTTTTGTTTTGAGTTGTGTGTAGTAATTTTTCTCCTTTTCTAGTCTGTCTACATTCGTATATCCTCCAATCCTGGTCTGGTTTTCTCAGAATTCCGGTCTTTATTTTCTTTGATTCATCTTGTAGTCAGCGAACTATGTCTTTGCAAACGTTTGCATAAAAATTATGAAAAAATATCTGCGAATAAGTGTTATAAATTAATATTATCACTTAAATTTGTCTTTCAATCAATAAATTATATATAAAAATAAAACTACTATGAAAGATTTAACTACATTAAAAAAAGAAAGTCAGTGGAAAAAAACTGGTTATGTTAAAAGTGTTACATCAACACCACAAACAAATAATACCAAATTTGACAAAAAGCAAATTATAGATTGGAAAGATTGGAATAGAAAATGATAAAAATTAGAAATTTTTTTATAGCACTTATCACATCGACAGCAGTAATAATTCTAATAGATATTATTGGATTCATTAATTATAGCGATTTAAGTTTTATTTCAGGTTGGTTAGGTTGTGCTACATATTTATATTTAATGAAGTATCTAAAAAAAGTAGATGTTATATATGATAATGATTTAAAAGATAAAAAGATTAAATCATTAGAATCCGAAAATAAATCTCTCAATATTCACATAGATGAATTAAAATCCCAAATAATTACTGAACGTTGTATGAGAATAAATTAGATAATTGTTAATGTTTATTTAACATATTATTATGAACTTTTATTTATAGTTTTACTATCATACTAAACTAAAAAAAAATTAAAAAAATATGAAGAGATTATTTATTGTATTATTAAGTGTAGGATTAATTGCTAGCTCTTGTGCTAAATATCCACAAGTTGAACTAGATTCAGCAAAAGCTGCTGTTCAAGATGTAAAAATGGCTAGTGCGGACGTTTATGCACCAACTGAATTTCAAGCATTGTCTGATTCTGTTGCAAAAGCAAATGTATTAGCAGAAACAGAAAAAGCTAAATGGTTTTCAAGTTATAAAGAAACTAATGTATTATTAGCTAATGTAACTAATCAAGTTACAGTTGTTAAAGCTAAAACTGAAACTCGTAAAACTGAATTAAAAATAGAAACAGAAAAATTACTGACAGAAGTTGATTCATTAGTAAATGCTAATAAAATATTACTTAACAAAGCACCAAAAGGTAAAGATGGTAAAGCAGCATTAGAAGCTATTAACACTGATATTAATGTTGTAGCAGATGCATCAAATGATGCACGTATTCTTTTAGCTAAATTAAATTATTTTGAAGCTGATAATAAAATAAAAGTTGCAAAAGAAAAAGCAGTTTCAATTAATAATGAATTAACAACAATTGTTTCAAAAACAGCAAAAAAGGCAAAAAAGGTTTTAGTTAAAAAGAAATAACTTTCTAATTAATTAATAATAAAAAATGTCTTCAACCGAAGGCATTTTTTATTATATAT
>CAIWMA010000577.1 GCA_903913645.1 uncultured Bacteroidales bacterium | reverse complement strand
GTTTTACGCCAGATACAGATGTTCCACATGGATTAAGTATTAGCACCAGTGGAATATTAAGTGGAAAAATTACATACGATTCATCAAAAGATAATACATACCAAATTTCAATTAGAGCATCAAACGCATATGAATGGACGGATGAAATATTTACTCTAACAATTACTCAACCGCCGACGCCTATTGTTTAACCTTTGACAGTAATTTTATCCCTCTTTGTCGCGGTAAAACCCGGCCCTTTAGGGCCGGGATGCACGCGATTTCTCAATTAAATTATTGACAGATTTCACAATCCATGTCAAGGTATTTTAACATTTTTTGATAAATAAGTATATGAACAGAGCATATGTCTACCGATTAAAACCAAATAAAGATCAGATAAATCAATTACTTCAGCGGACTGGTGCCGGTCGCAAAATATGGAATCATTTTTTAAAATTGAATATAAAAAAATATGAATTAGAAAAGAAATTCATATTTTACAATGAAATGGCTGGTATGTTACCTGCATTAAAAGAAGAATGGCCTTGGTTAAAAGAAGTTCCGAGTCAGGCATTACAACAGAGATTAAAAGATTTAGATAAGGCATTAAAAGCCAAATTCAAATCAAAATTTGGATTTCCTAAATTTAAAAATAAACATGACAAATCTGATACTTTAAGAATCCCCCAGACAAATGGACATATAAAGCAGAATAAGAAGAAAATCACTATTCCCAAAATGGAACCAATTAAATGGATTAGACATAGAAATTTACAAGGTGAGTTGAAGTCTATTACCATTAAGCAGAACTTGGACAAATGGGATGTAATTTGTTTAACAGAACTTCCAGATAAGCAACCTTTATTAGAAGTGTATGAAGATGAAATATTGGGTATAGATTTAGGTTTGATTGATTTTGGAACATGCACGGACGGAATAATAATTGAAACAAAAAAATTCTATCGGGATACATTAGATAAATTGAAGCATAGACAAAGACGTGTTTCAAAAGCGAAGAAAACTTCAAATAGAAGAAAGAAACAAAAGAAGATATTAGCAAAAATACACAAAAAAGTAGCAAATCAACGAAAGAACTTCCTCCACGAAGAGAGTAGTGCGATAGCCAAACACTATAAAGTTGCTGGATTGGAAGACCTGAATATACCTGGAATGTTAAAACAACGAAATTTAGCCAAATCAATAAGTGACCAGGGCTGGAATTTGTTTGGTGAATTTTTGTCCTATAAATTGCATGTAGTTTGGGTTGATAGATGGTATCCGTCGACTAAAACTTGTTGCGTATGTGATGAGAAACACAATTTAACATTGGATCAGAGGACATATATTTGTAGTTCTTGTGGAAATACAATGCCTCGGGATTTGAATGCCAGTTATAATATATTGAAATGGACTATAGATTATCTGAATAGGACTGGGACAGTCCGAGTTAAAGGGCGGAAAGAATGCACCGTCAAAAATTCTGACTACGGGATGTTATATCCCGTAGGAGGAAGCCTCG
>CAIWMA010000576.1 GCA_903913645.1 uncultured Bacteroidales bacterium | reverse complement strand
GTTGATTTACAGTATTTTTTTCAGTTTCATTGAGTTCAGCATGCGACTGCATGAAACGGCAAATCCGGAGATAAAGGTACGCATTCGGATGATTAGCATTAACACCGTTAAATGTATTAATTATTCTGGCCTTGTCATTCCTGATATCACTTGCATATCCCAGGAATCCGGGAGCACTGACTTGTGTTGCCAGCCGCAGAAATCGTATCTCCGGATCCAATGGATTCAAAATGACAGCTTTCTCCAATTCACTCTTACCTTGGTTAAAGTAATCGAGTTTTTTAAAGACACCACTTACCGAACCCGCCGATGCAGCTGACGCGGCTCCACGATACGCTAATAAAACAGGATGTTTAGATAAATCAGACTTCTCAAGAGACTTATACAGTTTAAGAGCACTTCCGTCTGATTTATCCATGGCAAAAAACTGATCACGAACTTTTTCAATTCCAGGCTGCTGAGCAAGCAAATTTTGAAAGCCAGGCGATAGGGCCAAGAATATTAGAAATACTATCTGCATTCTACTCATATACTGTTTGTTAAATTCCTCACATAAGCCTTAAGTAATAGAATGTATTTTCTCCAATTTGAAACCCTGACTCTTTCATTAAGCAGCCTGTCGGCTTTCACACATTTTATTTTTAATAATAATTCGTGAAAATAAACGTAAGCAACATATACGCCAAATCTAGCTCCATCAGGAAGTTTCCTGATGCCTGCCAGCCCGTCGGCAAAGTCTTTTTCAATATCCTCTTCAATATCTGATTTTGTTTTATCATCCCATCTATTCATATCAATACCGGGGAAATAACTGCGGCCCAGGCCTTTGACATCTGCTTTTAAGTCGCGTAAAAAATTAATTTTCTGAAAAGCTGACCCTAACCGCATTGCCGAAGGTTTGAGCTGATCATATTTCTGAGGGTCACCTTCACAAAAAACGCGAAGACACATCAGGCCTACTACTTCCGCTGAGCCTAAAATATAGGCTTCATAATTTTGCTGGTCATATTCAACTTTCTCCAGGTCCATTTCCATGCTCCTGAGAAAAAGATCAATCAGTTCACGGTCAATTTTATATTTATTTACAACGTATTGAAAATTATTAAGGATGGGATTCAGGCTAATTTTTTCTTTAATGGCATCGTATGTATCCTCTTTAAAACGCTGTAAAAGTTTCTGTTTGTCATACCCGTCAAACGAATCTACTATTTCATCGGCAAAACGCACAAAACCATAAATCCCATATATCGGATCATGAAACCGCTTACTGAAAAAACGTATACCAAGCGAAAACGATGTACTGTACATCACCGTTGTCATCTTGCTCGACTTACGCGAGATCATATCAAATAGTTCTTTCATACTCTATGTGGTTATAACTGGAAAATTACTTTAACTAAGGTTTCTTTCGATAATTGCTTTTCAATGCTTCTCTTCTTGAAACATCAAACCCCTAACTACTGACTGCATAATCCTTAATAATTAACTTAGCCGCCATTTCCCCTGAAATAAGTGCAGGAGGAACTCCCGGGCCAGGAACTGTAAGTTGCCCTGTATAAAACAGGTTTTTTACCTTTTTACTTCTCATTTTAGGTTTCAGGAAAGCTGTTTGCAACAGCGTATTTGCCAAACCATAAGCATTTCCTTTAAAAGCATTATAATCGCTTTCAAAATCAGCATGCGCATAACTGCGTTTGAAAACAATATTTTCACTGATATCCTGACCGGTTAAATGTTTAAATCGTTCCAGTACAATCTGAAAATACTTTTCACGTATTTCCTCTGTATCTTCCAGTCCCGGCGCAACAGGAATCAGAACAAACAAATTTTCCATTCCCTCGGGAGCGACTGTACTATCGGTTTTTGAAGTACAACTGAAATACAACGAAGGATTTTCGGGCCAGCCAGGTTTTGCATAAATGGCATCTGCATGCT
>CAIWMA010000575.1 GCA_903913645.1 uncultured Bacteroidales bacterium | reverse complement strand
ATTGTAAAACAATCGTTTATACTTTAAATGTTTAATATGCAGTTTGTTAAGAGCGATAAAGTTGCCGAAGGCTGAGATCACGAAAAGTGGTGTTGTGAATGGCCTGTACCTGTCAACAAACGAAAGCATATCCAGGCAACCAAACTCCAAATATACTCTAAACGTGCCATTTGAGTTAGTGGTTAGTATTAATTGTTTTGATAATCATATGGCAGCATGTCCCCAATACGCTGTAAAGCCATATCGCCGTCCCAGTATATGCCCAATTGATCGAAATATCCGTTCTCGTTGAAGAAAACTTTCTGTTTCAGAAATACGACTTTAGTTAAGTTAGAGAAATAACTTATCTGCATATTTTTCTTAGCAGTAAGTAATTTCGTGCTGCTATTTAGCGGTCCGAATGGAGACAGATTTTCTTTAATGACAATATTTTCATAGTTGAGGTATTCACCGAATGAATCTTTGACTGTAAATCCCGATGCTATTAAATTATTTGCCCAAAGTGTCCTGAAAAAGTGCATTCTCGACCCAAGATAAGCCACTTCCCTTTTTCTTTTATAGAACTGTTCATGTTTTTCATCATTAATTAAATCGTCAGTGAAGATATTGTTTCCTTTAAAAAGGAATGAACTGTCCTTCTTATAATATTCAAATCTGTCTAAGAAATATGTGATTTTGTAACCCAGCCCCTTGTTGAAAATAAGTATTGGCTTTGAAGCAAACGCCCTAAGTGTATCATCATCAGCGGCATAATTAAAGGTAATGTCTTTTTCATTAAGTATATAACACAACTTTGCATTGGCTGTAGTTCCAAGAAATACGCTTTTAAACAATGCCAAATTTTTCTGTCTCTGCCCGACACGGGATTTAGATGAAACAACGATCCCATCCACATCGTATGCCTTAGGCGTCAGATAAATCTGTAACGGTTTCCCGGTATTAACAGGCAGTGTAACCGAATAATATCCCACACAGCTTATTGTTAAAGGCATTGAAGAATTGGTTGAAATGTTTAACTCAAAATTCCCATCCATATCTGATTGAGTCCCGGCAAATGTTCCATCAAAATACACCGCTGCATAACAAATTGTCTGTTCCGTTTTTTTATCTTTTATGGTCCCTTTAATTACCTGGCTAAAGGCAACCAGACTGAAATTGATAAATAGAAATAAAAAAAGATTAAATTTTCTCACATTAAATAGGGTTGAATTATGATTTGCATTGTATCATTCGTTAGCCCAGAACAACAACTGGGTTTTTAATGCGAAATGACAGACTACTTTTCAGCTTATGAAAAAAGGCAGATTTTGAGCTTTATTCTGTTTCGTGGTTCTTGGTTGCAAACCAAAACAGCCTGTTACGATTTATTGGGAAATGATTCTCGCAAACGACGAGCTTCAAATATACTCCAAAACCTGCCATTTGTTTTAGCTTTATTGATGTGCGTTTTTATTCCACACTCTCCATTCACATACATTCCTAAATCCAGTCCAGGCATTTTGATTCTCCGACCGAAATGTATCTGTTTTTAAAATTATTTCTTTTTTGTCAACCCAACCGCCACCAACACTTATTTCTTTTTCCGACGTCCATTCTGAAACATTACCTCTCAAATTATAAATCGGATGCACTTTTGATGAAACACATCCAAAGGTAACAAATGCTGTCGGGACAATGAGAAAAGTGTCTTTTATGCATGGAATAATGTCGGATTGGATTTCAGGATATATAGATTTACGTTTCTTGAAGTTTTTTGCTTTGTTTTTTGAAAAATAATGATTGTCAACAGAATCAGAATAGCTTAATATTCGTTGTCTTTCGGATAAGGAAGGCAATCGATAATACGGATAATATTTGAAGTTGGAGTCGGGAATAATATCTTTATAAGTACCACTAAAGTAACGCTCTATAGTGAAATACATTTCTTTTCTCTGAGTTGAATCAAATTTTACGCTACCACATTTAATAAGAATTATTTCAAATACACGATCTGACCGCCATTTCGAATAAGAATTTGCTTGCTCTTGAGAAATCCCCACAACTGGATAATCATAATATGCCGGATATCGTAGGTAATAATTTACGAATATCTTCATCCTCGAATCATATTTAACCCAAACCGTTGTGTCTGGCAACGTCGAAATATATTCCAGCGAATTTTTACCAAATATTTTTTTAGTCCAGTCCATATATTCAATCCAGTCCAGATTAGTAACTTCTGTTTCATCACAATATAAATCCCGACTCAATTTAATCGTGCCAGGAAGAGTAAATAAATCATGATAATTTGTCTTGTTAAAATTTTTCGTTACGGTACAGCTAATCGAAATAATTATCGTAATTGTCAGACCAAATAAATTTCTAAAATTTTTCATACCCATAAATATATTCTTAAATGCATCCTAACTATAATATCCCAACAAATATACTCTACTTTCATTCTAATCTTCCATTTCGTCGTACCCGATAAAAATACCCTCAAACTGTGATCATTTGTCTAAAATGATTTGCACAACAACCTGTTTTCTAAAAGATTATTTGCTCCTGCTTCTGTTACACAATCAACCGTCCGGGCTTTTCAGGAACGAGGTTTTACGCCGGTGAAAATATTTTTGGTAGTATATAATCATTTCTTATTATCTTTGCAGCCACAAACTAACACGGCAAAATGTATAACACCAATACACTTTTCAATAATTATAATCCGCTGGCGGATTAGGAAAGCTGTATTGTGTTTGAAAAATCATATGTGGCTTTCCCTTACCGGAAGGCCTTTTTTATTGCTTGATGTTAACGGTTGATGTAATTTTTTAATTAAAAATAAATTTTATGTGTGGAATTGTTGGGGTTTTTGAATTAAAAACAGCTTCGCAGGATTTACGGCTGCAGGTTCTGGAAATGTCGAAAAAAATACGTCACCGCGGGCCGGACTGGTCGGGCATATATTGCGGCGAAAAAGCCATACTTGCCCATGAGCGGCTTTCCATCGTTGACCCGCAATCAGGTGGACAACCGTTGAAAAGCAAAGATGGTAAACTTATTTTATCGGTTAACGGCGAGATATACAACCACCTCGATCTGCGCAAAACTCTGAAAAATGACTACGAATTCCTCACACATTCCGATTGTGAAGTAATTCTTGCACTATACCGCGAAAAAGGAATTGATTTCATCGAGGATCTGAGCGGAATTTTCGCTTTTGCCTTGTATGATGTCGAAAACGATTGCTACCTCATTGCTCGTGATTCTATCGGCGTTATCCCGCTTTATAAGGGCTGGGACAAATTCGGTAATTTTTACGTGGCTTCGGAACTCAAAGCCCTCGAAGGCACCTGCAACCGCATCGAAGAGTTTCTGCCAGGCCATTACCTTTACAGCAAGGACGGCGAAATGCACCAATGGTACAAACGCGACTGGGAAGATTATTCTGCCGTTAAAGATAATAAAAGCAATATCAACGAATTGCGCATCGCGCTCGAAGAAGCCGTTCACCGCCAGCTGATGTCGGACGTTCCATACGGCGTGCTGCTTTCGGGAGGTCTTGACTCATCT
>CAIWMA010000574.1 GCA_903913645.1 uncultured Bacteroidales bacterium | reverse complement strand
TTTAGGAATGGAGAACCGGTTTTCACCGGTAAGTAAGAGCAGAGTAAGGTTTTAAGAGTGTAAAAACGACAACGCCGGAATCCTTTGTTACAAGCTAATCTATAAGGCTCAAATCGGTAATGAAAATGTTATGAAAAATTCTGATCCACGATCTTTTTCTGATTCAACCCTGATTTCGCCTTTAAGAAGATGAACCAGTCGGTAAGCAATAGCCAGCCCAAGTCCGCTTCCTTCAAAGGCGCGGGTATCCGAAATGTCAGCCTGGGCAAATGTTTCAGAAATATGAGGAAGAAAACTTGTATCAATACCTATACCTGTATCTTTTACAAACAGAACTAATTCATTGTCAGTAAATTTAAATCCGAATGTTACACTGCCTGAGTCGGTGAATTTAATGGCATTATTTAACAAATGGCTGAGTATTTTTGCGAGGATTTCACTATCTGTATTTACAGATAATTTATCAACGCCATTAGGCAAGTGCAGAATTAAGTTCAGGTTTTTGGATAAGCATTCTGCCTGAATTTCATTTTTCAATCCAATAAACAGTTGGTTCAGATCGAACTGCTGTATCCGGACTGCCATGTTACCCGAAACAATCATTGAAATGTCGAGGTAATTGTTAACGGTGCCAATCAGCCGGTTGCTGCTTTCTTTGATAAGGCTCAGCAGTTGTTCTTTGTCGGTATGAGAAATGGAGTCTTTCAGGAACTGTTCACTCATACCCACAATGCCGTTCAGTGGTGTCCGTATTTCGTGCGATATATTTTTAATAAAAGCCGATTTCAGCTCATCGCTTGATTCTGCCTTTTCCTTGGCTTTCTGCAATTCCGAAATAAGCTTTTTGGTATTTGTAATATCCTCTTTAATTTCAAGGTAATTGATGATATTTCCTTCGCTATCGAAAATAGGAGATATGGAGGCAGCTTCCCAATACAGTTCACCATTTTTCTTTTTATTCAGAAATTCACCCTGCCATATTTTACCCGAAATAATGGTTTCCCATAACTCTTTATAGTGTGAAGAAGGATGATAGCCAGATTTAAGAAGGCGTGGATTTTCTCCTGAAAGCTCCTCGGATGAATAACCCGTATTTTCGCTTGCTTTTGGATTTCTATATTCTATAGCACCTTTCACATCTGTAATAATAATCGATACCGGGCTTTGTTCTACCGCCTGAGTGAGCTTTTTTAGCTGGATTTCTCTCTGAATACGTTCAGTAATATCATTGTCAGAACCCCTGTATCCTGTTAATACTCCGTTTTCGTCCAATACAGGTACACCGTTAGTAGTAACCCAGATGTTTTCACCGTTCCCTTTGCATATTTGGTTTATATATTCATGAAAACTAGCTTTCTGCTCAAAAGCCAACATTGCATTTGTTCTGAATTCTTCGCGTCCAATTTCAGGATGAAGATCATAGAAGTGTTTTTTGCCAATCAGATCATCAGAGTCATAGCCTAATACGCTCACCGAAAGAGGGCTGATATATGTGAACAATCCATTACTGTCAACTTCCCACACTACTTCCCGGCTTTGTTCCGCTATTTGCCTGAACCGTTCTTCGCTGTATTTAAGCGCTTTCTCGGCAAGTACACGCTCGGTAATATCCTCTATTGTACCATCGTAGTATAAAATTTTGCCCAGGTTGTCACGAACGGATTTTGCATTTTCCCGTATATATACCTTTTTCCCATCCTGCCGCTTCCAAACGCTTTCGAGTCCACGAATTTCTCCTTCTGTTTCCATGAGCATTTTAAACTCTGCACGCGAATAGGTTGGATCAAAATCCCCTTTATCTATATCTCGTTCTTTTAGCTCATCAAATGATTTGTAGCCTAATATGTTGAGCAAAGCCATATTCGAAAGGATCACCCTGCCTTCCGGAGTAGTCTGGTATATTCCTATAGTTGCATTTTCGTAAAGTAACCTGTAGCGCGCTTCGCTTTCCAAAAGTCCTTTTTCGGCATGTACACGTTCTTGAATTTCTTTACTAAGATATCTGTTTTTGGCGAAAAACCTCAGAATTAACATGCCAAGCAGAATCAATAAAATTACCAGGAAAGATGTTTCCGCTATTTCTATAATGATATTGCGATACCACGAACGGGCATTTATATCCATACCAAATACCGCAATTGTTTTGCCGGTAACCATGTCTTTCACCGGTACCAGGACACTTATCCATGTGCCCCAACGGTCAGTTAAAGGTGGTGTAACGATCATTTTACCGTCTTTGAAAGGCTTTTTGTCGTCATCAGCAACTTCTGTAAATTCCTGCCCGGGTGGCGAATAATCGGGAGAATTAGAAGGCTCGGAATCAAGGAGGAAATAGTATTTTCCGTTACGTTCAGCATATAGGTAAACAAACCGTAGTTTCTTGTTTTCCGATCTTATTTTTTCAAATACCGCTTTAAGCTGAATGTAGGCTGGATTGCTAGTGTCGCTGGGATCAGCGCGAAGTTGCGAGATTTTATCTGCCGGTAAAGTTGACAATATTGATTGACCAAGCTGCAGATCATTTCTGATGTTTTGGTCCTTTTGATTATTGTACATAAACCATATGAAAACAAGACCAAAGCAAAGAATTACAATGATGATTGCTGCTTCTATGAAAGATGGTCTGAACTGGTCTTTATTCCTGTTCATTCGATATAAGTTTAAATGAGTGAGATAAACATTCAGCAAAGCCTTCCATAAAAATTAAAAAGAAAGATATTGGAGTTTTAGATTATGAATGGGAAAGCATTCACTGATTCAATAAATGTAAAGGATTATTAAGTAAAGGTATAAATAATTTTCCAAATCTCTGCTATTCAGATCGTCATTTAGTTAAAGGCTGTAAATCTAAAACTTTTAAATCAAAGTACCTAAAGGAGACGCAAAGTAATGCTGATCTTATAGTACTGACGCTTTGTGAAACAGTTCCTTCTACAAGGCAAGTCAGCGGTTAAATTTTATCTGCTTTCTGAAAACTAATTTATTTATATCCAATAGTTTTATTCATTTTCTTTGAAACAAATCCTTTCAGGACACTAGATTCCGGATACAAAGCGTATATGCGGATTAGTTCAAAGCCATTGACTCTTCAATTATCTCGAGTAATTTGGCTTTGCTTACAGGTTTTGTTACATACTCGTTGCAACCCGAAGAAATGGCGAGGTTTTCATCTTCGGCCGTTACATGTGCAGTAAGGGCTATAATAGGCAATTTGGGCAGGAAAGTCCTGATTTGCCGTGTGGCTTCAAAACCATCCATCAATGGCATTTTTATATCCATCAGCACTAAACTTATTTCAGGGTGCTCCCGCAGAATATCAACGGCTTCGATGCCGTTTTCGGCTCGTATTACATTGTAGCCTGCATATATCAATACTATTTCGATGTATTTGAAGTTGGAATCGTCGTCTTCGGCAACCAGTATTATTGGTTTGGTTAAAGTCTCCGGCGGCTTAGTGGCATCAACAGGTTTAAGTGGTGTAAGAATCGGGTTTTCAGAAAAAGGAAGGGTAAAGTAGAAGGTTGATCCTTTTCCTCTTTCGGTATCAATACGTAAATTACCACCCAGCAATTTTACAAGGCCATTTGCAATGGTAAGGCCAAGGCCGCTTCCTTCGTATCCGCGTGTGGATGAGACATCGGCTTGCATAAACGCATCGAAAATAACACTTAGTGCTTCGGTTTTGATTCCGGTTCCGGTATCGCTTACCGAAAA
This sequence comes from uncultured Bacteroidales bacterium, assembly GCA_903913645.1. Classification (GTDB taxonomy): domain Bacteria; phylum Bacteroidota; class Bacteroidia; order Bacteroidales; family UBA4417; genus UBA4417. The sequence continues at coordinate 6,815 of CAIWMA010000574.1, read as the reverse complement.
CTCAAAATCTTTATCTTTAATTTCATATCCGAACGTTATTGACCCTTTCTGAGTGAACTTGAAGGCGTTATCGAGCAGATGGCTTATGATTTTGCGTAGTTTTTCGATATCTGTATTTACAATCATAGGATCCGCCACTTCAGGTATCCTCACGTTTAGTTCAAGGCTTTTACTGGCCGACATTTCCGCAAAATCAGCATTTATTTCTTTAACCAGTTTATCAAAATTTGAAGGCCGCCTGCTTATTTCCATTGTTCCCGAAACGAGCATGGAAATATCCATATAACTGGTAATTGTATTCAGCAGCCTTTTGCTGCTTCTTTTAATAACCGAAAAGAAAAGTTCATGATCTTCGGGAGTCGTATCCGGATTAAGGCTCATTTCGGTGAATCCAAGTATGCCATTAAGCGGGGTTCGTATTTCGTGCGAAATATTGTTAATGAAAGCTGTTTTTAATTTGTCGCTTGCTTCGGCTTTAACCAGGGTCTGCTGAATATCCAGGATCGATTTCTGGCGTTGAATAGACAGGCTTACCTGGCTTGAAATAAATTCAAGCATTTTCAGATCATTCTCGCTGTAGGCATTCTGATTATGATAATCCTGAACAACAATTGCTCCGAACGGCTTACTGCCGACCGTTAAAGGTACACCGAGCCAGATTTCGGAATCGTTACCTACAAGTTCAACTTCCCCGCTTTCGACCAGCTTTTGAAAGTCATTTCTTTTAAGCATAACTGACTTATTATGCCTGATTACATAACCCGTCAATGATTTTTCGGCAGGCCAATCGGTAAATGCGTCTTGTTCGTCAATTCGATATGAGGAGTTGAGCATGCCGGTTTCTTCATTGAAAAAAGCAATAAAGAAATTCTTGGTATTCATGAGTGAACTCAGCTCATTTTTAACTATTTCAAGCAGTTGCTGCAGGTCGGAAGTTTCGAAAGCCTGTCGCGAAATATTATACAACACTTTCTGTATGCCATCCGTGTGCTTTTGGTCGGTTATATCTTCTTTTACTCCAAGATAATGTGTTATCACGCCATCGGGATTCTTTATAGGAGAAATGGATGCACGTTCCCAATAAAGTTCCCCGTTTTTTTTTCGGTTATGAAAATCACCTTTCCACTCGTTACCAGCTGAAATAGTGTCCCACATTATTTTGTATTCTTCGGTTGTGGTTTCACCTGATTTAAGTATTCTCGGATTTTTCCCGACAATTTCTTCGCTTGTATAACCCGAGATGCTGCATGATGCCGGATTTGCATATTCAATTACACCATTTGTATCAGTAACAACAATCGATACAGGGCTTTGCTGAACTACCTGCGAGAGTTTCTGTAGTTCCTGTTCGGCCATTTTCCGGTCGGTAATATCGCGTTCAACAACAACCAGGCCCTTAGGTTTGCCTTGTGCATCAAAATCCGGGATTTTAATACTGTCGAAGGTCATAAAAGTGCCATCGGGCCGCTGAATAGTTTTATCTGTACGGATCTGCGAATGGTTTCTCCACGCAACGGCATCCGTATCTTCGCACTCGGCAAAAGCTTTTTTATAGAATTTGTTGTATTCAGCAAGTTCCGAATCGGTTTTCCCAACATAATCAACACCCTGAAGACCGAACAGGTTGATTGCATAATCGTTAGCAACGAGCCAGCGGCCGTTGCCGTCCTTAAAACAAACCAGATCAGGCATGGCATTGATCAGCATCCTGAGCTTTTCTTCGCTGTTTTTCAGGTTTTCTTCTGCTTCATATTTCTTTTTCTGCTGCTCAAGGTTGTTCAGCGCAAGTCCAAGGTCATCAGCTATTTCACAAAAGAGATCTGTTTCTTCTTTGTCATCGATCAGCTCAACAGGCATGGATACTGCAATAAACCCATGTAAACGATCCTTGTATTGCACTTTGGAGATAATGGTGCCCTTACCTGGATATAGTTCGTTAACCAAGCAATCACTACAATCGATGGCATTATTCATCGAGCACAATTTCTGACTCGATTCTTTCAGCAGGTTAATGCACTTTAGTTTGTTTTTCTCAATGAATCCCCGGATTCTATCCCCGAAGTTTTCTTCCATTCCCGAGGAAGATGAGTCAAGTAATTTCCCATCAGGATCAAGTGTGACAAACCATGCGTTAGAATAAGCCCTTGTGGAAACGAGTGTAAAGCATGTTTTTTCAAGCAAATCCTTCACGCTGCTAACCCTGACAATCAGTTGGTTTACATCACGTATGGCTTTCAGTATAGCGTTAAGGTGGTTTATGCGGAGTTCCATCCTGTTTTTATGCAGGGCCATTTCGATATTCGAATGCAGCTCGCGATCGTGAAACGGTTTCATGATAAACCCGAAAGGCTCGGTTATTTTAGCGCGCTCCAGGATATTCGAATCGGAATAGGCAGTTAGATATATTACAGGCAAATGGTACTTTTCCTTTATTTCGGTAGCCAGTTCAATTCCGTCTTTGTTGCCTTTAATGTAAATGTCCATAAGTACCAGGTCGGGCATAGCTGCACTTAAGCACTTATAAAATGTATCAGCCGATGAGGCAAGACCGGTAACTTCATATCCCATGAACTCCAGGGTATTTTTCAAATCCTCGGCAGTTATTCTTTCGTCTTCAACAATCAGGATTTTAGTCTTACTCATCGGGTATATGGATTAAAAGTAATCGTAAAAATAGTTCCTTTTTTATTATCAATTTCAATTTTCCCGTCTAATTGTTCTGTCGAAAGTATGTGTATGAGATAAAGCCCCAGCGAGGATGAGCCTGTGAGCTGGTAATCTGCCGGCAGCCCAATGCCGTTATCGCCTGCACTTAATTGCAAATTATTGTCAGGCAGGGTTTTGAGTTGTATAAATATTTCTGGTTTTACTTTGGATACCCGGTCTTTCGGAAAAGCATATTTGAGGCTGTTGGAAATAATTTCATTTAAAATTAATCCGCAGGGTATGGCATACATAAGCGGAATGTTAACGTCCTCTATTTCGGCGCGTATTTGTATCTTTTGAGGATCGGCAAGGTACACTCTGAATAACTCAGTTACCAGGGAACGGCTGTATTCTTTCAGATTTATCTCGGCAAAGTTGCCAGTCTGGTATAGCTTTTCGTGTACCAAAGCAATGGACCTGATTCGGTTACGCGATTGTTCCAGTGTTTCCCTGAACCCTTTATCAGAAATTTTGCCTGCCTGCAGGTTGAGCAGGCTCGAAACAACCTGCAGGTTGTTTTTAACCCTGTGGTGAACTTCCCTGAGCAGGATTTCCTTTTCCTTTAAAGCCGCTTTAATGGTGTCGTCGGCAAGTTTACGGCTTGTGATATCCATGGTATACCCTGCCAGGTACGTGGGTTTTCTGTCAATATAGATCGGGAATTTCGTTGTTGAATAAATCCGTCCATTCAATTCTTCCTCAATTTCAATCAGTTTCCCTTCCTTTAAAATCCGTAGGTCGTCAGCAACCATCTTCTTTGCGAATTCGGAAGGGAAAATCTCGTCCATGGATTTACCCAGTAATTCGTTCAGTGGTCTGCCTAGCATTTGCTCGAAATTCCGGCTTAACCTCAGCGACCGGATCTGCTTATCTTTGAAAAATACATAGATGGGACTGTTAAGCATGAACTGGTTGAAAATCTCCTGGCTTTCCAACAGGGATTCCTCTGCTCTTTTGCGCTCGGTTATGTTGTTAATTGTTATCAGGAGTGTTGAAAATTCACCTGCATTGTTGTGCATAACATTCACCTGTACCAATCCCCAAACTGCCTTTTTAAAGCGGGTCACATATTTTCTTTCGGTTCGGTACAGTGCAATTTTGCGATTAAGCAGGAGTCGGATCTGCTGAATGTCCTGCATCACGAACTCAGGGTCTGTTATTTTCGTATAGGCCATGTCTACCAGTTCCGCTTCGGAGTATCCAAGGAGTGTTACAAAAGCTTTATTTACCTGTGTAAACCTGAGATCGTCATCCATGAGTGCCATGGCTATTGATCCGTCCTCAAAAATAAGCCTGAAATGTTCTTCTCTTTCCCTGATTTTATGCTCTGCTACTTTCTGTTCAGTAATATCTTTAGCTACCGCCAGTATATTTACTTCTTCATTTTTAGTGAGAATTGGAACAAAGGATTCTTCATAAATCCTCATCTCACCTAGGTTGCCTAATGCAATATGTTCAAATTTAACAGGTTTCCATATGCTGATACATTCTTCATATTTTGATTTAAAGAGTTCCTTGGTCTCAGGAGCAAGAAACTCATAAATACTGTGACCCAGTATATCTTTTTCAGAATATCCTTCAGCATAATGATTTAAAAAAAGGTACATTCCTGCCTTATCGTGGAGAGCTATGGAGTCGGGAGAGCTGTTAACCAGCGAGCGCCATTTCTCTTCGCTTTCACGAAGTGTTTTTTCGGCTCGTTTTCGCTCTGTAATATCACGCAGAATAAATACAAAGCCTTTGGGTTCACCGCTGGCATCGTGAATAATTTCACCGTTGATCTCACCGTCGACAATACTTCCGTCCTTGCGCTGACACCGGTATGCCTCAGGACCCAGGCCCTTTCCCCGATTTAATAAATCAATGTTTGAAATTGCTTTTTCCCTGTCGGCAGGAACAATAAATTCAAGTATATGGTGACCAATAGCTTCATCTGCGCTGTCGAGGCCTATAAATGGTAATGCAGCCGGCGAAACCATCAAAATATTGCCGTTAAGATCCGTATCGATAATAACATCCGGCGATGCTTTAATTGTCGATTTGTAAAGTTCTTCGCTTATACGTAGCGCATCTTCGGTTTTTTTACTCTCGGTAATATCGGTTATAAAGCTCAGTACGGCTGCTTTCTCGTCCCATTCGATAGCTATTCCGCTGAATTCAGCCCATTTAATGCTGCCTTCGCGTGTAATAACTCTTGCCTGATATTTTCTCAAAGGTATACCTTCAAACAATTTCAGGTAACGCTTCAAGAGTTCATCCCGGTCATCATGGTGAATAAATCTTAAATAGTCACCCGAAAGTACATCCTCCTCGGCATATCCGAAAACCTCAAGAAATTTTTGGTTGGCGTAAGCTACCGAATTGCTTAGCGATACAATTATAGCATCGTTTACATTTTCAACTAAAGTCTGGTAGCGTTCCTTGCTTTTCTTCAGATCGTCCGCCAGCAGGGTAGATTGCTTTAACCGACTGCGATTCTTTAGCAAGGATAATGTAAGCAGGAAAATAAGCAGGCTGATCATAGTTCCTCCGGCCATAACCAGAAGCACATTTTTATGCATGTAGAATGACGAAAGTTCCATTACTTTCGAAAAATGCAAGGACAGATGTTTCCTGTTAAAATCAATGGTTGAATTTATAGACAGGATTTGAAAAGCTGTGTATTGAGATTTTGAAATTGCCTTGTTATCAAATAATAATTTTTCTGGTACTAAGTTGTCGTCGTCATAAATTTGAATACCAATTTTCGCATTTAGAGCTTTCTGATGATAAATCTCTATTCCAAGCATAAAGTCGTCCATATTGAATGGGCTGTAAACCCATCCTTTTATAGCATTACATCGCTCCTCCATTGTATTAAGTGGCTTACCTGGGGTATAAACAGGAACAAAAATCAGCAAGCCTGGTTTACTATTTGTATAGTTCTCATCCTCCAATTGTACTTTATCCGACAGAGCTTCTATATTTGAGTCACGTGACTTTTCCATAGCGTCGCGGAGAATGGGTTCCGAGAACATATCGTAACCGGGCGATCGCAGGTATTTGTCGTTAAAAGGCTCAAGGTAAATTATAGGCGTATATATTTCGCGTTTACCTGCCGGTCTGACTCTATAATAACTGAAACCTGCTTTTCTGATCTGCATTTCATGTTCTCTCAGGTTGCTTGCATGGACAATAGAAACGAATCCAACTCCTTGAACTTCGGGTAAGTTTTTTTCTATTTTCTGATATTTGATAAATGATTCCCACTCATTGCGATACACAGAATCACTTTCTTCGAAAAAAGCAGCTGCGGTCCGCAGCATCTGGGCTTGTGCATGAAGCCTGGTTTGGACACTTGCCATCACTTCGGTGCATTCGAATGAAAAATCTTTCCTGGCATCTTCCTCAACAACTTGTTTGGTTTTGTATGTGTATAATGCTGTTAGAGTTAATGTAATTAATAGGATTGCCCAGGCAATGAAAATGTTGATAGCAGATGTGAAAGGATTTGAATTTACTTTACCGGGTAGCTTTATTTTCATAAGCCTGGATATTTAGGAGACAGAGAACCAAAGATATAAAGATAATTCAGAAAATAGTGCTATTTACTTAACAGATAATTAAGTGTCGATAAATTGGTGTTATTGCAATATCGTGGCATAAAAACAGGTACCGTGTGTTACTGTAAATTCAAAATATGTTACATTACAAATAGGAACCCCCGGCATTTTTATTGCAGGGGGTGGTACGTTTGTCAGTAAAATAGAATAAAATAAAAGGTTTTATTTAGGAGGCTCTTCCATTATACTGGCAAGAGATAACGAAAAGTCAACAACAAGGCTTTCGCCTGATTCTGCTGTTAATGATACAGCTTCGGGAACCTGGTAATTATTAGCATAGCAGTGTACAAGATAAGTGCCGGCTTCAAGTTCATCGAGCACATATGTGCCATCTGCATCAGTAGTTGCTATCAGACCATAATCAACTATGTTAATTGTGGCATTGGCAATAGGGAAGCCTGTGACGCTATCGGTAACGGTACCTGAGATTTCGGCCGGGACCTCAGTCGAAGTACCGGGTTTTGATTTTGGCGACTTTCGCCTTCGCAGGAACATGTAGTCGTTGTA
>CAIWMA010000573.1 GCA_903913645.1 uncultured Bacteroidales bacterium | reverse complement strand
GGCGCAACAGGAATCAGAACAAACAAATTTTCCATTCCCTCGGGAGCGACTGTACTATCGGTTTTTGAAGTACAACTGAAATACAACGAAGGATTTTCGGGCCAGCCAGGTTTTGCATAAATGGCATCTGCATGCTTCGAAAAATCCTGGTCGAAAAACAAGGTATGATGTTCAATTCCTTCAAGTTTTTTATCAATCCCAAGGTAATATATAAGTGAGGAAGGAGACAAAACCCTGGAGTTCCAGTAGTTTTCAGAATATGTCCTGTATTCTGCCGGGAGCAATTGCTGCTCAACATGTTGATAATCTGCAGATGCAAGAATATATGGCGCTTCGTAACGCTGGCCTGCAGCAAGCACTGAAGTGATTTTACCGATTTCAACTCCGAGTTCTTCAACCGGGCTATTGTAAATAAACTTCACGCCCAGCGAAGTGGCAAGTTCAACCATTCCTTCCACAACATTATACATTCCGCCAACGGGATACCAGGTTCCGAGCTTGATATCACCATAATTCATCAGGCTATAAAGCGCAGGTGTGGTTTTTGCTGTTCCTCCAAGGAACAAAATCGGGAATTCAAGCATTTGCCTGAGCCGGGGACTTTTGAAATAATGTTTCAGATGTGAGTCGAATGAGCGAAACATATGAAGTTTAAAGACTGAGGCAAGCATTTCCGGATGTGCAAATTCAAGAACCGAAATTCCAGGTTTGTAAACAAATTTGCTCATCGAAACATTATATTTATACTCAGCTTCTTTCAGGAATTTAATTAGTGCATTTCCAGCTCCGGCTTCTTCCTTTTCAAATATATCCACAATTTCAGCAAATGTCGCCGGCACATCAACAATTTCATCCTTTCCGAAATAAAACCTGTACGAAGGATCCAAACGTTGCAATTGATAGTAATCCTTTGTAGATTTATTGAAAAGTGCAAAGAATTTTTCAAATACATCAGGCATCCAGTACCAGCTGGGGCCCATATCGAAAGTAAATCCACTTTCGGAAAACTTGCGGGCACGCCCTCCTGGTGTATTGTTCTTTTCCAGAACGGTAACATCAAAACCAGCCTGTGCAAGTACTGATGAAGCTGCAAGACCTGAAAAACCAGCTCCAATTACAATTACCTTCTTGCTTTTCATATTTAATCATTCAATTACCATATTAAACAGATTCCAGGAACTATTGTTTAAACAATTCAACAATTTATTAAACAATAGTAAATACAACTAATTTTTAGTTTACATTTCTACAATTATAATACCTATCTTTGCAGTTCCTATTCAATGAATAGAAAGGTTGTTTGAGCAGTCTTCAAAAATCAGATAAAAAATTATGGTAAAAGTTTTTTATTTGAAGTTTATGTAGTACTTTTGCAGCCCGAAAAATGGAAAGATAAGCAATTAAACGTTACAGAGATATGTATTTAACGCCTGAGATTAAAAAGGATTTATTCAAAGAAAACGGACAATCTGATGCCGATACAGGATCAGCTGAAGGCCAAATCGCCCTCTTCACATTCCGTATCAAACATCTTACCGAACATCTGAAAGAAAACAAAAAAGACCTTGCAACCATGAGGTCACTGGTTCGGTTAGTTGGTAAACGCCGTAAAATGCTTGATTATCTCAAGAAAAAACAGATTGATCGTTATCGCGCGATTATTGCCAAGTTGGGTCTCCGCAAATAATCGGATTTACTATTCATATAATTAAAGGCAATTGTAAAGTTGCCTTTTTTTGTATTGATACGAACTACAATTTAAATCCCAAGTTTCTAAACCCAAGTCCCAAATCCCAAAGGGAATGTGGAAATGCATCTTAAAAGTTCTTAGAATCATTGGAATTTGAATCTTGGAATTTCTTAAAACGAATACTGAATAAATTATTCAGAAATAGACAAAATTAAAAGCAGGCTGATCCGTGGTGCTCAATTCAGCCTGTAGCAAAAAGAAAAACGAAAGCACTTTTGTTACACAAAAAGAAAAAAAAAAGAGGTAATTATGGAAGGAATTGTTAAAACCTTCGACATCGGCGACGGACGCATGATTTCGTTAGAAACAGGCAAACTAGCCAAACAAGCCGACGGCGCTTGTGTTGTTAAAATGGGAAATACTATGCTGCTGGCTACTGTAGTTGCAGCAAAGGAAGCCAAAGAAAATGTGGATTTCATGCCACTTTCGGTTGAGTATCGTGAAAAATATGCTGCTTCGGGAAGATTCCCAGGTGGTTTCTTTAAAAGAGAAGCCCGCCCTACTGACAGCGAAATACTCACATCACGTTTGATTGACCGCGCTCTGCGCCCTCTATTCCCAGACAATTATCATGCTGAAGTTCAGGTGATTGTTACACTTATCTCTTCTGATGATGAAATCCTGCCAGATGCACTTGCATGTCTTGCAGCTTCAACCGCACTTACAGTATCTGATATTCCTTTTAACGGTCCGGTTAGCGAAATCCGCGTAGCCCGCATTGATGGCAAAATGGTTGTTAATCCCGACCGTAGCCTGATGGGAACAGCTGATATAGATATTATTGTTGCCGCTACAACCGAAAACATCATGATGGTTGAAGGCGAAATGAAAGAAGTTTCGGAAGCTTCGATGGTTGAAGCTATCACTGTAGCTCACAAACATCTTAAACTGGCTTGCCAGGCTCAGCTCGAACTAGCTGCTATGATTGCTAAATCAAGCCCAAAACGCGAATATTGTCACGAAAAAAATGATGAAGAACTAAGAGCTTCTATCGCTGAATTTTGTTATGATAAAATTTATGCTGTTGCCATGTCGGCTTCTTCAAAAAAAGACCGTACTGAAGCTTTTGCAGCTATCAAACAGGAATTTAAAGATACTCTTGATGCAGACTTTGCTTCTGAAAATTCACCTCTCATCGGCCGTTACTACCACGAAGTGGAGAAAAAGGCTATGCGTAATATGATCCTGAATGACAAGCAAAGACTCGATGGCCGTAAACTAGATGAAATCAGGCCAATCTGGAGTGAAATCGATTATTTGCCTACGGCTCACGGATCAGCTATTTTTACCCGTGGTGAAACACAATCACTTACCACTGTTACTTTAGGAACAAAACTTAACGAGCAGGATATTGATGGGGTTGTAATCCAGGAAAAACAAAACTTCCTTTTACACTACAACTTCCCTCCTTTTTCAACCGGAGAAGTAAAACGTATAATGGGTGTCGGACGTCGCGAAATCGGCCACGGCAACCTGGCATTGCGTGCTTTAAAAGCCATGATGCCTGACAATACTGTAAATCCTTATACCGTTCGCGTAGTAAGTGATATCCTCGAATCAAACGGTTCGTCATCTATGGCTACAGTTTGTGCAGGAACTCTCGCATTGCTTGATGCAGGAGTTAAACTTATAAAACCGGTTTCCGGAATTGCAATGGGTTTGATTACCGATGGTTCAAATTTCGCTATTCTTAGTGATATCCTGGGCGATGAAGATCACCTTGGCGATATGGACTTTAAAGTTTGCGGAACACGCGATGGAATCACCGCTTGCCAGATGGATATTAAAGTTGACGGACTTTCAATGGAAATTATGGCTGCAGCAATGGAGCAAGCCCGTCAAGGCCGTATGCATATACTTGGCGAAATGGCTAAAACCATTACCGAACCACGCGAAGACTACAAGCCACATGTACCACGGATCGTAAAACTGACTATCCCACGTGAATTTATCGGAGCCGTTATCGGACCAGGTGGTAAAATCATACAGGAAATGCAGCGCGAAACCGGTGCAACCATCGTTATCGAAGAAGTTGGCGAATTCGGAGTTATTGATATCGTTTCGAACAACAAAGCTTCGATTGATGCAGTAAAAGAGAAAATCAAACGTATTGTTTCTGTTCCTGAAGTTGGTGATGTTTACCATGGAACTGTAAAAACAATTACAGCTTTCGGGGCTTTCGTTGAAATACTTCCAGGTAAAGATGGATTGCTTCACATTTCAGAAATTGAATGGAGCCGCCTGAAAGATGTGGAAAGCGTATTGAAAGTAGGAGATAAAATTGATGTTAAACTGATTGAAGTTGATCCTAAAACAGGCAAACTTAAACTTTCGCGCAAAGTGTTGCTTCCTAAACCGGATCAGAACGAATCAGGAGCAAAGTAAGTTTCAGAAATCCAGCACCTTCCCATTATTTTTAACGGGAAGGTGTTTTTTTTCACAAATGTGAAACCTTCTTTCAATTAATCTCGTATCATAGAACGCCAACACAAATTTATACTATGAGGCAACTCAAAATAACAAAACAAGTTACCAACCGCGAAACCGCTTCGCTGGATAAATACCTGCAAGAGATTGGAAAAGTAGAGCTGATTACAGCCGAAGAAGAAGTCCAGCTTGCTCAACGTATAAAACAAGGAGATCGCGCAGCACTCGAGAAACTCACAAAAGCCAATCTCCGTTTCGTCGTATCCGTTTCAAAACAGTATCAGAATCAAGGACTCAGTCTTCCTGACTTAATCAACGAAGGAAATCTTGGACTTATTAAAGCAGCTCAGCGCTTCGACGAAACCCGCGGATTTAAGTTTATCTCATATGCTGTATGGTGGATTCGCCAGTCTATTCTCCAGGCTTTAGCTGAACAATCACGTATTGTAAGGTTGCCGCTGAATAAAATCGGTGCCATCAACAAAATCAATAAAGCTTACGCCAAACTTGAGCAACAGTACGAACGCGAGCCTAACAGCGATGAAATTGCAACATTACTTGAAATCAGCGAGAATGAAGTAAAAGAATCGATGCGTAACAGCGGCCGTCATGTATCGATGGATGCTCCGCTCATCCAGGACGAAGACAATACGATGTACGATGTACTTCGCAGCGACGACGGCCCAACTCCTGAAACCGGCCTTCTTTACGAATCTCTTCGCAAAGAAATCGATCGTGCTATCTCAACGCTTACACCACGTGAAGCCGATGTAATTAAACTCTATTTCGGTCTTAACGGAAGTCATCCTTATACACTGGAAGAAATCGGCGAAAAATTTGACCTTACCCGTGAACGTGTTCGCCAGATTAAGGAAAAAGCCATTCGCAGACTCAAACATACTGCCCGTAGCAAAATACTGAAAACCTATCTTGGTTAAGAGATATAACATAAAATGGAGCGGATTTGAGTCCGCTCTTTTTTTTATCCGATTTTTAGCTAATTTTATCTCCTCTTATGATTGTTTACTTAAAACACTTTGTCTTTAAAAAAGTACTATCTCACAACTTAAAAATCACTCCCATCCGAAACTCATCACTTATAGTTTATAACTCATATCTCAAATCATGCCAATCATCGCACCTTCCATTTTATCAGCCGATTTCCTGAATCTTGGTAAAGAAATTGAAATGCTTAACAACAGCAAGGCCGAATGGATTCATATTGATGTGATGGATGGAGTTTTTGTTCCTAATATTTCATACGGAATTCCTATAGTTAAAGCTGTAAGAAAAGCAACCAGCAAGATTCTTGATGTACATTTAATGATTGTTCAGCCTGAACGTTATTTCGAAGCTTTTCACGATGCCGGTGCAGACATTATCACCTTTCATTATGAAGCATCAGTTCATCTTCACCGGTCGGTTGCCCTTGTTCACGAACTGGGAATGAAGTCGGGCGTAGTACTGAATCCGCATACGCCGGTCAATGTACTCTCGGAAATTCTGCCAGAACTTGATCTTGTGTTAATCATGTCGGTAAATCCAGGGTATGGCGGCCAGAAATTCATTGAAAATACATATCAGAAAGTAATTGCCTTAAAGAAAATGATTTTGTTAACAGGGAAAAACATTCAGATTGAAGTGGATGGCGGCGTAGATCTTTCAAATGCGGGAAAATTGCTGCAGGCAGGCGTCGATATTCTTGTTGCCGGAAATACTGTTTTTTCTTCCATTGATCCCAAAATAACTATTTCAAAATTACTGACTAGCCAATAATACTATTTCAGCTTTGTTTCAATCATTTTCAGATCCGATTTTGTCAGATTAAACAATAGAAAAAGCACAATTTTAGTATTGTAAACTTGCTGATTTAATTTTTTTTGTGCATAAGATTGATTTCTATATTTATGGTATATATTTGCATATAATAAAATTGACCTGATCATTATGAACACAGCATTCCCAGGATTAAGTCCTGAAAAAGTATGGTATTATTTCGGCGAAATTTGCAAGATTCCTCGTCCGTCAAAAAAAGAAAAACTCATTTCCGAATACATCGTTAGTGTAGCCCGTCGTCTGAATCTCGAAAATGAGATCGACGATACCGGGAATATCCTTATCCGGAAGCAAGCCTCTGACGGCTATTCTCATTTCCCTGTCGTGATTTTGCAAAGTCATATTGATATGGTTTGCGAAAAAAACAGTGATACCGATCATGATTTTGATACCGATCCAATCGTTCCACGAATTGATGGGGAATGGGTTAAGGCAACAGATACAACATTGGGTGCTGACGACGGTATAGGAGTTGCGACACAATTGGCCATATTGGAAGCAACAGATATTGAACATGGTCCGCTTGAGATGCTTTTTACAATTGACGAAGAAACTGGACTAACCGGGGCGAAAGGACTCAAGCCAGGGTTTCTAAAAGGCAATATTTTATTGAATCTCGATTCAGAGGATGAAGGTGAGCTTTTCATTGGTTGTGCCGGAGGGCAGGATACTAAAATCTTAATGAATTACTCAAGAGTTGCAGTAAATTATGATTTTACCGGTTTTCAGATTAAAGTCTCAGGCCTGCAGGGAGGTCATTCTGGTGATGATATTAATAAAGGACGGGGAAATGCCGTGAAAATCCTGAACCGGCTTCTTTGGAGTGCAAGCCATCTTTTTGAAATCCGTATTTCAGAAATCGATGGTGGTAACCTTCGCAATGCTATTGCCCGTGAAGCATTTGCTAATATAATTGTTCCAAACCGGTTCAGTAGTGACTTTATTCCTTTTGTTAAGAAATTTAATTCAATTCTTAAAGATGAATTCCGGATCACAGAACCAAACCTTCTGATAAGTCATCATTCCACCGAATTACCTTCTTTCCTAATAGATTTGTCTACGCAAGATCGCCTGCTCAACGCACTTTATGCCTGTCCTCATGGAGTAATAGCTATGTCTGCTGATGTTCCGAATTTTGTTGAAACATCTACCAACCTGGCTTCTGTGAAAATGACAGAAAAAATTATCGAGATAGGTACAAGCCAGCGAAGTTCCTCTGAACATGGGAAAGAGGATGTTTTGAATATGGTGGAAAGTGTATTCAGGTTAGCCGGAGGGAAAATTACTCATAACGATGGTTATCCTGGATGGACGCCAAATCCAAAATCGCCAATTCTCGATGTTACCCGTAATGCATACATAAAACTCTTCAACCAGGACCCTAAAGTGCTTGCCATACATGCCGGTTTGGAATGCGGCCTCATTGGCGAGCAATATCCAGGTATTGATATGATTTCCTTTGGTCCGACAATTAAAGGAGCTCATTCACCTGATGAAAGACTTGAAATTATAACAGTACAAAAATTCTGGGATCTTACACTTGAGGTGCTTAAGAATATTGTTGCATAAAGTATGGTTCCTGATAAAATCAAAATGGCTGCTCTGATAAGGCAGCCATTCTTTTTTATTTTAATTAAAGCACATTTAGCCTATATCAGAATCTAGTGCCATTTAGTGAAAAAAAATTACTTTTCCTATATTACAATCCTACATTAAATCCAACTCGAATAACAGGGTTAACATAAGGCGAATTTGGAGTATCATTCAAGTTCCATAATAGCATTATATACATTCCGGAATTTTGTCCTATTGGCTGGCTGTAGCCACCACCTACAAAAAAGCTATTAAATTGTTGCATATATGTAGGTTGAGCAGGCTCTTTAGTATTATAAAACAATGATTCATATTCAACATGCGCAAAAAGGCCCTGATAGATGGAATATCTTGCAAAAATGCTTCCTCCGAAAACATTATTCTCTATACTTTGTGTTGAGCTATACTTATAACGGTAATATTTATAGGTAGGACTAAGTCCTACACTAAATTTAGAAGTCACTTTATAGCCTACAAGCGGCGAAAGTTCGATTAATGTTACTGATCCAAACTGCAAACCAAATCCGCCACCGAAATACAAATGTGACTTAAGATTATATTTTGGCTCGGGGTTATTATTCAGTTCCTGCGCCTGAATAGCATCCGTTAGAGTGAAAAACAGAGCACTTAACACTCCTACCATTACAATTAAATACGCTTTTGATCGATTTCCCATATTGAAATAAGCTACAAATGTTATGTAAAGTACGTAATTTTCTTTCTTTGAACATTTATTTTTTTTGTTAAAAAATATTATCTGCCTGTTTACATGCATGTTATAAAATATATTAAATATATTTTCAAGACAGTGTTGCATAAGTTAAATAATTATATACTTTTGCACCCTCCTAACAGAGAAAGTTCATTGAAAAACAGAAAGCAAAGAAACACAAAACAAGCAAAATTGTTGAATAGCGTGTTGAAAAAATTGATAAAGTAAATTTTTGATTATTTAAATAATCTGTAAAATTCTAGTTTTTTCTCTCTTTGTTACCTTAATATTTTAACAATAAATTATCATCATAAAATTGTTAAAAATAAATTAAGAAATAGTTGCAGGTGTAAAAAATGTATTTACCTTTGCACTCCCAACAACGACAACCAATTCTCATACAGAAACTGAAAGTCGAAGCGGGAAACACAAATTGAAATAATCAGCTATAAAAAGCTACGAATAGCATACCAAGTTCTTTGAAAGACTGAAGTCAAAACATAAAGCAGCGAATATCCCCTGTTCAAATTTATTTGGCAGAGAAGAAACAATC
>CAIWMA010000572.1 GCA_903913645.1 uncultured Bacteroidales bacterium | reverse complement strand
ATACCTAATCTTCCTAATGTCATTTATGCAACAAAACAAAACAATCTGTCTCCTGAAAAAGAAGGTGTGATTGTCTATACCCGTACTTACGAAGAAAATGATGTTTTGGCATGGATTGATACGAAAGGCAGCATAATTACACAATCACAGCTAACTATTTTGAAAGCTGCAGCCTGTAATGCCGATGAACAACCCAAGTACAAAATTCCTGAACATCACGAACTTGTTAAGAAAGGTATTGAGTACATCCGTGACGATGAAAAAAATACAGGTGGCTCTCTAGGAAAGAAGACAGGCGCAAAATATCGTGTCTATATGCGCCTCGACAGGTATTGCAAAGAATTTGAGAACACATTATTTGTGAATGATGGTTTAAAAAAAGCGGTTGATGATATTTACAAATATCCATTAAAAGAATTTGCCAGGGAAACACTTAATCGTCAGCTGAAATCCGGAATTTCCGACGAAGAGCTGGTCAATTTAGTCGTTTCTTTACGCGAAGAAGATAAGCTCTGCATCGTTGATCAGGATGAAATGCCTAATAAAGAACCACAGATTGTATGTTCTTTAGGTTTAATAAATAAGGTTTTATAGTATGGCTATTACTAAACAAGTATTTTCAGGTTTCATAAGGCAATTTAATTTCCGGGAGCTCTTTAATGAAATGGGTTGGAATAATGATAAAACAGTTCAGCCCATTTCTGCTGATGATGTGACCTTTACATTACAGGCTGTCGCTGAAAAAAGTGGCTTTAAAATCCTTATTTGTAATCCACCTGCCGCAAATATAATTCCCGATTATAACACGCGTAAAAATAGGCACCGTAAGCAGCCTGCATTTTTATGGAAAATCACAGGTTGAGGTGCTTATTAAGATCGACACCAAAACACAGCAATACATTCGCAGGGATGCCATGGTTAAAATAAGCAGCGACGGAATTATCGGCAATAAAATACTGATTATTTACGGAGGTAGTTCCACCGCAGGTCAAATTCAGGAAGGCGACACTTTAGGTGTAGAAAAAACATTTTCGACGGAAGATATGATCAATACGCTTCAGGAAAACAATAAAAACGTCCTGGCAATCACCAACGATTTTAAAGTGATCAGCAAGAGCCTGGCTGCCGGCGAAGGCACCATCGGGAAATTGCTGAAAGAAGACGATGTATATGCAAACATCAATGCTGCCACTGCATCCCTTAAGCTTGCTTCTGTGAAGGCTGATCAATTAGTCGGTTCGCTTAACACGTTCAGTTCAGGTTTGAATAAAAAAGGATCACTGGCAAACGAATTAACTACGGACACAATTGTATTTAAGTCGGTTAAAGTTTCTGTAAGGCAGTTGCAGCAAATGGCAGATACGGCATCCGCATTTATCGCCAATCTGAAACAGGCCGGCACTAATCCAAATTCTCCAATTGGTGTATTACTCCGTGATGAAGTTTCGGGTGCTCGCTTAAAAGAAACGATTAAAAACCTGGAAACCAGCTCCCAACAACTGGATGAAGATCTAAAGGCTGCTCAGAGTAGTTTTTTACTGAAAGGGTATTTCAAGAAGAAGGCGAAAACTGAAGCCAGCGAAACTCCTGAAAAGTAACCAATTAAAAATTTATTTGTAAAGTCTCATTTGAATCCTTCTGATTCAAGGTGTGAATCATGTAACTTATTGAAATAGTTATGTAACACTTTCACAGGGGTTTATATGTAATTTTGTTGATATTCAATAACTAAGGAACATTGCTTCCTGCATTTCCCCGGCAAAAGAATTAAAAAAATGGATAAGAATAAATGGCTTTTGCCATCATATATTACTACATGGATAAAATAAAAAAGATACATCCTATTAAAAAGGTAATTCCAAAAATTCGGGTTGCTACGGTGAATTCCATGAGTAAACTCAGTGATAAAACACTTGAAAAAACCGAGTTAGCCAGCAACTTCTTAACCGATTTTGCAGATGTGATCCTGTTCCTTACACGTATCGTAAAAGAATCCTTTTCACGCGAATTTGAATTCAAGGAATTTTTTCGCCAGTGTTTCCAGATAGGGTATAAGTCGTTACCGCTTGTTTCAGTCACCGGGGCTATAATGGGCCTTGTTCTTACAATACAGTCGCGGCCGGCTCTGGTAAATTTTGGTGCGGTGAGCATGCTTCCCGGCATGGTAGCTGTATCTATGATAAGGGAAATGGGCCCGGTTATAACCGCACTGATTTGTGCAGGAAAGATTGGTTCAGGAATGGGAGCCGAATTAGGTTCAATGAAGGTAACCGAACAAATTGATGCAATGGAAGTATCCTCTACAAATCCGATGCGGTTTCTGGTTGTTACGCGGGTACTGGCAGCTACTTTAATGATTCCACTTCTGATTCTTTATGCTGATGCATTGGGAATTATAGGAAGCTGGATAGGTGCTAATATTAAAGGCGAGGTTTCATTTTCGTTGTTTTTCCACCAGGCTTTCGCCTCCGTTAATTTTATGGACTTTTTACCAGCTGTTATAAAGTCGTTCTTTTTCGGGGCAGTAATTGGGTTAGTAGGATGTTTTAAAGGCTACAATGCCGGCCGGGGAACCGAAAGTGTTGGTATTGCTGCTAATTCAGCAGTTGTGCTTGCTTCGCTGCTGGTCATAATTTTAGATGTAATCGCAGTACAGATAACCGATATGTTAACTTAATGATCATGAAGGATACAGAGACTTTAAGTGAGCTTATGCCTGAAGCTGCAAATAAGGAAATTGTTATTGAAATAAATAACCTGAAGAAATCTTTTGGCACTCAACAGGTCTTAACTGATCTTTCGTTGCAGCTTAATAACGGAGAAAACCTGGTAATACTTGGTAAATCAGGCAGCGGGAAATCGGTGTTGATAAAATGTATAGTTGGTTTACTCCGTTCAGATGGTGGAACCATAAATGTATTTGACAAGGAAGTAAACAAGCTGGAAAACAAGGAATTGGGCGAACTGCGCCAGAAAATCGGTTTCCTTTTCCAAAGCGGTGCGTTATACGATTCTATGACAGTGAAGCAGAATCTGGAATTCCCTCTGAGAAGGATCAGGCGGAATCTGAATGAAAAGGAAATTGCCGAGAAAATAAATGAAGTGCTTGAAAATGTTGGCCTGGCAGACGCCTTAAATAAAATGCCATCGCAACTTTCAGGCGGAATGCGCAAACGGATAAGCCTGGCACGCACCATTGTGGTTGATCCGCTTATCATGCTTTACGACGAACCCACAACAGGGCTCGATCCCGTTACTTCTGATGAAATCAGCGAACTTATCAACGATGTTCAGAAAAAATATAAAACCTCCTCAATTATCATAACGCACGATATTAAATGTGCAAGAGCCACTGCAAACAGGTTGATAATGCTAGCTGATGGTGGAGTGTATAAAGAAGGAAAACTTAAGGATTTTGAACATTTAGATGATCCGCTGGTAAAAGCATTTTTTAAATAGAGGTTGTCCAGGAATTTTATTCTAAGTCTCAAATTTCAATCCCCAATCGCCAACTCATAACTCATAATTCATAACTCATAATTCATAACTCATAATTCATAACTCCCATGGAACCACATTCACAAAAATATAAAGTACGATTAGGCTTGTTTGTAGCAGGTGGGCTGGCGATTTTCGTGCTGGCCATCTTTATTATCGGGAAACAAAAAAACCTGTTTAACCCTGTTTTTAAACTTACTACAACTTTCTATAGCGTAAGCGGTTTGCAGGTTGGAAATAACATCCGTTTCTCCGGCATTAATGTAGGCACTGTTGACAACATCCATATCATTAACGATTCTACTGTAAGAGTTGATTTGATGATTCGTAAAGAAGTACACCAGTTTATCAAATCCGACTGCGAAGTTGCCATTGGTTCCGAAGGACTTATAGGCGACAAACTTTTAACCATTACACAAGGAAGCAATGATGCTCCATTGGCAAAAGAAGGCCAGGAACTTGCATCAACCGAGCCTGTTGAAACGGATGCCATCATGGCAAGTTTACAGGTTACAGCCCAAAATGCCGAAATTATCACCCAACAACTTGCCGAAATTATGACAAAAATTAATAAAGGAAGAGGGACAATGGGCCGGTTGATACAAGATACAACCATTGCCGAAAACCTGAATCAAACCATCGTAAATCTTAAAACGAGTTCTAAAGGGTTGGACGAAAATATGAAAGCGGCAAAGCATAGTATCCTTTTTAAAGGATATTTTAAAAAGAAGGAAAAAGCGGCCGAAGAAAAGAAAGCTAATGCTGCTGAGGAAAAGGCTGAAGAACTTAAGAAGTAACTTTAATAGAAACAAATTCTACCCTTAATAAAATGGCTTATACAAAATACCTGAAAGGAGCAAATGCAAAAATGGTCTGTCATACTCTTCTTACTGATACTTGTTTCAGTTGTAAAATGTGATTTCGCATTTGCACAAAAGACTCCGTATAAAAAAGATACTGCCCACATTTACAAGAATATTGAATCCTTTTCCACAAAACGCCAGGTTACAAAATATATGTACAGCGTTTTTTTTAAACCGGTTGGCAACCATAAAAAGAAAGTTTACAAAAAACTTATCCAAAAACCTTACAGTGCGTTCGAAGGGAAGATTATTCGGAAAATTGATATTGAAACCCTTGATCCATTTGGATTTTCTATCGCCGATACTATTGAGAAAGAGCAAGGGCACTTCGCAAAAAACGCAAATAGACTCCATATTAAATCGCAAAGGATCACCATCCGAAATTTGTTACTTATAAGGAGAAACCAGGCATTTGACTCATTGCTTGTAAAGGAATCAGAACGCCTGGTGCGAAGTCAGAGTTATGTGAATGATGTTTCATTTCTTGTTAAAGAATCAGCTTTGAACTCCGACTCCGTTGATATTTTTATCCGCGAACTGGATAAATGGAGCCTGATTCCTGATGGAGCAATTTCCTCATCCAGTATCACTGTTAATTTGCGGGATAATAATTTCATGGGTTTAGGCCACGAATCGAAAAATGAATACAAATGGAACAATGTCGCCAACGATTATGCTTACAAAGTGAATTACTATATCCCAAATATACGGAATACCTATATCAATTCTACATTTCATATTGACAGGGAAGAAACCGGAGACTATACACGGAGTATTGGATTGGACCGACCGTTTTTTTCACCTTTTGCAAAGTGGGCGGCAGGGGTGAATTATTCCCATATATTCCGGCTGAATTACATCCATGCCAGTGATTCGATGATAATCCTGCAGCCTTTTAAATTCAACACCCAGGACTATTGGGTAGGTGATGCCATCCAGATTTTTAAGGGAAATACAGAATACAATCGTGCTACAAACCTTATAACCGCATTGCGTTTTTATAGGGTTCGTTATCTCGAAAAGCCTGATGATACCTATGATGTGCAGCATTATTTTGCAAACGAAAATTTTTACCTGGCAAGCATTGGCATTTCAACACGAAGGTATGTTCAGGATAAATACATTTTTAGATTTGGTGTTACCGAAGATGTACCGGTTGGTAAAGTATATAACCTGACAGCCGGCTTTCAGAGAAAAAATGAGTCAGTCCGTAAGTACCTAGGCGCGCGGGTTTCGACAGGCAATTATTATTCCTGGGGATACCTCAGCTTCAACTTCGAATATGGAACATTTATTCATGAATCCAATTTTGAACAGGGTGTTTTTACAGCAGGAGTGAATTATTTTACTGGCTTGATAGAAATAGGGAAATGGAAATTCCGGCAATTTGTAAAGCCACAGATTATTATTGGTATCAGCCGCTTTGCATTCGATAGCCTGACTCTGAACGATGGATTTGGAATTGATGGGTTCAACAGTTCCTCATTGTCGGGTATAAGCCGCATGATGATTACATTGCAAACCCAATCCTATGCTCCATGGAATTTTATAGGATTCCGTTTCGGGCCATTCATAAATTTTTCAATTGGTATGCTGGGTGATGCAGAAACCGGGTTTGCAAACAGTAAACTATATCCGCTAATTGGATTGGGGGTTTTAATTAAAAATGACTTCTTGATTATTAATACATTTCAGCTATCCATTTCGTATTTCCCTGCAATCCCGGGTAATGGGCAGAATATTTTCAAAGCAAACTCATTCCGAACAGTTGATTTTGGATTCCGCGATTTTGAAATCGGAAAACCATCAGTGGTGGAGTTTCGGTAATATCAATTCGTTTTGGGGTAACTAGTAAACTTTTCAAACGATGAAACATGAAACGCTGAAACACTGAATTATAAATAATAAGGTTTTGTATGAATAAAAATAACCAGCAAATGAAACATCTTGATAAACTTAGGATACAGGTAAAAGTAAGATGGATATTCAATCTCCTTAAAGGGTCATATAACGGATTTATTGAAGACGACGGCATGAAACTGTCTGCAGCCTTATCGTATTATACCATATTTTCGTTGCCTCCGCTGCTCATCATTATCATAAGTTTATCAGGATTTTTCTATGGAACGGAAGCAGTTCAGGGCGAACTCTTCGGACAGATTAATGGGTTGGTCGGCAATGCAGCTGCATTACAGATTCAAGAGATTATTAAAAATGTAAAACTTTCACACAGTTCTACATTTGCAACTACTTTTGGCGTAATTGTTTTACTGATCGGAGCCTCAGGAGTGTTTGCCGAAATTCAGGATTCGATTAATTTTATTTGGGGGCTTAAAGCAAAACCTAAACGCGGATTAGTTAAATACATTAAAAACCGCCTGATGTCTTTCTCTATGATAGGTTCGGTTGGCTTTTTGATGTTGGTCGGGTTAATCATAAATTCATTAATGGATATACTCAATAATAGGCTTGCCGGTTTCTTCCCCGTTGACGCTGTTTATTTTATTTATGTGCTCAATCTAGTGATCGTTTTCGCAATTATAACACTCTTGTTTACTGTTATTTTTAAAACCCTTCCCGATGGAAGACTGGCGCTCCGCGATTGCCTTATCGGGGCATCATTTACAACGATTCTATTTATGGTTGGGAAATTTGCTATCGGTGCATATCTTGGCCGCTCAGCGATTGGTTCGTGGTACGGCGCTGCCGGCTCAGTTATTCTAATTCTCATTTGGGTATATTATTCAGCAATTATATTGTATTTCGGTGCCGAATTTACCCGGGTATTTGCCGAAACCCATGGAAAAAAAATAATCCCAAACGGATATTCCGTTCAGATTATTAAACATAAAATTGAAGTTGAAGAAATAAGAATGGCAGAACCGCTGAACGATAATTCTTCCAGGAAAAATTCTATAGTTGGAACAGCAAGAAAGTAATGGAGAAAAAGCAATCGAGATAGCTGCGACTTGAAACTTACAAGTCACTGAAAATGTTAATATTAATCCTTACGTCTCGTCTTTGTTGTACGCACTAGGCTGATACCTGCACTAAAGAAAACGATTCCAAGCACGCCATAAATAATGAGTGCTTTTATGTCGCGGGTGCCACCTGAAGTATTCACAAAAACTATAGCGGTATACATAAGTCCGCCAATTCCGAGCAAAGTAAGCAATGCACCAAAGATTCTTTTAAGATTCATCTTCTTTTATTTTATTTTAACAATTTGAATAAAAATCAGGGTTTCAAAAACCAGTAATCTTTGAAACGGATTTGCAATGTAAGCAGTTACGCGATTAACGATTCCGATGCTTAGTTTTAAACATGTATATTCGTCAGAGCAGTCAGAAGGCCAAAAACCTTAAGCAGCCAAACAATTACAACTACCACAACCACAATGTTGAGGATTTTTTTGATTTTACGATCCATCGGAATCATATTATTAACAAGGTACAGAACAAAGCCTGCAACAATTATTACCAGTAAAATGGTTAGAAGTGACATAAATACGAATTTGAAAAGTATGACGCAAAGGTAATTCGCTTCATTCCTGAAAGTGTTACATAATATTTGTGATTAGTTATATTATTATAGTGTATTCCATCTGTCTTTTCAAAAACAAATTAAAAACCAACAATTAAGATGTTCACAGCAATCAAATAACTATTGTTAAATAATTACTAAGGAACAAGCAGTTAATATTTTCATGAATTTTATACAACTAATAGCTATTCCGTTTTTTGATCCTGGTATAGTGCATAACTACATTTTTCTGAAAATATACCATTTAAGATCAAAAGGAGGATAATTGATTACAATTTTTCCTGCTATTTTGATCAGGAAATTAAATAATTTCATTTTATAAATTGCCTTGGGTGAGTCTTTTTCCAAAAGCGAGAGTGCATGTTTCAGATTAATTCGTTTTGCCGGGAATCCGGTATCTATCAATTCAAAGCCATGTTTATTAAAAAGTGTTGTTAATGATTTGTTCGAGAACCAGTTTATAACGCTTGGAGGGCTATATTCATGCCAACGTCTGCCTAATATTCTGGCAACCAAGCTGTTCATATCCCATGATTCAACTAGTACCAATCCATTATGATTTGTCAGATTTATAATATTTTCCATAGCCTTGTCTATATCATACAAGTGACCAATAACCTGGATCATGGAAATAAGGTCGAATTTATTTTCAGTATTGAAGTTTTCTAAACTACCTGTTTGGATATCAAGATTTAATTCGTTTCTGCCATATTTCGCCATGGTTTCGTTAGGATCAAGACCAGTTCCTTTCCATCCCATACTTTCAAATCCCTGTAAAATAAAACCTGCTGCACATCCTACATCTAACATTCTACCAGGTTTACTGTACTTCCCAATCAATTCTGCATAATGGATTCCTTCATGGATTAATATATTCCTTTCTTCCAGGTAGTTAGGATAGCCTTCTTTGCCTGCAAAGAAATAATCATCGGAATATACTTCCGAAAGATGCGCTTTTTCATCTTTTATTACAGCAAATCGGCGAGCGCAATTTTTACAATCCATAATCGGATATCCGTTTTTACTGAACAAAAGAAGCTTCGCTTCATTGCAGCCTATATTTGAATAACAAATTTCCATACAATTCGTGTTTTATATTTAAATTATTATAAAAGGATATACAAATACTTGATAAGCAAATCAAATATATAGAATTTTGTACAATTTTAAAAACTATTTTCTGTACTTGCAGCAGTTTGGTAAAGATCTATATACCTTATCATCGGCTTTAAATTTCCCTGTATCATGGCCTGCTTTTGCAATAGCTTTTTGAATTGCATTAAACGAAGTTAGTGCGATATTGTATACCAGTGTTATTTTTTTTGATTTTACATCCCAATCAGCTGTTGAAACTCCTTTTACCGATTTGGCTGCTTCTTCTATACGATCCTTGCACATTTCGCAATTACCTGATACAATAAACGTGGCATTTTGAAGAGAAAAGGATGGCTTTTTTGACACAGGGGAATCCTTAGCTGGTTTTGGCGAAATGGGCATATTCATAGCAGGCATTGAATTTAGCTGTTCAGCTTTCGGATTCATCATACTGGTTTTCCCTTCGAGCTGTGCTGAAGCATCCACACTGAAAGCTCCTTGTGTAACAATTTCTTCACCGTCTGATAATCCATTTTCAACCACATAACTGTTTCCCAGCATGGGTCCGAGTTCAATTTCACGAATTTTAAAAACAGGTTCATCGCTGCCTGCCAGTTTCACATATACAACTGAGCGTTTGCCTGTCCATAAAACAGATGAGCGGGGAATCACTAATTTGCCTTTGTATTGAGTCAGGTTCGCATTCACCATTCCTGTTGCAAACATTTCGGGTTTTAATTTTCCACCCAGGTTATGAATTTCAATCCTGACTTTTGCAACACGGATAACCGGATCAATTACAGGATCGATAAATTCAATATTTCCTGAATATTCAGCTCCTGGTAATGCCTGGATTGTAAAGGATACTTTTTGCCCCTGCGACAGGTATGGAAGATCACTTTCGTAGGCATCAAACATGATCCAGATATTTGAAAGATCAGCAACATCAAATAATACTGAGCCTGGAGACACATAATCGCCATTGTTGACAAGTCTTGCAGAAACAATTCCGCTCGTATTTGCGAAAACTTCAAATTCTGTTTTCACTTTACCGGAACTTTCGATTGCTGAAATCTGGCTTTCGGAAAGTTTCCAATGGCGGAGTTTATCTTTTGCGGCTTCATACAGTATTGGTTGCGTATTTTTAGTTGAAACGGTTTCGAGTAATTCCTGCTGGGCAGTGACCAGCTCAGGGGAATAAATTACTGCCAGTGTCTGCCCTTTCCGCACAACTTCGCCGGTAAAGTTTACTAACAGTTTCTCGATCCGGCCAGGCAGGTATGAAACCTGGCTTTGCAGCAAACGTTCATCAGCCTGTACTTTTCCAAATAAACGGATATCTTTTACCGGATTTTGTTTTGAAACTACCGATGTAAGGACATTTGCCAGTTGAGCAGATTCCTTTGTCAGGTGAATGGCGTTAGGATCGGTTGATGTACGTTCCTGGTTTAACTGGATTAAATCCATGCCACAAATCGGACATTTCCCTGGTTCAGTCAATCGTATCTGCGGATGCATAGCGCAGGTCCAGATGGTGCCTTTCACAATTTCACTGGTGTGGTTGCGTTTGTCTTCAGTTTTTGTTGAAGTATGAAAGAACAACCATCCGAGAAAAATTCCACCTGTTAATATGACACTGAAGCGGAGGTATTTATTTAAAAGAATATTTTTCATTTTGAAAAGTTTTCAGATTTACTTTATTGTGAAAATGCCATTAATCGTTTGAGCCAGGAGATGGAAATATTGTTGTCGGCAATTGCTTCCATTTGCTTGTATTCGTAATCTAGTGTTTGCTGACGAACCCTTAGAATATCACTTAAATCAGTGCCTGATGAGGCAAAGCTTTTAAACATAATTTCAAGTGATTTTGAAGCCAGTTGTTGCTGGTTCCCATAAAGTTTTGTCCTGCGTTGAGCATCCTGGTATAGCTGCATGGCCTGGTAATATTCAGTACTCAACTCGTTAGCCGTAGCTTTATAACTTTGTTCATTAGCTGATTTCAGTATGTCTGCTTCAGTTTGCATAGCCTTATATTTTCTGCGGTAAATTGGCAAAGTAGCGGTAACCATCGGCATAATCATGTCGCGGCCGTTCATGGATGAAGATGACATTTCACTTTTGTTAATCACCGAATAATTTACACCGAGTCCAATCATTGGATATCCCATTCGGGTAACCATTTGCTTACGGGCATCCAGCGACTTCTGTTCATATTGAAGCATTCCAAGCATTGGATTTTTTCCAAGCGTGGTGTCGGATAGTGCCAATTGAGATAGTGGAAAATTATCGGAAATTAAAGTGTCTGGAACTGTGACTAAGGCATCCTGTGGTCTGTTCAGGTAACCGTTGAACTGAGCTGACAACGTAGTAAATTGATTTTTAAGCTGTTCGATCGTATTTTGAACATCATTGATTTCAATCTGAATGCGGTAAACATCTGTAAGCCCCGAACTACCGGCTGAAGAACCCATTGAATTAAACGGCATTGATGAGGCTGACTGTTTAGCTGTTCCGGCTGAATATCCCGAACTGCTTCCCATCGTATTCATACCCGATGAACCGGATGATGAGTTGGCTGCAGATGCCGGCGATGACAGCTTTCCGCTTGATGAGGACCCATTGCTCGTTGGAGTAGCTTTAAACCGGACAATGGCCAGCCGTTCAATCGATTGTAAAATTTCAATGTTTTTCTCCGAAATGCGTATATTCTGTTTAACCTTATGCAATTCGTACCAAGAACGTTGTAAATCAAAACTTAGTTGCAGTTTGGCATCGCGCAGCAGTTCGTACTTAGCATTTGCCATCAGGCTCATCTCATCTTTTGCTGATCTTAAAACGCCAAACCAGGGAAACATCTGCATCAGCCTAATATCGGCTAATTGGTTTCCGCCCAACTGTTCCATTGGGCTTAGGAACACACCTAAGCTTAGATCCGGATCAGGCAAACTACCGACCTGCGGTATTTTTTGTAATGCAGCTTCATATTCATAGTAACGTTGCAGAACTGTTGGGTTATTCTTGGTAGCAATTTCCAAATAGCTGTAAAGAGAGTCCGTTTGTTGCTGGCTACTGACCAGGTTCCAGCTACAGAGCCCCAGTGCCAAAAGAATTATTTTTTTGAAAGCCTTAGTTCTCATCATTTTCCTGACTTTTTAAGGTATGAATGGCCATTTTATTTTGATGTGTAACAGATCTTTCCCTCCACATCGCCTGGAACAGAGGCACAACATATACTGTCATTACCTGTATAATCATACCTCCAAACATTGGAATTGCCATCGGGATCATAATGTCGGAACCTTTACCTGATGATGACAAAACAGGCAATAACGCAATCACAGCTACAGCGGTGGTCATCATAGCGGGCCGGACTCGTTTAATGCCTGCAGCTACAACGGCTTCACGCACTTCGTGGATAGTAGCGGGATGGCGGTCTTCAAAAACCTGGTGAATATAGGTTCCCATAATTACTCCATCGTTGGTTGCAATTCCGAACAAGGCAATAAACCCAACCCAAACAGCCACACTCAGATTTATTGTGTGCATCTGGAACATATCACGAAGGTTGATTCCGGCAACTGAAAAGTTCATAAACCAACCCTGTCCGTACAGCCAAAGCATAATAAAACCGCCTGCAAAGGCAACAAATACTCCCGAAAAGTGGATAAATGAGGCTGTAACCGTGCGGAATTGCAAATACAACAGTAGCAGTATTAAGAGCAAGCTTATCGGAATTACAATTGCCAGCCGCTTAGTAGCTCTCAGTTGATTTTCGTAGTTTCCAGCGAATTTATATGATACTCCATCCGGTAATATCAAAGAACCGGAACTCAATTTAAGCTGCAGAACTTTTTCGGCTTCCTGAACCACATCCACTTCTGCTTTACCTTCATTCCTATCGAAAATTACATACCCGTTCAGGAAAGTATTTTCACTCCGGATCATCTGAGCACCGCGGGTATAATCAATATCGGCGATTTCGCTTAACGGAACCTGAACGCCATTACTGGTCGGGATAAGGATTCGCTTGAGATCATCGGGATTGTCGCGTAATTCACGGGCATAACGAACCCTCATTGGAAATCGTTCGCGACCCTCAACAGAAGATGAAAGTGCCATGCCACCGACAGCTACCTGCAACACTTCCTGGATATCGGCGACAGTCATGCCATAACGGGCCATAGCTTCGCGGTTAAGTTTGATTTCAAGGTATGGTGCGCCAACGGCTCTATCGTAAAATACACTTGATGATTTGATTGAAGAAACTTCTTTCAATGCCTGTTCCAGCTGCATTCCGGCTTTTTCAATTGCATCAAGGTCGGGGCCATAAACTTTTAACCCCATGGGTGCACGCATTCCTGTCGAGAGCATTACCAGGCGGGTTTCGATCGGTTGCAGTTTTGGCGCAGAAGTCAAACCGGGAATATTGGTAACTTTCACAATTTCATTCCAGATATCATCCGGTTTCCTGATTTCAGGCCTCCATTGACGGAAATATTCACCTTTATTGTCGGGGACCAGGCTGTCAGTTGGAATGGAACGAAAACCTTCTTTATCGAGGTTATATTTTGATCCGTTTTTAAAGATATAGTTTCCATCCCTATCAACTTTGAAACGCATACGCTGACCGTTTTCATCCAGCGCATATTCCGGCCTGTAATTGATTGTATTCTCAAACATCTGAACCGGAGCAGGATCCAGCGCTGAATTTACGCGACCCCATTTCCCAACTGCTATTTCGACTTCAGGAATGGTTGAAAGTCGTTTGTCAAGAGTTTCGATATATTCCAGGTTTTTTTCGATGCTCGAATGTGGCATGCTGGTTGGCATAAGCAGGAAGGAACCTTCGTTTAAAGATGGCATAAACTCTTTCCCGGTTCCGGGAAATGTTTTTGCAGGACCTTGCCAGGCTTCTGTTTGACGAATATTTTTCCAGCCTGCTTTTTCAGCACCTAAAGCTACAAAACCGAATATTTTATCATATCCCTGCCAGGCTAACAAACCAAAAAGTAAAATAATGAAAGGTATAATCAGAAACTTTCCTTTGTTTTCCAATGCCCAGCGCATTATATTCTCATAGAAATGTACCATCGACATAAGGACTCCAAGGATTATAGCAATAATTCCAGCCACAAAAATGAAGTTGATAAGCGTACTGTTGTGCGCACCTAACGGCAGCCATTCAATAGACAAATAATAAGCGGCAACCAAAACGGTGATAGCAATATTGATATAATTCGTGAATTCTTTCCGGTTTTCTGCCCAACGGTAATCGAGCAGATTATTAAAGCCTATTGCTATTAATGCCAGGGCAGGCCATGTTTGCCAGAAGATAATTGCGAATAATCCTGCAATAATAAGACCTCCATTCCAGAATTTGCGGATTTTCTTTGTATCGATCCTTATAGAAAAGAACACATGAGTTAAGGTTGGCAACACAACAATTCCCAGGATAAAGGCAGCAATCAAAGCAAATGTTTTGGTGAAAGCCAGCGGATGAAACAACTTGCCTTCGGCAGCCTGCATGGCAAAAACCGGGAGGAAACTGACAATAGTTGTTGCTATGGAAGTAACTACAGCAGCTCGGACTTCGGTTGTTGCCAGGTAAATGACATCCATAAGTTTTTTGCCGCGAATACCTTTGTTTTCGTGCATTTCAAGGTGCCTTAAAATATTTTCAACATCCACAATTCCTATATCTACCATGACACCTATAGCTATTGCAATTCCTGATAAGGCAACAATATTGGCTTCGATGCCGAAAATCCGCATAAGGATAAAAGTCATTAATACGCCGATTGGTAATAATCCGGCTACAATAAGGGATGCCCTGAGGTTCATGACCAGAATAATAATAACGATTATACTGATCAGGATTTCATGTGAAAGAGCTGATTCAAGAGTGCCAATGGTTTCCCTGATCAATCCGGTACGATCGTAAAAAGGAACAACAGTAACTTTGGAAATGGAACCGTTGGGCAATGTTTTCTGAGGCATTCCAGCTTCAATTTCCTTTATTTTGGTTTTCACATTATTGATGACATCCATGGGATTTGAACCATATCGCGCAACAACAACAGCTCCAACTGCCTCTGATCCGGCTTTGTCAAGTCCGCCACGTCGGGTAGCCGGGCCAAAAGACACTTGAGCCACATCTTTGATCCGCACTGGTACATTATTTCGGACAGTAACCACAGAGATTTCGAGGTCTTCCAGGTTTTTGACATAGCCCAGGCCACGGATAATATATTCCACATTATTCAATTCCATGGTTTCGGCACCAATATCAAGGTTGCTTTTGCGAACGGCATTCATCACATCCATTACAGATACGTTGAATGCTTTCAAAGCTTCCGGATTTAAATCCACCTGATATTCTTTGATAAAACCACCCACTGAAGCCACTTCTGATACACCTTCGGCAGTCGAAAGTCCATATTTAACATAAAAATCCTGGATGGTTCTGAGTTCCTGTGGATCCCAGCCGCCATTTGGTTTGCCTGTTTTAGGATCACGGCCTTCGAGCGTATACCAGAAAATCTGGCCTAAGGCAGTGGCGTCAGGTCCGAGGGTTGGCTGTACACCGGTTGGCAATGTTCCAGTTGGTAGTGAACTTAGTTTTTCAAGAATGCGCGAACGACTCCAATAGAACTCGACATTATCCTTAAAAATGATATAGATAAATGACATCCCGAACATAGAAGTGCTTCTCACAGTTTGAACACCAGGAATACCAAGCAAAGCTGTTGTTAATGGATAAGTTACCTGATCCTGTATATCTTTGGGCGAACGGCCCATCCATTCGGTAGCGACAATCTGCTGATTTTCGCCAATATCAGGAATAGCATCCACTGAAATCGGATCGCGGGGAAGGAACCCTGAATTCAAGCTGAACGGCATATAAATAACTCCTAATACAATAAATGTAATCAGGAATATAAAGGTGATGAGCCGGTTTTCGAGAAAGTATTTGACAAGTCGGTTAAACATATGTCACTTATTAATTTGTTTATTTAGTGGCAATCTTTTAAAGTTAGAATCAGAGTACAACTGACAAACTGTACAAAAAAGTACAATTCGTCAGTCATTCTTTGTAATCCGATTACTTCATTTTCATGGAAGTATCAGATTGAACATCCACTTTTGTGGTATCAGAAACTTCCATTTTAACTAGATGCATGCCACATTTAGGACAATCACCAGGTTTGTCGCTTCGCACTTCCGGGTGCATGGAGCATGTATATATTTCCTTCTCAGCTGTTTTTGATGCAACAGAAGTGCCGTTCGACATTGAGTTAGTACAAGCATTGAAAGTGATAGCCATGGCAAATGCGAGCGTTACGATGAGAATTGACTTTTTCATAGTTTGCGTTTTTAAAGATTCTATAGATTATATTACATAGTACAAAAGCTTTAAAAGCTGAATTGTCCAGGTAACGAATTATAATTAAAGGGATGGGAATAGGAGGGAAGTTTAAAAACTACAAGCAAGAACAAGAATTCCAAAATGGGCAATATTCTAATGCCAATGGATTTAGCATGTATTACAATGCAGAATTACTCCCTTATAAAGGGATTTCAGCAACGGAAATTGCCAAGGGATGCCGGCGAATGGCCGGCTTTTTGCGTAAAAGTCGCTCGCTGATTAGGAAAACCAGAAGTGATTGAGCTATTTACGTTATTAAATAGTTCAATAAATAAACTTGTATGGAGAGTAATAAAATCTGTTGATGCCAGCGCTGTCACTGAAGAGCCAGGCTCGAAAGCATCGTTTACTTTTGAGAATTTAAAAACATTATGACATTTGTCGCAATGACCCTCGCAACAAGCTTTGGGAGTGGAATAAACTGCAATGGACATTTCAGCTTTACCGCAAAAATGCCGGGTAACAGGCATACCACCTGTTGCTACCAACAAGAGTATGATTATTACAATATTTCCGGCTTTCCTAAGCATAACGGTCTATTATGTTACAAAGTAACACATAATTATCCCAATTAGTACATATGTTTCGAAATATTAACAATGCATTAACGAATAAATGCGTATTCGTTCAGCATATATAAAGCTGATATTATGTGATTTGCTTTTTCATTCTAATCCTTCAGGATAATGAAATTCTTAATGAACTACAAATTCTGATCGTAATATTCAGCCAGTTTCCTGTAAAGGTGAAGCCGGTCAGTACCACTAACATTATGTTCGTGCTGGGGATATACGAAATAATCTACTTGTTTGCCTTTCTTTATGCAGGTCTGGATAAACTGAAGACTGTTCTGCCAAACTACAGTATTATCCTGTCCGCCATGAATCACCAGCAGCTTGCCTTGAAGCTGATCCACATAATTCAGGATGCAGGCTTTTTTGTATCCTTCAGGATTCTGCTCAGGAGTATCCATATAGCGTTCGCCGTACATGATTTCGTAGTACTTCCAGTCGATAACCGGACCGCCGCAGGTCGCAACTTTAAAAACCCCGGGATTGCGTAAATACAAAGTCAGCGTCATAAATCCACCATAACTCCAGCCATCAATACCCATTCGGGTTGCATCAACATATGGCAAAGATTTCAGGTAATTAACGCCAATCATCTGGTCATTGCTTTCGACATCACCAAGCCGGCGATGAATTATTTGTTCAAAATCTGCACCCCGGTTTGACGTTCCATGGTTATCCATTGTCCAGACAATATATCCTTTGGTTGCCAGGTAATTGAAATAGAGGTTTGCTGCTCCAAGCCAGGTATCAGATACTAATTGCGAATGAGGACCGCCATATACATAAACCAGCGTCGGGTATTTTTTTGTAGGATCAAAACCAACAGGTAAAATCAACCTGCCATATAAATCGCTTCCGTCATCAGCTTTTAAAGTTACAAATGAAGTTGTGCCAAGTTTGAAGTCTTTCAAAGGATTTGCATCTTCCGCGATAAGTCTTACCACAGCAGCCTTTTCGTTAATCAGAGTTGTGCGCGATCCGATTTCAAGGCTGCTCAAACGGTCAATAACCAGTTTGCCATCAGGAGAAACCAGCGTATTATGAGTTCCTTTTTCTGAAGTGTACTTGAAAGTCTTTCCTGTTTTCAGTTCAACTGAATACAAATGCCTCTGCAATGGGCTTTCCTGTGTGGAGGTGTAGAAGATTTTAGTTTCTTTCGGATCAAATCCCTGATAGGATATAACTTCCCACGGGCCTTTGGTGATTTGCTTTACAAGGTTGCCATCAACATCATATAAATATAAGTGGTTGAAACCATCGCGACGGCTCTGCCAGAGAAATTGTGATGGATTGGTTTTCAGGAAATCCAATCCATGCAAAGGTTCCACGTATTCGTTATCTGTTTCTTCAAAAAGTGTTTTCACAAATTCACCGGTTGTGGCATCATATTTATTCAACCACATATGGTTCTGATCGCGGTTGAGAACAGCAATAAAAATATACTTTTCGTCGGGGCTCCAGGTTACGTTGGTGAGATATTGCTCGGCAGGTTCACCGGTTTTGAGGAAAATAACCAGGTTTTTCACCGGATCAAATACTCCAACTGTTACATGATGGCTTGCCATTCCTGCCATAGGATAGCGGATATATTCAACTTTGGCCACGCGTTCGTCAATGTTCACCAAAGGATATTCGGTTACCATTGTTTCGTCCATTCGGTAAAAGGCAAGCAGGTTTCCTTTCGGCGACCAGAAGATACCGCCGTCAATACCGAATTCGTTGCGGTGCACTGTTTTGCCGTTTACAATTCCTTTTTCCGAATCGTTGGTTACGGCCAAAGTTTTCCCATTTTCGGAAACATAAAGGTTGTTGTCTTTTGTAAAAGCAATGCGACCTGAGGTTGGCTCAAATTCTGAATTCTCACCTTCACTTTCAAAGTTGTTGACCAAAATCAGATCACTTGTGAGCATGTTGAACCTGAAAATTTTCGAATCATTTGAATACCTGAAAATATTCTCACTTTCCCATTTAAAAGCCGGCATGCTTTTCAGTTTTTTCTGCTGGTTCTTTTCAACAACCTTGTTGAGTCTGGCAAGCGAAAGAATGGTATCAGTAATCCCTGTTTTTACTATACTTTGTACAACGCAATTATTTGCGTTCCAAGTGAAGAGGTTGTTGCTCTGCCATTGGATATTTGACAACGATGATGGATAAAGTTTCCTGTTCATCAGGTCCTCAATTGCCAGTTGTTTTTGTTGTGCAAATAAGTGTGAACCAAGCATTAAGAGTAATGCCAGTAGGGTGGAGGTGATTTTTTTATTCATAAATATTGATTCTGGAATTTTGTTGAATTATATAATTTTCGGTGCCTTATGCACCGCATCAGCCATTTCGCAAATCAGGCCGGAGTTTTTTTCAAATGCATTTCCTATCACAATAATGTCAGCGCCTGCAACGGCGGCCTCACTGGCTTTTTCAGGAGTACGTAAACCACCGCCTGCTATTAAAGGAATTGTTAAATTTTGTTTCACTTGTTCAATCATTGGAATCGGAATGCTGTATTGTGCGCCGCTTCCGGCTTCGAGGTAAATCATTTTTAACCCCAGCATTTCGCCGGCCATTGCTGTGCAGATGGCGATATCCAGTTTATCCGACGGAATTGGCATGGTATTACTCATATACTGTACAGCTGTGGATTTGCCGCTTTCGATCAGCATATACCCGCAGGAAATAACTTCGAGCGGACTGAGTTTCAGGTATGGTGCCGCAATTACATGACGGCCAATAAGCATTTCGGCGTTGCGACCGCTGATTAGAGAGAGAAACAGAATGGCATCGGCTTTCCAACTCAGTTGCATATTGTTACCGGGAAAAAGGATTACAGGAATTTCGCTATTTGCTTTCATCGTTTTAATGCATTGATCCAGTTCATTATTAACCAACAGGCTTCCTCCAACGAAAAAGTAATCGACTCCGGATTTAGCGGCATTAATGGCGATACTTTCTACCTCTATATTCAGTAATTTATCTGGATCTACAAGAACAGCAAGCTGTTTCCTGCCTAGTTCCGTACGACTGAGAATATCCTGGTAAATTGACATTGGTTGCGTTTAAAGCGCAAATGTAGAAAAAAGGCTTTAAAGTCTGCCTTTCTATTTTTGAAACATCAAATTGCAAACAATTGCGGTCCACTTCGGGCAAAATGAATTAGAAAACCGCCTTTGCAATTTTACAGATGTTATCCGATTTCCCCATAGTATAAAAGTGAAGCACAGGCACTCCAAATTTAATCAACTCTTTCGATTGTTTAATGGCCCATTCAACGCCAACCTGCCGTACTTGCTGATTATCAGTACACTTATCAACTGCCGAAACAAGTTCTTCCGGAATATCAATCGAAAATGTGCGTGGCAATGTGGAAAGTTGCGATTTCATTGAAAGCGGTTTTAACCCCGGAATAATAGGAACTGTGATACCTGTTTCGCGGCAGGCTTTTTCAAATTCAAAATATTTCGCATTATCGAAAAACATCTGGGTAACAATATAATCTGCCCCGGCATCCACTTTTGCTTTCAGATACTGCAAATCGGTAGCCAGGTTTGGCGATTCCAGGTGTTTTTCGGGATAACCGCCAACACCGATACAGAAGTTTGTCGGCACCGGATTCAGGATATCTTCTTCAAGAAAAATCCCGTTGTTAAGCCTGATAACCTGTTTCACCAGGTCAACGGCATATCGATGCCCGTCACTCTGAGGTTTAAATTGTTTTTCGCCTTTTAAATTATCGCCCCTAATGAGCAAAATATTATCAATTCCGAGGAACTGCAGGTCGATAAGTGCGTTTTCGGTTTCTTCCAGGCTGAAGCCTCCACATATCAGGTGTGGAACTACATCAATACCATATTTAAATTTGATGGCGGCAGTAATACCAACGGTCCCAGGCCTTTTGCGAACGGTTCTTCGCTCGAGCAGGCCGTCTTCGCGTTCTTTAAAAATAACTTCTTCACGATGATATGTAACATCAATAAATGAAGGATTGAACTCAATCAGCGGATCAATAGTCTGGTATATCGAATTGATATTTTCGCCTTTAAGCGGCGGAAGCAATTCAAATGTAAAAAGTGTTTTTCCTTTACTCTGTGCAATATATTCAGTGACTTTCATGGGATGGTTCTTCTTGTATGTTTTATTCTGATTATTGTGAAATTAAAAAGGTTGGAAGTCCGAAGACAGAAGTCGGAAGACTCTTTGGTCCAGATTTATTCGTAACAACAAATCTTTTAATTACAGTAATTAGTATTTTCTGTTTTGATCAATCATTTCAATTTCGTCTAAGTCATCATCATTTTTCCAATCCCTACTTCCTACTTCTGTCTTCAATTTTCTGTCTTCCGACTTCCGACTTCTGACTTCCGACTTCCAACTCCTGACTCCTAGCCTTTTCTCAATAATTCAGATTTGAAGCCAGCAACCTTTCGACTTCTTTAACGGTTAAATTCTTTCGCGAAGCATAATCTTCAACTTGTTCGCGACTTATGCGGCTGATGGCAAAATATTGTGAATCGGGGTTGGCAAAATAATACCCGCTTACGGCAGCCGCCGGATACATGGAAAAATTTTCAGTGAGCGTAATTCCGGTTTTATTGGCTTCAAGCAAATTGAAAATAGTACCTTTTTCGCTGTGTTCCGGACAAGCCGGGTAACCCGGAGCCGGGCGAATACCTGCATAGCCTTCATGAATGATTTCTTCAATAGTCAGATTTTCATCTTTGGCATAACCCCAATATTCCTTACGGACTATATCATGCAGCAACTCGGCAAAAGCTTCAGCAAGCCTGTCGGCAAGAATTTTAACCATAATGGCATTGTAGTCGTCGTTTTCATCTTCATATTCTTTCACCCATTTCTCGATTCCAAGACCTGCAGTTACAGCAAATAGACCAATATAATCGGGATAGCCGGTTTGTTTTGGCGCAATAAAATCGGCGAGTGAAAGATTTGGAATTCCTGGTTCTTTTTCCTCTTCGTTACGCAGGAAATGAAGCATTGTTTTTTTGTTCCCTTCAAGGTTTAGCTCAATACTGTCGCCTATCGCATTCGTTTCAAAGAATCCGAAAACGCCGTTTGCCTGTACCATTTTCTTATCAATGATCTGTTTCAGCATTACCTGGGCATCATTGAAAAGTTTAAGTGCTTCAACGCCTTTCAACGGATCATCAAATATTGCCGGGTATTTCCCGCTGATTTTCCATGCATGGAAGAAGAAGGTCCAGTCGATATATTTACTGATTTCTAGCAAAGGAAAATTATCAACATGCTTTACGCCTAAAAATGAAGGTTTAACAGGTTTGAAGCTGCTCCAATCCATTTTGAATTTGTTAGCCCGTGCCTTTTCCAGAGAAACGTATGTAACGCCAGCCCTTGTACTTTCGTGTTTTTGACGTAATACTGAATACTTTTCGGTAACTGAATCGATGAAAGGTTTTTTGCCATCAGCCGAAAGCAGAGCTGCTACAACCCCGGTTGCTCTTGAAGCATCACGAACGTGTATAACCGGGTTATGGTATTCGGGCGCAATCTTCACAGCTGTATGCATTTCACTAGTAGTGGCGCCGCCAATCAGCAAAGGAATAGTAAATCCTCTGCGTTCCATTTCTGAAGCTACAAAAGCCATTTCCTCCAATGAAGGTGTGATCAGGCCCGACAATCCAATAATATCAACATTTTCCTTAATAGCTGCATCCAGGATTTTCTCAGCATGAACCATCACGCCAAGGTCAATAACTTCATAATTGTTGCAGCCTAGGACTACTCCGACAATATTTTTACCAATATCGTGAACATCACCTTTTACTGTAGCCATCAGGATTTTTCCAGCTTTGTTATTTTCACCTACTATTTTTTCAGCTTCAATATAAGGCAGCAAAACGGCAACTGCTTTTTTCATTACACGGGCACTTTTTACTACTTGTGGCAGGAACATTTTGCCGGCTCCAAACAGATCGCCAACTACGTTCATTCCGGCCATCAGCGGGCCTTCAATAACTTCGAGTGCCCTGCTAAAATGTGGTCGTGCTTCTTCCACATCGGTTGCTACATCAGCATCCAATCCATGAACCAAAGCATAGGTTAATCGCTCGTTTACAGGAAGTCCGCGCCATGCTTTTGCAGCTGCTTCGGTCTTTTCCGTCGCTTTCATTTTTGAGGCATAATCAATCAGCCTTTCGGTTGAATCGTGCCTGCGGTTAAAGAGAACATCCTCAATAAGTTCAAGTAAGTCAGCAGGAATATCATCATAAACCGGCAGGTTTCCCGCATTTACAATTCCCATATCCATACCGGCTTTTATGGCATGATACAGAAAGGCCGAATGCATGGCTTCGCGTAATGCATCATTTCCCCGGAACGAAAACGAAAGATTGCTTATGCCGCCGCTGATCCTTGCATACGGAAGATTTTGCTTGATCCATTTAATGGTTTCAATAAAATCGACTGCGTAATTATTATGTTCTTCAATGCCGGTTGCAATAGCCAGGATATTCGGATCGAAAATAATATCTTCGGGTGGAACCCCGATTTCATCAACAAGAATATGATAAGCCCGTGAGCAGATTTCTTTCCGGCGTTCGAGCGTGCTGGCCTGGCCATCTTCGTCAAAAGCCATAACCACCATGGCTGCGCCGTAATTCCTTATTTTTCGCGCATGTTCCCTGAAAGCGTCTTCGCCTTCCTTCATGCTGATGGAATTCACAATGGCTTTGCCTTGAAGGCATTTCAAGCCTGCTTCGATAACTTCCCATTTCGAAGAGTCGATCATAATCGGCACCCTGGCAATTTCAGGTTCTGCCATAAGCAAGTGCAGATAGCGCGTCATTTCACGCTTGGCATCCAGCAAGGCATCGTCCATATTGATATCCAACACCTGCGCGCCTGAATCCACCTGCTGGCGGGCAACTGAAAGTGCTTCATCGTATTTTTCTTCGCGGATAAGCCGTGCAAATTTCTTTGATCCGGAAACGTTGGTCCGTTCACCGATATTGATAAAATTGCTGTTCTCGAAAACCATCAATGGCTCAAGGCCGCTGAGCCGCAAATATTTAGGAATTGTAGGGATATGCCTTGGCGTAGATTGTTCGGCTACTTTACAAAGTTCCCTGATATGTTCCGGCGTGGTGCCGCAACAACCGCCAATAATGTTTACCGATTTATTAGTAAGAATAGGCTGAATATGATGTGCCATTTGCAGAGGTGATTCATCATATTCCCCGAATTGGTTTGGCAGGCCGGCATTTGGATACGCGCTTACATAAAATGGCGCTTTCCTTGAAAGTTCTTCAATAAATGGATTAAGCTGCTCAGCACCTAATGAACAGTTAAAGCCAACGCTCAAAAGATCAATATGAGAAACTGAATTCAGGAATGCTTCAGTAGTTTGCCCGGAAAGAGTTCGGCCGCTGGCATCGGTGATAGTTCCCGAAACCATAACCGGAAGGCGGAAGTCTCGTTCTGCAAGAACTTCATTTATAGCATAAAGTGCAGCTTTTGCATTCAACGTATCAAAAATGGTTTCTACCAGAAGTAAATCTACTCCGCCGTCGATCAATCCGCGAATTTGTTCTTTATATGAATCCTTAAGCTGATCATAACTTACGGCACGAAATCCGGGATCGTTTACATCGGGCGACATGCTAGCTGTTTTGCTGGTAGGACCAACGGCTCCTGCTACAAAGCGAGGTTTGTTTGGATTAAGCGCTGTGAACTTTTCTGCTTCAACAACTGCAATTTTTGCGGAAGCCACATTCATTTCATATACATTAGGTTCCAGCTGGTAATCAGCCATAGAAACCGAAGTGGCATTAAACGTATTGGTTTCAATAATATCAGCTCCGGCCTCAAGATAAGCCTGGTGAATTTCGCTGATTACATTTGGTTTCGTGAGGGAAAGTAAATCGTTGCAGCCTTTCAGATCGATAGGATGCGTGGCAAACCGCTCTCCGCGGTAATCCGAATCTTTAAGTTTAAAACGCTGAATCATAGTGCCCATGGCACCATCAAGCACTAAAACGCGATTTTCTAAAACCTTATATATATTTTCCTTTTCAATCATCTTACCTATATGTTTTACACTGCTGCTTACTTAAACAAAGCAGCACGGCAGAAGTTTTAAACTTAACACATTCAGTTTCTCCGTATTCCGGGAGCAGGAGTGTGTTTTAATTATAATCTCCCGATTAGTATCGGGATCAGGTATTGGCACCTTACACACCATGTGGTGGTGGTTGCCAGAGGTTCAGTGAGCCTGTTCTCTCCCCCCTTCTGTATAACTCAAACCTCCTTAGTGTGAAAGGAATATTTGAAGATGCAAAGATATGAAAGTATAGATATTTTAGCGCATGACTTCGAACAGATTTTGTTCCAGGACAAACGATAACTTAGTTCGTTGATAATCAAGCTTATATGCTTGTATCAAAGGTAAAACCGGATTTCGGGAAATCTTATTTAACGAATTAGAACGAAAAAGCTATTTTTTCGTAACAACGGTAACTTCTACATTCCAGTTATTTCCGCTTTCAATCTTATAAAGTTTTGCAAAGCTTCCCTGATTTAACGCAAACGATAATTGCATCAGGCTGTTCAGATAGGATAAGGGCATTCCTTTTGCAACTGCGCCAAAGGTCTGACTGTAAGGTGCATTGCCTTCAAATACTTTAGTTTTATCATGATAAATAACTACATGCAGAAGATCGCCATATTGCGGATTGAGTTGCTTGACCAAATCGGCTGTGATGTTGGTCCAGATGTTTCCGTATTGGATATCGAGAATTGAAATGTTGCCTTTCAATTTTTTCCCTTCCAGCACGGCTTTCTGATAAGGGATACTCACCACTTGTTTTGGCAATTCTTTACCAACCTGTTCGAAAGTAATTGCACCTGCAGCTAACCTGGCAGCTGTATAAGCATATACATCACGGCCATGAAATGTGTATGATTTTTCGGAATTTGCTCTCCGGTTAACAGCTTCATCAATTTCCCTGATTTCGGCAATGCCCATACTTTCGGCAACCAAAGTAAGCGTGCCGTTATCGGGTGTAACGAAAAAATGGCCGCTGTTTGTTTTTAATACCACCGATTTCCGGCTGGTGCCCACTCCCGGATCAACCACCGAAACAAAAACGGTTCCTGCAGGCCAGTACGGAGCTGTTTGTACCAGGCGATAAGCCGCTTCCCAAATATTGTAAGCGGGAATTTCGTGTGTGAGATCGAATAATTTTAAATCAGGCGAAACACTTGAAGCAACGCCTTTCATTGCAGAAACGGCGCCATCTTTTAATCCGAAATCGGTTTGAAAAACCACTATTTTATTTTGTGCCGTCAGTTGAAATGCAACCAACATAATTAACAGAGAGGTGATAATTTGTTTCATAAAAGAGTTTGTTTAATTAAATTTAAAAAAATCCGGCTTGGTTTAAGGTTTCAATCGTTTATTCTGCCTATAAGATAATGTCAGATTTATTTGAAAGTTTCGTATCGAACGAGTAAGCAATCAATCCTAAGACTATGGTTGATAATCCTATGATGCTTTCTTTAGGGTGAGCTACAAAGGTGAAATAGCAAATATACATCCCAAAAGCTAAAAATACCACAGGGAAAATCCAGAAATATTTCCCTCTGAATATGTGCCTTTTAAGTGATGGGATTGTAAACACTGTAGCTACTGCAATAGTACTTAAAATCTGAAGCAGAAAGGAAGCATAAATGAAAATTTGTTCAAATTCGCCAGTCAGAATAATCACAATTGCAATACCTGCATGCATCCATAATGCCAGATATGGAATATCATTTTTTGATTTATTCATAAAGCTCCAAAGCTTATTCTCCTTTGCTGTAGCAAAACTTACCCTAGAGCCAATCCATAAATAACCACTGATAGTTGCAGTTAATTGTAAGGCAATAAAGAAACTCACCCATTTAGCGCCGTTCATTCCCAGGAAACCTATAGAGGCAATAGATGCTACATCCTCCTGGTTAACAAGGGAAAGGATTGACGCATGTTTCAGAAAAACATAGTTTATAAAAACATATACCAATGTCACGAACAAAGTGCCGACAATGAGAGATTTGGGGAGATTCTTTTTTGGATTCTTAATTTCACCAACAATATACGAAGCCGAATTCCAGCCGGTATAAGCAAAGGCAACAAACACTAGTGAACTTGCAAATTCAGGCATTTGCACTTCCCTTTTCCAACTTGTGCTAAAATTCAAAGCATTCACAGCATCAGGAGCAATGTACAAGCCCAGGCCAATAAGTGCTAAAACAAATACAACTTTCAGCAGCGTAAAAAGGTTGTGAAAATCACTGCTTGTTCGCAAGCTAAATGATTGCGAGAGCGCTATCAGAATGATGACGGCAATAGCGAAGCCTTTACCTAATCCCAATCCGAAAATCTGCAGGTATTTACTCATTGCCAAAGCTGCCAGTGAAACAGGTGCCGAAAAGCCTACAATCAGCGAAACCCAACTGCTCAGGTATCCGAAAACAGGATGGAACCCACGTGATAAATAGATGTAATCACCACCGGTTTCTTTATAATAATTCCCTAACTCGGAATAACAGAAAGCACCGAACAAGGCTAAAACTCCACCAATTGACCAGAGCAAAATTATGGTATACGTATTTGTCAAACTGGCAACCTGGTAGCCTAAGGAAGTAAAAATTCCGGTTCCTATCATGTTTGAAACCACTAAGGCTGTGGCAGTAATCCAGGTGATTTTTTTCAATTTGATGCGGTAGTGTTAAAATAAAAAAAACTTTGTCGAGGCCTTAATCCCCGACAAAGTATTAAATCAGCTTAAAATGTAGGCTAAAGATTGCAACTTATCCTTCCAAAAAAGTAAGAGCCTGTTGTTCCCATTTGAACAGGGGCATATTTAAATACGCCGAAATAGCTGTTATCGTAAACCTGTAAATCAGGAAATACATCAAAAAGATTGTTCGCACCAAAAGCGAACACAATTTTTGGTGTCAACTTATAGGAAAAAGTGAGATCGGTAACAACTTTTCCGGCATGTTTCTGGGTTGTGCCAAAGGGGAAACCATCCCTGGTAACCTCTCCAAAATAAGTGTTTCGCAACAAAACGGAGATTCTCTTGATTTCGTAATTCAAGGCCAGGGTTCCTTTGCTTCTTGGAGTGTTGGTCTCAATCAGGCTTCTTTCCTGCGGTCCAAAATAAACTGAGTCCTGTCCAACGAATGCCGCCGGAAGATTATTTAACTTATCATCAACAGTGTTCTTGTTGAAATTGTACAACAATGAAGCATTCAGGTTTCCGCCAGCTAATGCAAAAGTGTAATCAATCACTAAATCCAGTCCCTGGGTTGTAGTGTTGATGGCATTGGTAAAGAAACGTCCTGTTTGAGCACCATATTGAGCGAATAAAGCCTGCAGTTCAGGAACAGGGTTGCCATAAGCGTCATTCCCCAGATTACCGGTAAGGATAATCCTGTTTTTGATGTTAATCTGGTATGCATCGATGGTGATATTCAATTTTTTGATTGGTGTATACACAAGGCCGAGGCTGTAGTTATTGGAAGTTTCCTCTTTCAGGGCAGGAATTCCAAGTTCCTTTGCAAGCTGACTATCAGTTCTGAAAATACCTGAATTTAACATCACACCGTCCACAACATCGGTTGCAATATTATTGAAATAGGTTTGCTGTAAAGAAGGAGCTCTGAATCCAGTGCTCATTGAACCACGGACGAAAAAGTTG
This sequence comes from uncultured Bacteroidales bacterium, assembly GCA_903913645.1. Lineage (GTDB taxonomy): Bacteria > Bacteroidota > Bacteroidia > Bacteroidales > UBA4417 > UBA4417. The sequence continues at coordinate 30,885 of CAIWMA010000572.1, read as the reverse complement.
TTGGTAATTTTATACCTTGAACTTAATTTACCAGTAGTTGTATTGCCAAAATCCGAATAATTTTCATAACGTAAGGCTACGCCAACTAAAAATCTTTTAGTTATATCAGCTTCAACATCAGCATAAGCTCCGAGACTGTGTCTTTGTTTATTTACTGCATTCAGGGGAGAAAATCCGGGGAATGATTGCGCTCCGCCATTAATGTACGAAGCTTCTTCACCGGCTTTGATCTGATATTCTTCCAAACGGAATTCAGCGCCGAAGGCTACATTTAGTCCGCTTAAAAAAGATGCATAGGAACGCGATGCATCGGCATTCACGGTGTTTTGTAAAAACGAGTGGCTTCCAGCCTTAAAATCAGTCGGGCTGCTTGCACCCATAGAAGCATTGTTTGAGTTGGCCACTTCGTATTTGAAGTTATTATTTCCAATAGTGTTGCTTACATCGAATTTCCAGTCTGATAGTTTAAACCGTATTCCTGAAATCATGGAAAGATCATTAATGTTGGATTTCAATTCGGGTTGAAACCCAAAAGGAAATAATGCAGCAACAACATTTTCGGTTTCACTTGGCAATCGCCTGAATCCAAACCCTGTACCATTTCGTTTGCTGGCACCACCTGAAAAATACAATTCGGCATTTTTATTTAATGGAATTGTGGAGTTTAAGAAAAACTGGATATTTTGAATTTTGGCATCACCAACCTGGAAGTTAAAATCGTCACGTGTCATATGAGCGGCAGCAAGTGCATCGTCATCAATTTTGCGGGCCGCGGCCGGATCTTCACAGAAATCGTAGGAAAAATAATTATTATAAGCCGATTGATCAAAGATGATCAGGTTGTTATTTTGTGACCGGTTTGTTTTTTCGCGATGGTTATATTCAGCAGTAAGATTGATAAAACCACCTTTTTTGCCAAGCTTGGCTCCATAATTCAGATTTACATCCGCCGTTTGTCCATCGTTACGGGAAGTCTGACCATAAGTTGCTTCGGCTTGAAAACCTATATTGTCGTTCAGAATCAAATTGATAACACCTGCAATTGCATCAGAGCCATACTGTGCTGCAGCTCCATCACGTAAAACTTCAATTCGTTTTATTGCCGAAGCAGGAATGGCGCTTAAATCGGTTCCAACCGATCCATTACCAACGGTATTCTGATAATTTACCAACGAAGTGGTGTGCCTTCTTTTACCATTAATCAAAACCAAAACCTGATCAGGACCGAGGCCTCTCAGGGATGCAGGATCAATATGTTCGGTTCCGTCGGATGCTGATTGACGATTGGAGTTAAATGAAGGAATGAGGTAGGTTAAAATGTCGTTTGCTGAGTTTTGAGGAGTAAGAGTCCTTGATTTCATCATATTCACAACATCAACAGGAACAGGGGTTTCCAATTTGCTTAATTTAGGATTACGGCTTCCAACAACAACAAATTCGTTGAGGCTGGTGTTCAATAAATTAAGTTGGATCTCGATGAAGTCGCTTTTTGCCACAACTTCTTTAGTTTCATAACCAATGGAGGAAATCAGTAAAGTTGGTGCGCTCAATTCTGTTGTTAGTGAGAACTTCCCGCCAGTTTCACTTATAGTGCCGCTGGTGGTACCTTTAATAGCGATTGATGCAAATTCCAGGGGTGCTCCTTTTTCATCTTTTACGATTCCCTTTATCGTATGATTTTGAGAATAGAGCAAATTGCCTGAAAAAATTAAAAGTGCTGCAATAACAAGTTTTAGAGTTTTTTTCATAAGTGGTTTGTTTTGGTTAGGACTTAGACATTGTACTGATAAATGTAGTGATTTTTTGTGTTCTGCGAAATGATTAAAAATAAATTAGTGAACTTGTCAAATAACAGTAAATCAGATAAATGAGTTCAAATAGTTCTGATTCTGAAATTCAATGTTGGCTAAAACGTCATTTTCTTCAACTTATTAATGGCAATACGATACACTTATCTTAAAATGAAAAAGGCTCCCCGTTTCCGGAAAGCCTGTTACTTTTAAATAATATCTTAGTAAATAAGCTCTCCATATATTAAAAACACATCAGGCAACACATATTTGTGCAGCAAGTGACATTTAAAATATTCTGAGCGCTATTCTTCATTGATTTAATAGTTGAAGGGCAAAATTACAAATTACTTTTCATTAACATAGTTTATTCTTAAATTTATTTTTCTGATCTTTCATTATACTACTGATAATTATGTTTTTATGTGTAAAATATTTATTTTTGCGATTACGGTTTTCGAATTATAATCGACAATATTTAGAATTGATCTGGATTAGTATGTACTTGGTAATATCAGGTAAAGTGAATAAAAAACAAACATTTGCAGGAAATAGTTGTCAGACTTTGCAACATGGAAGAAACAATCAAAAATCCTGAACAATAAGTTTCATTTTGAGTTATATACGAGTCAGTTTAGAAATAAATTGTACCTTTGCACCCCTAAAATTATATATAATGGAACACCTCACTTCTGATACTACTATGAAATTTAAAGTGCGTGATATTGCTCTGGCCGATTGGGGCCGCAAGGAAATTGAAGTCGCCGAGAAAGAAATGCCCGGACTGATGAGCATTCGCAATAAATATGCAGCTGAGAAACCACTGAAAGGTGCGCGGATAACCGGTTCTCTGCATATGACTATCCAAACTGCAGTTTTAATTGAAACATTGGCTGAACTTGGCGCTGAAGTGCGTTGGGCCAGTTGTAATATTTTCTCCACCCAGGATCATGCTGCTGCCGCTATTGCTGCCGCTGGTATTCCTGTATTTGCCTGGAAAGGTGAAAGCCTTGACGAATACTGGTGGTGTACCAATATGGCTCTTACTTTTGAAGGTGGAAAAGGACCGCACCTGATTGTTGACGATGGTGGCGATGCTACTTTATTGATTCACAAAGGATTTGCTGCAGAAAAAAATCCTAGATTACTGGAAGAAGTTGGTGCTAACGCTGAAGAGCAGGTTATTATGAATCTTCTGCGCGAAACATTTGTTGAAAATCCAACCAAATGGCATGGTGTAGTAGCCGACTGGAAAGGTGTTTCGGAAGAAACCACTACCGGCGTTCACCGTTTGTATCAGATGATGGAAAAAGGCGAATTGCTGATTCCTGCTATCAATGTTAACGATTCAGTTACCAAATCAAAATTCGATAATCTTTACGGTTGCCGCGAATCATTGGCAGACGGTATAAAACGTGCTACCGATGTTATGCTGGCTGGTAAGGTGGTTGTTGTTTGCGGTTATGGTGATGTTGGAAAAGGCAGTGCCAAATCGATGCGTGCATACGGAGCCCGTGTTATTGTTACCGAAATTGATCCTATCTGTGCTTTACAGGCTGCCATGGAAGGTTTCGAGATTAAACCGGTTGAAGACGCGCTGGACGAAGGAAATATCTATGTTACCACTACCGGCAACAGGGATGTGATCACAATCGAGCATATGCTTAAAATGAAGGATCAGGCTATCGTTTGTAATATCGGCCATTTCGACAACGAAATTCAGGTTGATAAACTTAATGTGATGCCAGGTGTTGAAAAAATTGAGATCAAGCCACAGGTTGACAAATATGTTTTCCCTGACGGGCACGCCATTTTTATGCTTGCCGAAGGCCGCCTGGTGAACCTAGGCTGTGCAACAGGACATCCTTCGTTTGTGATGAGTAATTCATTCTCGAACCAGACACTTGCACAGTTGGATTTGTGGAAAAACAACTACGAAGTTGGTGTTTATCGCTTGCCGAAATACCTGGATGAAGAAGTTGCCCGCCTGCACCTCGAGCATATAGGTGTAAAACTCACCAAGCTAACTCCTGAACAGGCTGAGTATATTTCGGTTCCTGCCGAAGGACCTTACAAAGCTGATCATTACCGGTACTAAAATTTTCGGCACATAAAATTTTAAAGGCTGTCATAGAAATATGATGGCCTTTATTTGTTAATGGAAAATGGGAAAATAGAAAATAGAAACTGGAAACTGGAACTTTTGAAAAATGAAAATCCCTTTAATTGTAGATATACAAAACCTCCCCGTCGTAATTCCACCTGTATTGCATAAGGGCATAAGGCGAAGGCCCACTGAAAGGTGTTCCGTCAGTAATTACAAATCTTGACATACAGACTGAATCGGTACACGTAAGGTGCGATGGATCAATAGTAATCCGTGCCCCGGTTTTCTCCGGATCGAAAGGGCAACAACGCTCGTAAACAACGAATTCTTCAGGAAGCAACCTGTAAATTACAATTCCTCTGTAGCCTTCAGGTCTGTAGATGTATCCGCCAACAGGAATATTGTCCATGGTATTCGGGTACAATTGCAGGTTTACATAAACATAAGGTATCACCGGCTGATTGTCCTTTCTGCATCCCGGAACTACAATTAAAAGAAGAATTATCAATGCCAGAAATCGCAGCATATACTTATTGTGAATTATTTTCGTTGTAAAAGTACAGTTTAACATGGTAAAAACGTAAATGATCGTTTAAAATTGCATTTTTTACTTTGTTTCAATGTATTTTAACCGAATTACTTGATCTGCTTTTCAATTATTTGTCTCAGCTAAGAAAAATGAACATAAAGGTATCACGAGGACGGAGGATTTTATTTGTTTCAATCCTGATTTTAGCATCATTCAACATCACCTTTACAGGTTGCCGGCTGCTGAAAAGGGATAAGCAGGCGGTTGCTGAAAAAAAGACGGAAGAAGCTGATAAAAAGGCAGATACAGAATACGAAAAAGCCCGCCAGCAGCATTATGACCATCAGGCAAAAAACACCAAAAAGATGATGAAGCAAACTGAAAAACAAGCTTCGATATACAATAAGCCAAAGCAACGTAAAAGATCTTCCAAATCAACATGCCGTTAGCCGGGTGCATTTTCATTTTTCAGAATGTAATGAAAATATATGATTAATATACAGAAGCAACAATCGACAGGATTACCTCCCAGGGGCCCATCAACTTCGTAACCACTTTCTATTCCTGCAAACTTGGGTAGCCGGAAATCCTTATTCGATGATATTTTGCGAGAAATTACAGGCGGATCCAGGCCGGTGCCGCAACAAGTTGTACAAAATCTGTAGAGCCTGCCAAACCAGTAAAGTCTAAAAATATTTCCGAATTAAATCAAGCCTATGAAGGCCACTCGGGATACAAATCTATCACCACTCCGTCTGCTGCCACTTCCTTAACCGATATAGCTACTAACTGGAAAGCGCAGGAACTTCGTGAACAAATAAAGCTGGAGCAATATGTTTCAATGAAATTTGATCTTAGCGAAGCAGTGATTTACAGCGAATTATTAAACCTGAAGTATTTTTGACCAGGAAATCTCTAATTTGTTAATTACTTGTAACCAGAAGTTAAAAATCTTTATATCTTTACATGCTTTTTTGACAGCAAGCTTACCTGAAATTGTCAGCAACATACACCAATACTAGTATTAATTACAAAAAGATTCTGTCCTTGAATAAATTCTGAAAACAGAAATTATTCAAAAAAATATCAGGTTGTTTATAGTTGCGACTGATGAATAACTTCCTGAGTACTGATAAACACATGTAGTAATATCTACATAAACAAGCAAACACATACGGAAAGGACCCTTTTTAGTAAAGGGTCTTTTCTTCTTATTTAATAAATACAAATGACTACCGTTATGACAAATGTAACGTATTACACAAAAGAAGGATTCGAGAAACTGAAGGTTGAACTGGAGCACCTGGTTCACATTGAACGTCCACTTATTTCCCAACAGATTGCTGAAGCCCGCGACAAAGGCGATCTTTCGGAAAATGCAGAATACGACGCGGCAAAAAATGCACAGGGGATGCTCGAAATGCGTATTTCCAAGCTGCAGGACCTCATTCGAAGTGCCCGCTTAATTGATGAGTCCAAAATGGATTCTACCAAGGTGCAGATATTATCCACCGTTAAGATCAGGAACCTGAACAGCAATGCAGAGATGACATATACCCTTGTTCCTGAAAATGAAGCAGACCTGAAAGTTGGGAAATTGTCGGTTTCTTCACCAATCGCCAAAGGACTTCTGGGTAAATCCAATGGAAGCAAGGTGGCTATTACCATACCGTCTGGCTCGATTAATTTTGAGATCGTTGAAATAATCACTAAATAATACAACCATGGCAGGAATATTTGCACGTATAGCTTCCGGCGAAATTCCATCGTATAGAATTGCTGAAGACGACAGGTTTTTCGCTTTCCTGGATATTAACCCGTTGGCCAAAGGCCATACGCTTGTGATTCCAAAACAGGAAATTGATTATCTGTTTGATATGGACGAAGAGACGCACAAAGATCTCTGGCAATTCGCAATGAAAGTGGCCATAGCCATTAAGCAGGTTGTTCCATGCATTAAAGTGGGTGTAGCAGTTATCGGGCTTGAAGTGCCGCATGCCCACATTCACCTGGTGCCAATGAATACGATGGACGATATCAATTTTAGCCGTGCTAAACTAACTTTTCCGGCGGATGAAATGAAAATACTTGCCGGCGAAATTGCAGCCTTATTGATATAAATCGGAAAAATTAGATAGATAGTTAGGAAACCGCTTTTTTATAGAGGCGGTTTTTTTATTGCTGGTAGTTTTACTTTTTGAGATCAGTAACCAATCTTTTCAATTTTTATATCCTTACCCGATTCAAACGGATTCATGGCATTGATTAGTCGGACTTTTTGAAATTGTTTAAGATCTACCACTTTAATATCAGCTTCCGTTATCAATTTGTTTTCCAGCAAAAAACTGCGCATCGTACCGGGGAGCAGGGGAGTGGAAGGTGTAATCCATTGCTTCCCATCAAAAAATAAAATATTCGAATAACTGGTATCAGTTATAAAGCCGTTTTTAACGATTACTATTTCATCAAAACGTTCGCGTTTTGTAAGCAATTGGTTGAGGCTTCCCCGATTTGTATATTTGTAATCGTATGAAATTTTATTGTCTTCAATTAACCTCAAAGATTTTATAGTGCGTGGCAGATAAGGTTCAAAATCAATGCTTTTCACTTCTTTACTGTACACGACCCTGCATTTATAAAGCCCAGTTTTGAGTGTTGACGGGATTTGGATTAGTTGCTCCAGATCAATTTCATCGGTGGATTTATAAAGTAATTTCCGGCTACGATTCAGCCTTAAATTATGGTATTCAATGTTCTGAAGGATACCATCCAGCAGTCTGATGGTTTCAAATAATAGGGACATAGACTTTATCTATTAATTCATTGTATTCGGTTAGCGGATTGCTGTTTGCGGTTATGCCGCCACCACTGCAGAAAATAAGCCTGCCGTTCTCTTTTTTAATAAACCGTATCATTACTCCGGAATCGAGTTTTGATCCGTCAAAATACCCAAAAACGCCGGTATAAAATCCCCTAGAATATGTTTCTGCTTCATGGATTATCTGGAGCGTTTTTTTCTTTGGCGCTCCTGAAATGGAACCTGCCGGTAAGAGTTTTCGAAATATGGTCCCAAGTTCAGAATTGTAGTTTTTTGAGAGCTTTCCTGAAATTTTAGAACTAACCTGTAACAGCGTTTTTTCGTGTGTTTCAATTTTCTCAATATACCTGAAATGATTCACTTTTACTTCCGATGCAACCATACTTAGATCATTCCTTATCAGGTCGATGATTGTGTTATGTTCGGCAGTTTCTTTCGGATCGGAAAGTATTTGGTTTTCAGCATCCGGAAGCGATGCGTCAATGGTTCCTTTCATTGGGAATGAGCTAATGGTTCCGTTTTCGATCTGAACAAATTTCTCCGGCGAAAAAACAACAAACTCATCCTTAAATAACAAACGATAACGTGCTTTACTCCTGGAAAAAATTTCGGGCAATGCAATATTTAAATCAATGGCAGTTGGAAACGTGAGATTTGTAAGGTATGAATTCCCTTCAACAAGGTTTCTGTAAACAATTTCAAATGCACTGTTATACTTACTCTGATCAACAGGATTCTTAACCAGATTTACAACAGAAGTTTCAATTCCGGGTGGAATGGTATTACCAATTCCATTGATGTTGAAATATATGCCTGAAGCGCTGGCATTGGCTGGATCTAAAAAAAATCCTTGCTTTACTTCAAAATCAATTCCAAAAAGAAAAGGCTGCAACCTGCTTCCATGAAGATTCATCAGATCAAAAACCTTTTCAGCGGTATGCAGCATTATTTATAATGATTTTGATGTTTGGAATTCACTAAATAAGCGTAAAATCCCCCTCTATTTCTACTCACCCAATATACATTCTCTCAGTCCCTTAGTCTCTAGGGCTCTCAGTCTCTCATTCTCTTAGTCAACCAGTCTCAAGTACTCAACCACACCACATCTCAATAAGCCCGTTCGTTTTTTCCTTCGATAAAATTAATAAAGGATTTATTCACCACTTTATTTCCGCCTGGAGTTGGGTAATTTCCTGTAAAATACCAGTCGCCGGTATGGTTTGGAATTGCATGGTGTAAATCCTCGACAGACTGATATACGACGGCAATTTCGGCTTTACAACCAGGAGGCGTAACTAATTGGGCTATTTTTGCCGAAATCTGTTGCGTAGTGAACAAATCATAAATTTCCTTTACGTAGTTTACTACCTGCTCCTTGGGAAGTTTTTCCTGCGCCTTGCATTTACGGTAAACTTCATTGAGGATATCACTTTGATGGGTATCTTTCAGTAATTCGATAGTGGCATTAAAAGCGATAAAATCAGTGATCTTAGCCATATCAATTCCATAACAATCCGGGTAACGGATTTGAGGTGCTGATGAAGCTACAACGATTTTCTTTGGACCCAGCCTGTCAAGTATTCGTATAATGCTCTGCTTCAATGTTGTGCCGCGTACAATTGAATCGTCCAGCACAACAAGGTTATCGGTGCCACGGCGAACCGTACCATAGGTTACATCATATACGTGTGCTACAAGGTCGTTGCGTTTGGAGTCCTGTGTTATAAACGTGCGGAGTTTGATGTCCTTAACAGCTACTTTCTCAACCCTGGGTTTTAATTTGAATATTTCCTGCAGTTTTTCGCGGGTGATGGAAGGTCCGGCTTTCAGGATTTTATCGGATTTTATCAGGTCGCAGACATTGTTCAGTTCTTCCACCATGCCGTAAAAAGCCGATCCGGCTGTATTCGGAATGTAACTAAAAACAGTATTCTCCAGGTCGTGGCCAACTTCGGAAAGTATGTTTTTCGTCAGAACGATTCCTAATCGCTTGCGCTCATTGTAAATATCTTTATCTGTGCCCCGGCTGAAATATATCCTTTCGAACGAACAAGAGCGCCTTGGACCGGGTTTTTTGATCTGGGCTTCCTCCACAGAGCCATCGCGGCGAACAATAAGTGCATGACCAGGTTTCACTTCATGAACATCTTCAGACAAAACATTCATGGTAGTTTGTATCACCGGCCGCTCCGAAGCTGCTACTACAATTTCATCGTCCTTATACCAGTATGCAGGCCTTATTCCATTCGGATCGCGTAAAATAAAAGCATCACCGTGTCCAAACATCCCTGCAATGGCATAACCGCCATCCCAATGTTCAGATGATTCTGAAAGCAAATCTTTAATATCAAGGTTTTTAGCAATGAGCTCGGTACTTTGCTGCTTGGTAAATCCTTCTTTTTTGAATTTACGGTATAGATCTTCGTTGGCATCGTCGAGGAAATGGCCTATCTTTTCAAGGATTGTTACAGTATCGGATGTTTCCACCGGGTACTGACCAAATCCAACAAGCCGTTGGAAAAGTTCATCAACATTGGTCATGTTAAAATTCCCGGCTAATACCAGGTTCCGCGTCATCCAGTTGTTGTAACGAACTACGGGATGAAGGTTTTCAATATTATTCTTCCCGAAAGTGCCATACCTGAGGTGGCCAATAAATAACTCTCCATAAAAAGGAATACTTTTCTTTAGCCATTCTGAGTCATTTAATTTTTCCGGAGTTTTATTTAAAATTTCCTGAAAAGGTTTATATATCTGCTTGAAAATGTCATCAATAGGCCCTGCTGCGTTCGACCTCACCCTGTCGATATACCTGTTTCCGGGAACTACGTTGAGTTTTATGCTTGCAACACCTGCTCCGTCCTGACCACGGTTGTGTTGCTTTTCCATGAGCAGGTGCAATTTGTTAATTCCATAGAGCGTGGTGCCATAACGCGTGTAATAATACTCCAGGGGTTTTAGCAACCTGATAAAGGCAATACCACATTCATGTTTTATTTGTTCACTCATGAGATAAGTGTCGATTTTAAATTGATTGATTTAAGCACTTTGGTATTAAACAGGCTAAATGAAAAAAGAGATAGCGTCAGGTAAAATATTTTTCTGCCTGATGTTTTTTCTGTATCACTGTTTGAAGAGTTAATTAATTCTTAATCAGTTTTTTACTTCCTGCAAAACCCTGGTTGGTGTAAAACAACAAGATATAAGTTCCTTTCGACTTTGAACTCAGGTCGAGGTTAACAATATTCCCCGACAGCGTTTCCCGTTCAAATATTTTTTGCCCGGTAAGATTTATCAAACTTACCTTCATTATGCTTTTAGGAATTCCGACCCACACCATGCTTTGTGCAGGATTCGGAAAAACAGTTACCTGGTCCATCAATTTGGTTTCGGGGATGCCGAACGAACCGCTAATGTTATTATAATAGCAGTTGTAAGTGTATTGATTATGTTCAATGGTCCATACCCTGTTTGGCTGCCCGTAAGGAAATTCAACTGATGTATCATTCCATGAACTGTTTATTCGAAATTTGAATTCAAGTTTGTCGCCATCCAGAAACCCTGAAATTGTAGTTGCATATATAGCAGAATCGGATCCGGGTACAATGGATAGAATGTTCTTTTTGCCGTCAAAACTATTAAATGTACCAGCTATATCCACTTTATCTGTCTTGGGGTTAAAATGGCTGTCTGCAATATAGCGCGACATATTGACTTCAAATTTCAGGCTTACAAACTGAGTGGAACTTTCTGTAACGGTAATGTCATCTATCGCAATCTTATCGCCCCCTGATTTTGTATTAAGTCTGAATCCTACAAAAATTACCTGGTCGGCATAACCTGCATTGGCCAGATCGAGTGTATTTGTTGTAAATGCATTTGAATTAGAAGAGCTGTAGTTCGCGGCGGTTCCGTTGAAGAGGCAACCCGCCACAGACTGCTCTGTTGTAGAAATATAAACCTGATATGTATCAGTTTTTCCGCTGGTTAATTCTTGGTTTTTCCATGATAATGACGAAGCTGCCCCTATACGGATGGCAGGAGTAACAAACCAATCGTTGGCAACGGTATCACCAAGATAATTTGAAGTAGCTATTGCAGCATGATTTCCGGCATCGCCGGCAGTGTTTACAAACCAGGGAACGCTTCGCAATGTATCCCATTCTGTGCCTATTGGATCAGCTTTGTCAATATTTGCCAATACATAATCCTGAAAAAGGTGAGCAGTGTCTTCAAATGTCTGGTGGTAAATAACCTGTTGGGCTTTTGCGGCCACTGTGCTTGCCAGGATGAATAGGATTACAATAGAAAATTTTCTCATCGTTCAATTAAAATAAAAACCATGAATCTTTGAAATACCTTTTATAGTATTGTAATACAACAAATTGTAGTTTATTCAAAGTAAGCTGGCTTGTTTGAAAAGTGCAAATTTACAAATTCCGGAGCAATTAAAATGGGTTGAACAAATATAGGTGTGTGGAGTTATCTATTATTAGCAATTTTTAACGTTAATTTGTGCCATATTTAGTGGTTTAAATGTGTCTTTAAGTTATGAAGTCCTATCAATTTCTTGTCTTTTTCAGTATTGTTCTGCTGTTCTACGGCGGCATCAATTTTTACATTTATATCAGGGGAATGCAGGCGTTACCGCAAGGGACGATTTTTAAAAACTGGTATCCATGGATTTTTCTTTTCGTGAGCGCATCCTATGTAATCGGCCGGTTCATGGAACGCGCATGGATTTCGCCTGTCAGCAGCTTTTTTACTTTTGTCGGATCATTCTGGCTGGCATTCATGATTTACCTTTTGATGGCTGTACTTGTTATAGACATATTGAGATTCATTCTCTTTATACTGCCCAAGCCAGCTTTTATGGTCGCCAATTATGCCGAGATCAAAAAATACATTTTCATTGCCGTTGCTGGCATTACAGGTATTATTGTTCTGGCAGGACATATAAATGCACTTAATCCCCGTGTTAAACGAATTGATATTCATATCAATAAAAAGGCCGGTCAAATGAAAACGCTGCATATTGCTGCCGCATCGGATATTCATATGGGAACGCTTGTTGGGCCGCGACGAACAGCAAAACTTGTTCGTATGCTCAATGAATGCAATGCTGATATGATATTACTTGCAGGAGATATTGTGGATGAAGATCTGGCGCCGGTTATTCACAACGACCTTGGAAGATCATTAGTGAAACTAAAAGCACCCTTGGGCGTTTTTGCCATTACCGGTAATCATGAATACATTGGAGGGGCTGATTCGGCTGTAAAATATCTTAATGATCATGGTATTCATATGCTTAGGGATACTTCAATCATGATAAATAATAGTTTTTACCTGGCAGGTCGTAACGACCGCGATTCGAAACGATTCAGCAGAAAAGAACGTAAAGGGCTCGATAAAGTACTCGAAGGCGTAGACCTCTCACTTCCGGTGATCATGATGGATCACCAGCCTTTTAACCTTCAGCAGGTTGCTGATGCCGGTGTCGATTTTCAATTATCAGGACACACTCATCACGGGCAGTTGTGGCCTTTTGGCTATATTACCGATGCCATTTATGAATTAAGCTGGGGTCATAAAATGAAGGGAAATACTCACTTTTATGTTTCAAGTGGTTATGGTGGCTGGGGACCACCGGTGCGCACAGGCAACAGACCCGAAATTCTTGATATTTATATCACATTTAACTAATAAATAAATAACGTTAACAGTTTAATTTGCACAATAAGAAGCTAATTGGTTTTATCATGAATTTAGAATCAGCACGCATTCAATCTCCGGTTGGAATTCTCGAAATATCTGGTAGTGAGGCTGGTATACGTTCAATTCTATTTATGGATAATGCAAGCGAGCAAACTCAGGTTCCTTTATGCCTTCAAGAATGTGTAAAGCAATTGAATGAATATTTCGAAGGTAATCGGAAGGAGTTTGATTTAAAACTCGATCCTGAAGGAACGGAATTCCGACTGAAAGTATGGGAAAAACTTCAGCAGATTCCTTTTGGTAAAACCATTAGTTACCTTGAACTTGCACGCATGACCGGTAGTGAAGCAAACACCCGTGCAGTTGGTAACGCGAACGGGAAAAATAAAATCAACATTGTCGTTCCCTGCCACCGGGTTATTGGCAGCAATGGTAAGCTTACCGGGTATGGTGGAGGTTTGTGGCGTAAGGAAATCCTTTTGATACACGAAATGGGCGATACCATGCCGGGATTGTTTGCAGGTTTTGAAAATGTGTAGCTAAACAAAATGTATAGCGAATTCCTGACTTATTGCTTTATCTTATCAATTTCGCTTCTGTTTACAATTCTTCCAACAGGATACAGGTTCAATCGGCTATCCCAATAAGGTGATTTACTATAAAACCAATTTAACATAGCATCCGGATCGGCATCAAAATTTTTATCAGCGGCTTTTTTCTGGTCAAACTCAGCTTTTAATGAAGGGTTTTTCTGAATCATTTCGCGCGCCAGGGTTTCCATTACATACGACTCAGAATATTCTTTTTGTTCCAAGTACGCATCAAAAAATCCCCAGGATGCATATGAATCGGGCGAAGCAGGTTCCAACAAATGAGCAATTACTCTTGCAGTGCGCTGGTTCATTTCCACAAGCATAGTCCCGGCAGGGAAAGTACGCTGTTCAATTGAATCAGCAAGCTCATAGGTAAGTTTGTGATGTCCTTCAAAAGGTTTCTGCTGCCAGCGCATTTTTCCGAACCGGCTTGATTTCACAGAGCATGTAACTTCATGATTCAGCTTTGTCATTTTTACCCCATGCAATTGCAGCCCTTCAATAACTGAAATGCATTGCGGAGGGATTAGGTATGCCTCTGGCAAGGTCACATACTTATCTGCTTTGCAATTTGGGAACATGGTAAGCTGCCACACAGTTGGCTTCTGGTTATTGTATTTAAACCATAAACCACCAGTAAGGTCGCTGGTGTCAATGGTGTATTCGAATCCAAGGAATTCAATCTGAGTGCTGTCGGCATACGATTCTGAAAAACTGACGGGAAAAGGTTCTTTCCTGAATTTTTCACTTGCTGTGAATTCATCAGCTTTTGTTTCAAGTGCCTGAAGCGATTTATACTCTTTATTAAGTATTTCAATTGTATGCGTAAGCATGGTGTAAGTGCTGGTTACCCTTGCTTTATAAGGTTTTAGCATATGTGTTTCAATAAGCAGGCCTGGTCGGTTCTGCACAGCTGTATATCCCTGCGAAAGCATAGGTGGCGCTACTGTCTGGGTAAGCCCGCTGCGCGGGTCATGCCAGTTGCGAAACTCTACATAAGGGAATACAGGAAAACCTGATTTCTTCATTTCACTTACAAGGTAGGATTCACAAATATTCCTGGTCCATTCCGACAGGTTCTTTTCCATGCAGCCGTTTGTTTCGAGCGCATAAGTCATGGTGTATTGAAAGTCTGCTCCGTCGGTAACATGGCAATCCACAAAGAATTCAGGGAGCCATTCGTTATATAGCTTATGCCATGCCTGCATTTCAGGTGCATCTGCTTTCATGAAATCGCGGTTCAGATTCAGATTCTGAGCAGTAGTCCGCCATCCCATTTCTTCAGGACCATTCTGATTGACCCTGTTGTAAGGTCCAAAACGTTCATGACCGTCAGTATTTAAAATTGGAATAAAAAGAATGGTTACATGATCCAGTAGGGGCAAGCTTTTTTTATATATAGCTATATCCCGCAAGAGCATCAGCCCCGCATCTTTACCGTCACATTCTCCTGCATGGATGCAGGCCTCAATGAGCAAGACAGCATTTCCGCTTTTGCGAACTGCTTCGGCTGTGAAATTACCATTCTTATCGGCAATAAGTAAAGGAAGGTCCCGCCCTTGCGGACTTTTACCGAAAGTTGTATATTTTAAAATGGGTGAAGCTTTGTCCAGTTTTTTACAAAATTCAATAGTTTCGGCGTAGCGGGGAGTAGCCAGATAATGTGATTTTTCATAATAGGTTTGAAATGCTGTATCCTGG
Source organism: uncultured Bacteroidales bacterium (assembly GCA_903913645.1). GTDB lineage: Bacteria > Bacteroidota > Bacteroidia > Bacteroidales > UBA4417 > UBA4417. Next base: position 15,629 of record CAIWMA010000572.1, on the reverse strand, counting down.
GCTGAAAGTTGAAGCATCAGGAAGAAGCCAGAAAGGACAAGAATTAATTTCATGCTGAAAATAGTTTGGGCGCAAAAGTAAACATATTATCAACTTTCCTGTAGAAAGATGAAGTTGAACTTTTAAAACCTTTCAACTTTATGCTTTATATTTTCTTGTCACCAAAACAAATACCCATCTTACGCGATTTCTTAACAATAGAATGATCGGGTGGCACTAGTTTAAGCTTACCTCCAACCTGATCTAAGGGTACTGAGGTTATGGTTTCGCCATCTTTACAAACCATTAAGCCGAATTTACCTTCCGCTATAAGTTCAACCGCATGGGCACCATAGCGGGTAGCTAATATGCGATCCATAGGTGTTGGTGACCCTCCACGTTGTACATACCCGAGAATGGTTTCACGCGTTTCGAGACCGGTTTTTTCTTTAATAGACTGTGCTACAAAAGAAGCTGCGGAGGTTCCTTTCGGCTTAGCAATACCTTCAGCAACAACTACGATGGAATATGGCTTTTTGTTTTTTGATCGTTTTTCCAAATATCTTGCAACTATATCCATATCATATGGAATTTCGGGAATTAAAATTACATCACCACCACCGGCAACACCCGAATAAAGAGTTAACCAACCAGCGTTATGTCCCATAAGTTCTATAACCATGATACGCTTGTGCGAATTTGCTGTGGAATGCAACCTGTCAATGGCTTCAGTAGCAATACTAACGGCAGTATCAAACCCGAAAGTAACGTCGGTGCCATATACATCATTGTCAATAGTTTTTGGAAGCCCGATAATATTTAAACCCTCAGCAGCAAGCTTGGCAGCAGTTTTTTGTGTGCCGTTTCCACCAATAACTACCAAAGCGTCAAGACCGATTTCTTTATAGTTTTTCTTTATGATTTTCGACATATTCTCCCCGGTAACAGGATCGTTTTTGAAAGGCTTGTCTCGGGAAGTGCCTAGTATAGTGCCACCAAGAGTGAGCATGCCTGAAAGCTGTGTTTCGTCCAGTTCTATATATTCCTTCTCTATGAGTCCCCGAAATCCTGAGGAAATACCAATTACCTTCATTCCATATTCGATAATTGCTGTTTTACCAACGCCACGAATAGCAGCATTAATACCGGGGCAATCGCCTCCGGCTGTAAGAATTCCTACCTTCATTCCACGGGTTGCAAGTGACATTGCTATAGCTTTAAGTAACTTTGACAAAGGTATGACAAAGTTAACAGGCAGAATACAGTCTGTTGAAGATACTGAATAAAGATTTTTATAGTATTGGTGTTGAATAAGTTACAATGTTTTTTAGTTGAAGGTATATTTTTATTTATATTTGTACTTTGGTGTTCATCATCAAGGCTTATCATAATAAAAAGCTATATGCCCGATTCCAATTTACTTTTGGTTGAAGAAGTACGAAAATTGCTCTCTGGATATAAATCCCATGAATTTACCTTCCGGAACCTGGCAGAGGATTTGAATATACCTGTTGAAACACTTGTACTTGCTTTTGGTACCGAATCCCAGCTAGTGGAAGGAATATTGAATTTTGAACAGCAGAACCTGGAAAATATTTTCTCGAAATTTGATTTTGAGGGGACTAACTCGGTTGATGACTTATTGGTTGTGAGTAAAGAGATAAACGATAAGCTTGACTATATTTTGCCGAGTATAACTTTTGATTTACGATCCAGATTTCCTGAAGTACGGCAAAAATTTGTTGAAAAGCGTATCAGTTTTGTAAGCGCTAAAATCAGATCGAACTTCGAACTTGGCATGCAACAAGGCATGTATCGTCCCGACCTGAGTGCAGAACTTGTTTCCCGTATATATATGAGCAGGCTTATCGATATGCATAATCCTGACTTTTTCCCAAACGAAACCATTTCTTTTTCAGTACTTTTTGATGTAATGTTCGATACATTTATAAGGGGTATAGTTACCGAAAAGGGTAAAAAATATTATGAGAAGAAAATAAAAGGAATGCAGTTTTAATCTGTTACTCTTCCTTGTCATTATCTGGTTTTCATTGGCTTTTTCTCGTGATTGATTGAAGTTCCATTCCAAGGAAATTATAAATATATTATTGCACGATGTATTATTTTTATTTTTATCTTTAACTGATTAAATCCAGTTAATTATGGCAAGGATTGTAGTGCTTGGAGCCGGCATTTCCGGACACACTGCCGCTCAGATACTGAAGCGGAAACTCGGGCGGAATCATGAAGTGATCGTTGTAAGTCCTAATACGAAATACCAGTGGATACCTTCCAATATCTGGGTTGGTATCGGCCAGATGACAGTTAAAAATGTCACTTTCGAATTGGCCCCTGTATATAAAAAACTGGGGATCGAATATAAGCAGGCTAAAGCTACAGCTATTTTCCCCGACGGCGATGCCGACCTGTTGAACCCATTTGTAGCTGTTGAATATACAAGCCACTATAAAAGCGGACAAACGGATAAAATAGAATACGATTTTCTTATAAATGCTACCGGCCCACGACTTAATTTTGGTGCAACCGAAGGATTAGGTCCAGAAGGTTATAGCGAATCGGTGTGTACCTATCAGCATGCCGGTCATGCCTGGGAAAAGCTTCAGGTTTCGCTCGAAAAAATGGCAAAAGGCGAGAAACAGCGTTTCCTCATCGGTACCGGTCATCCTACAGCCACGTGCCAGGGTGCCGCATTTGAATATGCATTAAATGTTGCATTTGAAATTAACAAGCGGAAACTTAACGATATGGCCGAAATTACCTGGCTCACCAACGAATACGAAGTAGGTGATTTCGGGATGGGTGGCGCCTTTATCAAAAAGGGCGGTTATGTAACATCTACGCGGATTTTCACTGAATCCATTCTTTCGGAATATGGCATTAAATGGATAAAACGTGCAGGAATTACAAAAGTTGAGCCAGGCAAGGCCCACTACCAGACTCTCGATGGCGAACTACACGAGCAGGAATTCGATTTTGCTATGCTGATACCTGCTTTTGCAGGAGTTGGTATAAAAGCTTTTGCGAAAGATGGTACTGAGATAACATCGGAACTTTTTGCTCCTAGCGGTTTTATGAAAGTAGATGCCAATTATCAGCCGAAGGACTTTGAGGACTGGTCGGTAGCTGATTGGCCATCTGTATATCAGAGCCCGAAATATGATACTATTTTTGCTGCAGGTATTGCTTTTGCTCCGCCTCATGCTATTTCGAAACCAATGACTAATAAAAACGGGCTGGCAATTTTCCCGACGCCGCCGCGAACAGGAATGCCTTCCGGAATTATGGGCAAGGTAGTTGCGCTCAATATTGCTGACCAAATCAAAACAGGCAGGAAAGAACTTAAACACAAAGCTTCGATGGGTAAAATGGGAGCTGCATGCATTATTTCATCTGGTTATGGCTTGCGCGATGGAATGGCTGCAACTATGACTGTATTTCCAATTGTTCCTGATTATGAAAAATATCCTAAATGGGGTCGTGATTCCAACTACACCATGGGCGAACCCGGACTTGCCGGCCACTGGATTAAACTCGTTCTGCACTTTATGTTTATTTACAAAGCGAAAGCAAAACCTTTCTGGTGGCTTATCCCAGAGTAGAATTGATTCGAAATTCCGATTTTCCAACACCCCATCAGCCTTATAGTCTAAGAGTCTAACAGCCTAACAGTCTATCAAATGATAAAGAAAAACCTTGTAAAAGGATATAAAGACGAAGCATATCCGCCTGTTCCAACAGGAAGTACACGTTTCTGGCGGAAGTTTTTCCCATGGCAGATCATTCGCTTTTTTGTGCTCAATCTTAAGATAATGCGGATCATTATCGGGGGGCATTCCTAGCCGGAATCCCTTGCCATATTTAGACAGTTTCTAAATTCCAAAGAATACTTGTAATGTAAAAAATAATGTACATTTGTACATATGTTACAGGCATTTAAATCGTACATTAAAGATTCCGGATTATTCGAGAAGTCAGAACGTATTCTACTGGCAGTCAGCGGTGGTGTTGATTCAATTGTGATGGTGCATCTGTTTAAAGATGCCGGTTTTAACTTCGGTATTGCACATGTAAATTTTGGATTGAGGGGTGAAGAATCGCAAGGTGATGAAGCTTTCGTTCAGAACTTTGCTGAGCAAATAGAAGTGCCATTCTACGTCAGGCATTTCAACACGAAACAATATGCTTCCCAAAATAAGATTTCGATTCAAATGGCAGCCCGCGACCTGCGCTATGCCTGGTTTGAAGAACTCCTAAATGAACATGGATATCGTTTTATTGCCACTGCTCATCATCTGGATGACCAGGCCGAGACTTTCTTTATTAATGTATTGAGGGGAACAGGTATAAGCGGAATGCACGGTATCTTGCCAAAACAAGGGAAAATTATCCGGCCTTTGATGTTCACAACCCGTGAAAAAATAATGTCGGTCGCCATCGACCGTAACCTGGCCTGGCGCGAGGACCGTTCGAACAAAAGCCGCAAATACCTGCGTAACAAACTCAGGCTTGATGTTTTAAGCGAATTATATAAAATCAACCCGCTTTTCAGTCATAAACTTAACGAGTCGATAACGCACCTGCGTGATGTTGAATCAATATACAACAGCCATATTGCCGGAGTTACTGCTGACCTTGTTCAACATACGGCTGAAGGAATCCTGATTTCGATAGACTGGGTGTATGAATACGAACCACACGATACGTATTTATTTGAACTGCTTAAGCCTTATGGATTTACATTTTCAGTTGTAAAAGAAATTGTCCATTCGCTGGATACATTTTCCGGAAAGGTCTTTTATTCGCATACTCACAGACTATTGCGCGACCGCGAAAACTTTATTATTCAGCCTTTGGCGGAATTGACGGAAGCGTCCTTCAATAAGGAAATTTATTCGATTAATCGCAGCGCATCTCAGATGGTGGATCCAATCATTCTGGATTGGCATGAATCTGATCAGGTTGCAGAATTGCCCATGGGAAAAGCCTGCATAGCCTGTCTTGACATTGAAAAATTAACATTTCCTCTACATTTAAGGAAATGGGAAAAGGGTGATTGGTTTATGCCGCTTGGATTGAAAGGGAAGAAAAAACTGAGTGATTTCTTTATTAATCAGAAAATTTCTCTCGCCGATAAGGAAAAAACATGGCTGCTCGTCTCTGGCGAAGATATTGTTTGGGTAGTAGGAAAAAGGATAGACAACCGGTTTCGGATTACACCAAAAACAAGGAAAGCTTTTGTGCTTACTACAGTAGATGAGAGTAAGGATGTTGAAGGACCTTCCTGCTGCTTATTTGGATAACAGAGAGTGAAACATATCTTTCTCGTTACTTCCTTTGATTTACATCAGCTAATTTCTTAATTAATTATATTTCAAAGGTGTAACACCTCTTTAAATTATTTCTAATTTTGCCCTTTTCGCTGAAGTCAGTACTGAAAACTTAAATCAAATTTTAATAATGAATAGGATATATTTTGCCGCTGGTAAAGCGCTGATACTGACTTTTATAATTAATCTTTTCGTTGGTTTTTCTGCCTTTTCACAGTTGCAGGAGCCTGTAAAATGGTCATTTAAAGCAAACAGGATCAACGATACTATTGCGGAATTGCAATTTGTTGCAAAAATTGATATGACCTGGCATATGTATTCGCAACTGGTGCCAAAGGATGGTCCGCGACCTACTGTATTCACATTCGACAAACCCAATGGTTTTCAGCTGATAGGTAAAGTTACCGAGCCAAAACCATTCGAAGAATACGATGAAATGTTTGAAATGAAAGTCAAATATTTCCAGATGCAGTCGAATTTTACTCAGAAGATTAAAATCCAGAGCAATAAACATGTAAGAGTTACAGGGGCAGTAGAGTTCCAGGCATGCGACAACAAAAGCTGTATTTTTGATGAAAAGCCTTTTAGTTTCGATCTTGAAGGATTAAAAACATATGTAGCTAAAGTCCCTCCGGTTCTGGCTGACATGGCCAAATCGAAGACTATTATAAATGTCGCTGTTGCCAAGGTTGATTCTACGAAAACAGTTGCTGCAACTATTGCTTCCAAACCATTGGACGATGGAAGAACACCCTTATGGATGTTTTTTCTGATTGCTTTCGCTGCCGGTTTAGTAGCGATTTTAACTCCCTGTGTTTTTCCGATGATCCCGATGACAGTTTCATATTTTATGAAATCCGGTTCAAATGGCAAAATTCAGGCATCCATTTATGGTATTGCAATCATAGCAATTTACACACTTTTTGGAACCGTTATAGCTGTTCTATTTGGTGCCGAATTCAGTAACTGGATAAGCACACATTGGATTCCAAACGTTTTATTCTTTCTCATCTTTGTTGTTTTCGCGGCTTCGTTTTTCGGTTATTTCGAAATTACAGTTCCCAACTGGCTGGTTAATAAATCAGTTTCAGCTGAAGATAAAGGCGGCACCGTTGGAACCATCTTTATGGCTCTCACGTTAGTTTTGGTTTCATTCAGTTGTACTGGCCCGATAGTAGGGACTATATTAGTTGAATCGGTTGGAGGACAAATTCTCAGGCCAATTATAGGTATGCTCGGTTTTTCACTGGCATTTGCAATCCCGTTTACACTTTTTGCATTATTCCCGCAGTGGCTCAATAAAATGCCAAAGTCGGGTGGGTGGCTGAATTCGGTAAAGGTTGTACTGGGATTTATAGAACTTGCCTTTGCACTGAAATTTCTGAATGTGCCAGATCAAACATACCATTGGGGAATACTCGACCGCGAAATTTACCTCGGTTTCTGGATTGTTATATTTACCATGATGGGTTTTTACCTGTTGGGGAAAATCAGGTTTCCGCACGATAGCGACTATCCTGTAGTAAAATCTTTTCCAAGATTAATCCTGATTATAGCAACATTCAGTTTTGTAATCTATCTTGTTCCTGGATTGTGGGGCGCTCCTTTGAAAGGAATTTCAGGCTGGCTTCCTCCAATGGAGACGCAGGATTTCGATATAACGGCAATTGTCCGTGATAACAGCGTAAGCGGCAATGCTGAAAACAAAGGGAATATTGCTGAAACTCCAAAATATCTGAATACCGCTTTAAAGCTGCCCCATGGACTGAAAGGCTACTTCGATTATGATGAAGCTTTAAAAGCTTCGAAAGCATTAAACAAACCTGTTTTTGTTGACTTTACCGGTCATGGCTGCACCAATTGCCGCGAAATGGAGAACCGCGTTTGGAGCGATCCTGAAGTGTTGAAACGCTTACGCGAAAATTTTGTACTTGCTGCACTTTATGTAGACGATAAGGTAATAGAGTTGCCTAAGAATGAATGGTATACTAATAAGGAAGGCCGTGAAGTAAAACTTTTAGGAAAGAAAAATACCGAAATCCAGATTGAAAAATTCGGTGCCAATGCCCAACCCTTTTATGTAATTCTGGATTGTGATGGCAATTCTCTGGTTCCGCCGCACGCTTACGATTTGGATAAAGCTTCTTACATTAAATTTCTAGATGACGGTGTTGCTGCTTACAATAAAAAGAATGGAATAAAGTAGATTGTAGAATATAAATTATTGAAAACCGGAAGTTTTTTCAACTTCCGGTTTTTTTTATCTGGCTGATAACCAATTCACTTTGATTATTTCCTATTCCAGATTATTATACCACGCGATAATTTATTTATAAAAGCAGTAATTGTGGCACGGGCTTTGCATCGCACTTAATAACAGACTGTCTGAAACAACTGTAAATAAAGAGTTTTGTTAATAACGTAATGTTAATCTCTACCGCCATGAAAAAGATAACCTTATTCCTGTTCCTTTCGATGGTTATAGTATTCAGTGCCGAAGCACACAGATACAGAAACAGAAATGCCAATATAACCATCTCAATCCAGACTTTTTACGATCAACTTTCGCCTTATGGAGATTGGATTAATTCTCCTGATTACGGGTACGTCTGGCGCCCGTATTTCGATAACCCTGAATCATTCAGGCCATACTCATCTAATGGTAACTGGGTTTATACCGATTATGGCTGGACCTGGTCTTCCGGTTACGATTGGGGATGGGCTACTTTCCACTACGGCCGCTGGGATTTCGATAATTACCTGGGTTGGCTTTGGATTCCCGGATACGATTGGGCTCCTGCCTGGGTAAACTGGGGTTCGTACGATAACTACTGGGGCTGGGCTCCTATGGGACCAACTGTTTATGTACAATCGAACTGGTATGCTCCCGATCCCTGGTGGACCTTTGTTTCCCAAGATCATTTCTGCTCAAGCAACTGGGACCGCTATATCTACGAACGCCCGGTACATCATAATAACATTACTCATATTACTAATGTATATGTTGGTGACAACCGCAATAACCAGAATTCGTGGTATAATGGTCCCAAGGTTGCAGATGTTGAGAGGTACAGCACTACCAAAGTAAGAAGAATGGAAGTTGGTGAAAGTGAGAGGCCCGAAAAGTCAGGTATACACAATAACAGGTTGGATGTTTACCGCCCGACTGTTGAAAACAAGCGCAACGATTATCGTCCGGCTGAATACCGCAATGTTGAACAGGTTAGAACTGGAAGAAAAATAGAACGGACCACTGCCCGTACAAACGATCCCGGCGAAAACCGGATTCGCGAAAACCAGACCGTAGGCCGAACAATAACTCCAAAACCAGTTCAACGTGAAAACAATTCATCTAGGGAAACGAGAGTTGACTCACATACTTCAACACAAACTCCAAACACAGCAACTACTGAGGATACCAGGTATTCAAGGGAAGTTCCCCGCGCAACCACTCAGCCTGAACCGCGCAACAATTCAGCAAACAGGGAAACCCGGAATGATCCGCGAAACTCATCCCAGGCAGCACCTGAAAGGAATACAAACCGTCCTTCCACGGAAGCGCAAAAGGAAAATCCAGACCGCAGAAGCAATATAAATGTAACAGAAGGCAACCGTGCTATAGGAAATACCAACAGGGTTGAAAATACAGATAATCGTCAGACCCGTAACAGCGTTCCTGTCCGCGAGAATGTAAATACCAATAACGCTTCGCGTGAATCGCAACAAAGACAAACTCCTGTGATACAGCCAACCCGTGAACAAAGAACTCAGAATGCAACATCAACGTCAAATACACACAATGAAAATACCGAAAGAAAGCAATCGACTAAAGAGGAAGTGAAACCAGTAGTTAGCGAGAGCAGAAAGTCAATTGAGAATTCCGAAAACAGATCATCAGGCATTCCAAACAGGAGGTAATTTGATTGGAATAAATGAAAGAACGGTTGCAGGAGAGATTCTGCAGCCGTTTTTTTTTACCTGTAGGCGATCAAAGTTATGCCGTGTACAAATTCATTTATATTTGTAAACGAATTGAAGTTCCGGTTAAGGACTCCTGCTTTTCTAGTTTTACATGCTTTTAAAATAAATTTTATGAATTGGGCATATTTGCATCTGGTTTTCAATCATTTTCCTATTATTGGCGTAATAATCGGCACCACATTATTGGCTACCGGAATGATATTTAAAAATCAGGGTGTCAAAATCAGCGGACTTGGAACCATTGTTTTTGCATCGTTAATGGCAATTATTGCTTATTTGACAGGCGATCCGGCAGGAGAAGTAATGCGAGGCTTACCCGATATTGCTAAAAGCCTGATCAGCCGCCACGAAAATATTGCCACAATTGGCATGTACCTTATGGCTACTGCAGGCTTATTGGCTGCCAGTTCATTATACAGTATCTGGAAAAAAGATAAATCCATTCGTTTGCTGATCCTTATTACACTCGCATTTTCATTGATCAGTGCTTGTGCAATGGTCTATATCGGCCGGACAGGCGGGCAAATAAGGCATGCCGAATTCAGGAATGAGGCTACGAAGCGGTATATCATTGAACACCAGAATGATAAAGATGAAGATTGATTTGCTGACCGTCTCATTAAATTCAGGTAGTAGAAAGTAAAGCCATTTAACCGGTTGTAATGCTAAAAGGCATATTTCCCGACTTTTGTACTGTAATTATTTATTATCAATTCCCTCACAATTAGAGGCTCCATTAATGTTGAACCCCAAAAATAAATATGTTGAAAAAGCTCTTTTTAATCATTCCCTGTTTCTTGTTTTTTTCATCAGTACTGAAGGCACAGAACAGTTGGAAGCATGAAATCAGATTGAATATTCCTCTGGACTCCATTGTCTTAAGTGATCCTTTTATACTGGCAGATCATAAAACAAATATGTATTATATGACCGGAACAGGCGGTCTGCTTTGGAAGAGCAAAGATTTGAAATATTGGGATGGACCTTGCACTGTTGCAAAAACAGATTCAAATTCATGGATGGGACCCAGGCCGATGATATGGGCTGCCGAAATTCACACATACAAAGATAAGTATTACTATTTCGCCACTTTTACTAATCAATCGGTTAAAATTGATACAGTTAAAGGTAATATAATAGAACGTCGCGCCAGCCATGTACTGGTAAGCGATAAGCCGGATGGTCCTTTTATTCCGATGAAAGATCCCACGTATTTACCTGCTGATAAGCCTACCCTGGATGGGACTTTTTGGATTGACACGGATGGGAAACCCTATATGGTATACTGTTACGAATGGTTACAGAATTGGAATGGAACAATTGAAAAGATTGAACTGAAACCCGATTTAAGTGGTACTTTAGGCGAAGGAAAAATATTGTTCCGTGCCAGTGATTCGCCGTGGAGTCGTGAGAAAGACGAAAAAGGCAACGACGGCCCGAATAAAGTTACCGACGGCCCGTACTTGTTTCACACAGCCACAGGGCGATTGGGGATGATATGGACCAGCTGGGTTTACTCTGTTTATACACAGGGAGTTGCCTATTCAGAAAGCGGTACACTCGACGGCCCATGGATACAGGAGAAAAATCCAATCACACCGCCTGATTACGGTCATGGTATGTTGTTTACTGCATTGAATGGAAAGCAACTTATGGCAGTGCACAGCCATAAAGTTATAAATGGTCGTTTTGTAAGGAATCCACATTTGTTTGAAGTAGATTTATCGGGCGATAAATTAGTCGTTGGTAAGCCTTATATACCTTAAAGGCGAAAATCTGAATGTCAATGCTTTTCATATAAGTCAGTTAGGTTTAACTTTTAATACAAAAATGCCCCTACGGCTTATAGCTGAACGGGATTTCTATTTGTAATTTGACCAAGATTAAGATTTTACATTAATTTCATCAGCATAATATTTATAAAACCACGTTATCGTTTCAATTCCTTTATAGAAACATTCCAGGTGGTAATTTTCGTTTGGCGAATGGGCGGCATCTGTATCAAGTCCAAATCCCATCAAAATGGATTTTATACCCAATACCTGTTCGAAAGTTGAGATAATAGGAATACTTCCGCCGCTACGGGTAGGTACCGGTTTTATTCCAAAAGTTGTTTCATACGCTTTGCTTGCAGCCCGGTAAGCAGCTGTATTGGTTGGTGCTACGTAAGGATAACCGCCATGGTGTTCTTTAACAGTAATTTTCACACATTCTGGAGCAATGGATTCGAAATGACGGGTAAAAAGTTCCGCAATTTTATGTGGATCCTGGTGAGGAACCAGTCGCATGCTGATTTTCGCGAAAGCCTTACCCGGTAGCACGGTTTTTGATCCTTCGCCTGTATAACCGCTCCACATACCGTTTACATCCAATGTCGGGCGTATACCGGTGCATTCGTTCACTGTATATCCTTTTTCGCAAAGGGTCGTTTTTACGTCAAGCTTTTTCTTGTACTCTTCGAGGTTAAAAGGAGCACGGGCCATATCGGCACGTTCCTCGGCCGAAAGTTCCAATACATCATCGTAAAAACCAGGAATAGTAATGTGGTTGTTCTCATCATGAAGTGACGCGATCATTTTGGCAAGGATATTTGCCGGATTTGCCACAGCACCGCCATAAATTCCGGAATGCAGGTCTTTGTCGGGACCGGTAACTTCTACTTCCATATAGGCAAGCCCACGTAAACCTACTGTAATACTAGGAATATTTAAACCAATCATACTGGTATCCGAAACCAGGATAAGATCAGCTTTGAGAAGATCTTTGTTTACAGGAAGCCATGCCGCCAAAGCCGGAGAACCCATTTCTTCCTCGCCTTCAACCATCCACTTTACATTAAACTGAAGCTGATCGGTTAGAACAAGATATTCAAAAGCCTTTACCTGCATAAAGAGCTGTCCTTTATCATCCACAGAGCCCCGGGCAAATATTTTTCCATCCCGTATTACCGGCTCAAAAGGTGGAGAAGTCCAGAACTCGAGCGGATCAACAGGCATTACATCATAATGTCCATAAACCAGGATGGTAGGTTTTGCCGGATCAATTATCTTTTCGCCATATACAACAGGGTGGCCGGTAGTAGGCATAATTTCAGCCGTGTCGGCACCGGCTTTTAAAAGTGAATCGACTACGTATTGGGCTGTTTTCACCATATCCTCTTTATGTTCGCTTTCGGAACTAATTGAAGGAATGCGGATAAGTCCGAATAACTCATCGAGATAACGTTGTGAGTTCGATTGGATGTAACTTTTCAGATTTTCCATTAAAATATTTTTTTGTGAGGATTAATGATTCAAATGTCTGGACTAATGCGGGTTAAATTGTATTCAATGAACGGATAAAGTTGTTAAAATCAGAATAGCTTATAAAAACCGATTTGTCAATGATTTATCCATTGAACAACTTGTTCCTTTCGATTAGCTTGCCGTTCCAAATTAAAATGGCATGGTAGGATGAAGGAATGTCATGAGCCCACTTTTTAAGGATTGTGTAAATTAAAACTCTATCAATGTGCACTGCTAAGCCTATACACAAAGCAATTGTAAAATGATTTCCCTGAACACCTAAAATTAGAAGTGAAAATTCGACAACTAAATAAAGCCCCCAGAATTTTGACAAAATTGCGTGTGGGGATGGAAGTTTCCCGAATCGGATTAAGCTGATGATATACATTAAGCCTTCCAGTGATAATAGGATCAAAATGAGTTTTATATTGCCAGCGATTTGAAGGTGATTGGTTGAATTAATAAAAATAAGAACGGATAAATAAAAGAACAGATCAAAAACTGTATCCAGCAGCCTGAAATTTTCGGTCGAAATTTCTAGTTTCCGAGCAATTATTCCATCAAAAATGTCGGTTATTATGCCTGTAAGCAGCAAAGACAATACGAACCATTTTAAATTAGTAATATTCATCAGCGTAACAAAAAGTATAATAAACGCAATTACAAGTCGGCTGTATAAAAGTAGTTTCGGGATATAAAATTTCAATTTAGTATTGTTAGTGGATTGCTGATCACTGTGGCAGTTTATTCCTCTTTAAAAGAATTAATACAAGATTTTTTATCCCTTTTCCTTTTTCTCAAAATACTTTATTTCAAATGTCTCGCCATCGAATTTGCCATAGGAGAAATGTGTTACCCAATCACCCAGGATGATGCAACTGGCTTTATCAGAGACTTTAATGTTTGTCGGGATATGCCTGTGTCCGAAAACGAAGTAATCCGTATCAGGTTTTTTTGCTGCCATTTCACGCGAAAATACCAGAAGGAATTCCTGGTCATGCAGGAAGAAATTTTCATCTTTATCCTGCTTTATCATATTCGAAATTCGGCTTCCACGCGAAAAATACAAGCCCATTTTTGTTCCTATGTCTGGGTGAAGCCAGCGAAAAAGAAACTGGTTGAATTTTAAAAGGAAGACTTTTTTCAGGAATTTATACCCATGATCGCCGGGACCCAGGCCATCGCCATGAGCAAGAAAGAATTTACTTCCTTTTAATTCTATTTCAAGTGGGTCGTCGTGAATAATAACTCCCGATTCATTGTTCAGGTAATCGAAAGCCCAGAAATCGTGGTTCCCTTTGAAAAAATGAATGGGAATGCCTCTTTCCGTTATCTCAGCAAGTTTTGCGAATAAACGGGTGTATCCTTTGGGAACAACGGTTTTATATTCGAACCAGAAATCGAAAAGGTCACCAAGCATGTAAATAGCTTCGGCATCTTGCTGAACCATATCCAACCAACGGATCAGCCTTTTCTCGCGTACCAGGCTGCTTTGCCTGTCGGGAATGCCAAGGTGAAAATCGCTTGCAAAGTATATATTAGTTTTTGTTGGCTCCATTTGAGGATGAAATATGAGTTATGAGTTATGAATTATAAGTTATAAGTAGGGAGTGTAGATATCCGCAATCCGCGATCCGACAGACGCGATCCGTAATCCGACATTCCACATCAAAGATTCTTTTTTATCAATGCTTCCACCTCGCCAAACACAGGATCGCGGGCAATTATTTCTCCATTTTTCCCAACAAGAACCATCATTGGGATGGCTTTTACAGCGTAAGTTTTGCAATAATCCGATTCCAGTCCTTTCGGATCGTTTACCTGTACCCAATATGCTTTATCAAGCATATACGATTTTTTCCACAAGTCAGCATCCGAATCTATAGAAATAGAATAAATTTCAAAACCTTTGTCGTGGTAACGGCTGTAAATGCTGGTGAGATTGATGTTGCCCTGCCTGCACATCGCATTCCAACTGCTCCAGAAATAAACCAGTGTAAGTTTCCCATGTGTGGATGACAGTTTAATTTCTTTTCCTGATGCATTGGAGAGTGAAATTTCAGGAGCCGGCATTCCGGGTTTCAGGAGTTTATCATGCGCCCTGGCATCAGCCATTTCTGCTTTGAAACCGAGCATCCGCAGATGGAAGGTATTTACAAGGCTGTTTTCAGGATAAGAAGTAAAAAGAGCGCTGTCGAGTTTCAGGAATAATTCCGGATTTGATTGCTCAGATAAAAGTGGGTTTGGACCGAAGTTATTTGAAATTACCAGTAGCGATGCCAGTGAGTGTGTATGATAATTTACAAATGACATAACCTTTTCTTTCTGATGCTTGAAAATTCCTAAATAGGCAGAATCAAGCTGCTTTTTTATTTGAATAAAATCAGGATTAGACTGGCTTTCGGCAAATATTCGTGACAAAGAATCGACTTTGTTGAGGTTGGAAGTTGTAAATTTATTATATTCCCAATATACCTTCGAATCTTTTGACCCTTCGATGGTATATGTATTTCGGATCGAATTACCGTTGCCGCCAAGCACAATGTCTTCTCCAGGTGAAACGACCAGTGTGATTTCATTTTCTGCATTTCGTTTCAATAAGTAAAAACCGGATTTTTTAACAGGGAAGGAAATCCTGAAACTGCCCGAAGCATCCGTATTTACTGAATCAATTAATGGTTGACTGGCGGGCAGGAGCTGGTAAAAATAAAGCGTTGTATTAGGCATATTGGCGAAAGTCCCCTGAACAGTTACCTTATCTCCTGAAATGCTTTTACATCCCTGGGAAAGCCATATTGACAGTAAAACAAAAATAAAATTAAATTTGCCCTTCATACCTTGATTCCTGATTTGGGCACAAATGTCGTGAAAATATCAATGGCATAAGTGCACAACCTTACAAGGTAAAGTTGAACTTATTTTGACTTTTTTAATGTTTTAGTTTGAAGTAATTTGTTTAATTTTATCGGTACCAATAAATCTACCTATGCGGGCGCGTTTAGTTCTACTATTGACGGTATTATTAGTTTTGATTTTT
>CAIWMA010000571.1 GCA_903913645.1 uncultured Bacteroidales bacterium | reverse complement strand
TCTCCGCTTTGTTCTATCAGCCAGAACGATTTTCAAAGTGGTGTGCTGGCAGCAAAGTTTCTGAATTACTGCATGGAAGATGGGGACGAAATACTGATGGTAAGCCATTTATCGCATACCGATAACTATGATATTATGCAGGAACGTCTAAATGGTTTTAAATCATACTTTGAGACTACTGCAAAAGATAAGCGGGTAATTCGCTCGCTTGAAATTGTGAATCCAAAATATGAAAAACTTGCTGTCCTGTTAAACGAGGAACTAAAACAGTTCCCCAAAATTAAAGGGATTTTTAAGGCGAACTCAAGGATACATTGGGTTGCCCGGTACCTGAGTGAAAACAATATATCAACAATTAAGCTGGTTGGATTTGATCTGATTGAACAGAATGTGAGATATCTGCAAAATGGGATGATTGAATTCATTCTTTTTGATTATGCTCAAAACCAGGGAGAAATGGGGCTTCAGATTCTTTTCGATCATATTTTGAAGAAAAAGGAGACCGTTCAGAGAATAAACATGCCGATTCATATTGTTGCTAAAGAAAACCTGGAAGGATTTATTTAGCTGAATAATTCGAATTAGCTGAAAGAATTACATCGGGCTAGAGATATTTTTTTTCGTTTCAAAGAATCAAACCTCAAGTTTCAAATCCCAAGATTTTATCATTGTACTTTGGGGGAATTGAGTCTTTCATACTATTTCCCACACCATTCCATGTTTCGCATGGTTTATCAGGCTTAACAGTGGTGGTATTCGAGCCTTTTTCCTGCATGTAAATAGTTTTAGCATAAACTATAAATAAGGTTGCTTAATACAGATTCGAAGAAGAAGCCTGCATGCGACAACCTGAGACCAAATACTTACAATACATTTTCATTTCATTTAAGCTCTTATGCATAAGAACGTGAAATCAAAGGCTATATACCATGTTGCTAAACTAGAAGAACCCCTTACTATTGATTGTAACTGGGATAAGTCCCAGTGGAATACTATTGATTCCATTGAATTGAAATACTTCATGGGGAAACTGCCGGAATTCCAACCTGTGGTTCACGTAAAATTGATGTACGATACTACGAATTTATATGTTATTTTTCGTGTTAATGACCACTATGTTCAATGTAAAACCAAAGATACTAATGGTTGTGTATGGGAGGACTCCTGTGTAGAGTTCTTTTTTGCACCCGATTGTTCCTTCCCCGGAAAATATTTTAACCTTGAAACTAACTGTGGTGGAACAGCATTAATGAAATATACACTTATTCCGAAGAAGGATTTTAAAATTCTTGAACCTGAAGATATTAAAGAAATAAAAATTGCCCATTCGTTACCTGAACAAATTCTGAATGAAATAATAGAACCGGTCACCTGGACGATTGAATACAAGATGCCGTTTGCTATTCTTGAAAAATACGCCAAAATCAGTCATCCGGCCCCAGGAGTTAGTTGGAGAGCCAATTTTTATAAAATCGCTGATAAAACCTCAAATCCTCACTATTTAACTTGGTCATTGGTTGATAATGTGGAACCTGAATTCCACCTGCCGGGCTATTTGGGAACTCTGGTATTTCAATAAAAAACAATAATCAGAAAAGAAATCTGCGATTAGAATGTTTAGTTGTGTGTAATAGTGTGTGTAAATAAAAAAACAAAACGCCATATATTACTAATATACAGCGTTTTATACTTTCTATTTCAGTCAATTTGTGGAGTGTAGGGGAGTCGAACCCCTGACCTCTTGCCTGCCAGGCAAGCGCTCTAGCCAACTGAGCTAACACCCCGAAACAGAGGCGCAAAATTAAGAAACTTTCCTAATTTTACACAAAATAAGATTATTATTTATGAAGCGTCTGTTTGCAGCTATCAAAATCCATCCATCAGCGAAATATATCAGCCTGTTTAACGAAATATCTTCATCACTGCATTACGAGCGTATTAAATGGGTAGAGCCCGAAAACATACATCTTACTCTGAAGTTTTTGGGTGAAACGGATGAATCGAAAATTCCGGCAATATGCCTCGCTCTGGAAGCTGCTGTTACTCAATCAAAGCCTTTTACGCTTAAAATCGCTAATACAGGCATTTTTGGAAGCCGTTACGATCCGAAAGTTATTTGGTTTGGAATCGAAAAGCAGGATGAGTTGGAAAGCCTGGCTCAAAATGTCTTTACCGAACTTGCAAAATGTGGCTGGGAAAAGGATCGTCAGAATTTTGTTCCTCACCTTACCATTGGTCGTACTAAGGGTTTAAATGATAAAACATTGTTTCATTGGATTATCGGTAAGTATAATTCAGTGGAAATCCAGGAAGAAAATGTAACCGAAATTATTCTGTACGATAGTATTCTCAGGCGCGAAGGACCGTTATATGTAAAAGTATTTTCAGCTGTACTTTAAACCCAATTACCCTTTCGCGTAACCGAAAACCAAAAACTAATGTTTATCAAACATAAAACATTGACAAACAAAGATTAGCTTTTTAGGGATTAACCCAACTAACGCATGGTTCCTCTTAATGTCCAATTGCCTAATTTGGGTTAAATGTTATGGCTTATAATCTGAATTTATTGCCATTTTTGCTCTGCGAAATGCCTTTTTAGCAATGGCCCATAAGCCTTCCTGTCATTCAATATAACCTATCTTTGTGCAATGAAACTTAATGACATTATTGAATTCAAATCCTCACCGCTGATAATAGAACGGCTGAACGAGTTCGGATTTACCAAAACATTCCCCGAAGGGGCTGTAATATTTAATGAAAATGCCTATATAAAAGCAATACCGATTGTAACTAGTGGCAGCATCAGGGTGATGCGCACCGATGATGAAGGGCGGGAAATTCTGCTGTATTATATTACTTCCGGAGAAAGTTGCATCATGTCGTTTTTGGGCGGGTTGCACCACGATACGAGCAAAGTAAAAGCCATTGCAGAAGAAGAAACACAAATACTGTTTATTCCAACTGATAAAATGGGTTTACTTATTAAAGAATTTCCCGAATGGCTGGAATATATTTTTCGCTTGTATCACGAGCGCTTCGAAGAATTACTGGATGCTGTGAATGCAATTGCATTCAAAAAACTGGATGAACGCCTGTATAGCTTCATTAAGAAAAAATGTGAACTAATGAACTCCAACAAGCTAAATGTAACTCACGAACAATTGGCTAATGAGCTGGGAACGGCCCGTGTAGTAGTTTCACGGTTATTTAAACAAATGGAGGACGTGGGCCTGGTAAAATTGGGCCGGAATAAGATTTCCCTTATGTAACAAACGTTGCTGTGTGACAATTTAAAATGCATGACTTTTGCATTGGATAATTTTACACATTTAATTCCGGTAAAATGAAACAAAATACCTGGGATCCACAGATAAGGTGGTGAGAATTCTTGTGTCATTGCAACAGCAGGTTTGTATTTTGCTAATCTGATTACAAGAACTGTAGGAATTGCGCTTTCAGTGGTTGCCGGAGTTTTTATCCTCCCAGGTCTATTGAGTTTTTGCCTCTTATATTTGCCATTCGGATTCTCAACACTAAAGAAGAAAAAGAAAAACTAAAATTCAGAAAGAATATGTTCGAATCAATCATACGTTTATTCACTAAAGAAAAAACCGACTACGCACAACTTGTAAAAAATGGTGCTGTCATTTTAGATGTCCGAAGTAAAAGCGAATATGCAGGCGGACATATCAAAGACTCTATCAATATTGACGTTCAGCAGCTTGGAAGCAATCTTCATAAATTAAAAAATAAAACAAAACCTATTATTACCTGTTGTGAATCGGGTATGAGAAGTGCTGCTGCAAAAAACATCCTGAAATCTAACGGCTATACAGAAGTTTACAATGGAGGCGGAATAAACCGTTTGCAAAACAGATTAAAATGAAAGAAAGAATTTTAACTAACTGGACATTTACCCGGGCATTCTACCTCATCGTTGGGATTTTTGTTGTCATCCAGTCATTCATGGGCCAGCAATGGCTTGGTATAGCCTTTGGTGGTTATTTTGCGGCAATGGGTTTGTTCGCTTTTGGTTGTGCTTCTGGAAATTGCTTTGGCGGAAATTGTTCGGCAGAGTCTAACCAGGATTCCATTCAGGATGTACATTCCGAAGAAATAAAAACAAAATAATCAGATGAAAAAATATATATCTCTCATTTTAGCAACAGCCATATTTTTTTTCAGCAACTGCAACAACAGGCAATCATCATCTTCCGATCCTTCTGTTTCTGCAGCTGAGTTTTCGAAGAAGATGGCGGAACTACCTGATGCCCCGATTATTGATGTAAGAACTCCTGGAGAATTTGCGCAAGGACATTTGAAAAATGCTTTAAATTACGACATAACCTCAAATAGCTTTGAAAATCAAATTGCATCGCTCGACAAATTAAAACCGGTTTTGGTTTATTGTATGAGCGGCAACAGAAGTTCCTCAGCAGTTAGCTTTATGCAATCAAATGGGTTTAAAGAAGTGTACGAGTTAAGCGGCGGAATGATGAAATGGAGAACTGCCAACCTTCCTGAAACTACCGATGTAGCAACTAAATTAGCAGGGATGAGTAAACAACAATTTGATAACCTGATGGTTACAGATAAATTAGTTTTGATAGATTATTATGCCGACTGGTGTGCTCCCTGCAAAAAAATGAAACCTTACCTGGACGAAATATCAAAGGACATGGCAGACAAAGTGGTGGTGGTTCGTATTAATGCCGACGATAGCCGGGAACTGTGTAAGGAATTGAAAATAGATGCCATACCAATTTTGCAGATTTATAAGAATAAAACGCTCATCTGGACAAATACCGGATTTATTGAGAAAGCAGTGGTTATAAAGCATTTAAAATAAATCAGGCTCTAATCTCACAAATTTAATTTCATTCCTTCCTGAGAAACAGTGCCTATTGTTTCCTGAATGCCAGTTGAAGCCGAATTGGAATGCAGATAACTTAGAAAAAACAGATTTTTTATTCTCAGCGCTCCTTTGTGACCAGTGCCTCAGTGGTTAATCCTTCACAAATAAAAAACCCTCCGGAAAACGAATCCTGCAGGGTTTAAAAAACTAACCAAATTTTTTGTCTTATTCCGTTTTTGGAGGCTCGGCTTCGCCCTCTTTACGGTGTTTTTCGATGAAAAAATCGATTATCAATGCCATTCCGCCAAATATGGATGCCATCGAAAAATAAGCAGCTTCGGGAGACATAACACCGTATTTAGCCATGAATTCGGCAATCAGTAATCCCAGGCCTACTCCAAAAAGCAGCAGCCCCCATTTGAGTGAAGAATAACAACGGCCATTTTCTTTAAGTATTGATGCATCGCGGCCAAATTGTATCAGCGCCATCCGTTCTTTTTTGCGGTACGACATATATACAATGCCAAGTATCATTGCAAAAAATGCTATCGGTATCCATAATCCTTCATGCATGATGTAAGTGTTTTAAGGTTTTATAATTTGTTCTCTGCCTTTTATGACGTAACTTTTTATTCAAGGTTACAAAAAAGCGAATATTGTTGTACTTTTACTTCAGTTTCTAATACTAAGTCGTTATTAATAGCACCTGCAAAACAATCCTTGTATACTTCTGTTTTACTGGATTATCTTTGATGATGAATTTACAAACTCTGCCCGACTGCGCTCCCGCTGGATTTTCTTCAAAAACCGCTTTTATTTACGTGTAACCTTTTTGAACCACCTGCGTCATAATACCACATGAAAGAACAGGACGATATTTTTCACGTGCAGAG
This sequence comes from uncultured Bacteroidales bacterium, assembly GCA_903913645.1. Taxonomy (GTDB): domain Bacteria; phylum Bacteroidota; class Bacteroidia; order Bacteroidales; family UBA4417; genus UBA4417. Next base: position 20,244 of record CAIWMA010000571.1, on the reverse strand, counting down.
AGTACTTGCGGGAAACACCGCAGCGTTCGCCGTTCTGGTTGAAAAACATAGTGATATGGCTTTCACAATTGCCAATAAAATAGTCCGCAACCGTGAAGATGCCGAGGAAATTGCCCAAGATTCTTTTGTGAAAGCTTTTCAATCGTTACGTTCTTTTAAAGGAGATTCGAAATTCAGCACCTGGTTGTACCGTATAGTTTATAATGCTGCTATTTCGCATACCCGCCGTAAAAAACAGGATTTTACCCAACTCGACGAACGCGTTGTTAGTGATACAACAGAAGATGAAATTTTTGAAAACCTTGATACACTTGATGCCGAACTCCAGAGTAAACTGGTAAATGAAGCTATCAATAACCTGCCTGCCGATGAAAGTGCCATTGTTACGCTCTTTTATCTGAAAGAAAATACCATCGATGATATCAGCCAGATCACGGGGTTGAGCGTGTCGAATGTAAAAGTTAAGCTATTCCGGATACGTAAAAAGCTGTATGACGAATTGCAGACGAAGATGAAATACGAAACCGTAATGTAAAAAATTGTACCTTTGAACCTTGAAATACTAATGAACCATGACTAAAGAAATAAACAACCACGATGAAGCGATCCGTCGCATTGTCAGCCGCACAAGGCTCGACAAGCCATCGGAAGGGTTCAGCGCGCGTATCATGGATCGCCTGCTTGCCGCTCAGCCTGAGCCTGTTAAAAAATGGATGATCACTTACCAATATGGTATTCTTGCAATTGCTGCCGGTGTAGCAATACTCATGCTTATTTTCCCTGCCTGGACCATTTTCGACTTTGATGTTAAGATGGTAGGAACTTCCGCCGCTCAAATGGCCGGGAACCTATTTTCGGAAGGAGCTGCCTGGATTGGTCAAATGTTCAGTAAAATAGGCGCTCTGGGAAAATATGCATACTTTATTCCTGTTTCGGTAGCAATATTGCTAGTTTCCGTTTTCGACCAGGTAATAAGCCGGAAACCCCAGGTAAATGCTGCTAAGAGTTAAATAATAACTTTACTTCATATAAAACGAAAATCATTTTACCAACGCGGTAAAATGATTTTTTTTATCTTCACATTCCAAATAAATCCTTGCCAAATGCTTCCTAATGAACTGAAAAAATCGGTTGAGTTAATCCTGGCCAATCAGTTGGAAAGACCGGTAGGAATTTCAGAAATCCTGCCCGTTGGCGGCGGATGTATTAATGAAGCCTTTTCATTACAAACTAATATTGGCAAGTATTTTATCAAGTACAATTCTTCATCTGCTTTTCCAGGAATGTTTGAAAAGGAAGCTGCCGGTCTTAAAATACTGGCTGATACAAAAACCCTTGAGATTCCTGAAGTGATAGCTTCGGTTGAAACCGAAAAATACGCTTATCTCTTACTTCAAAATATTGAAACCGGCGTAAGCACGCGCAATTTCTGGAATGATTTCGGAATAAAACTGGCTGATCTCCATCGGAATACCAACGATTATTTCGGACTTGATCACGATAATTATATCGGATCATTGGTTCAGAAAAATAATTCTCATCCTGATTTTTTAAGTTTCTTTATCACTCAGCGTATCGAACCTCAATTGAAAGAAGCACGTAACATAGGCGCTTTCAGCCAAAGTGAAACACGTTATTTCGATTCACTTTTCAATACATTGCACAATATTATTCCTGTCGATAAACCGGCTCTTATTCATGGAGATCTTTGGAGCGGGAATTATATGGTTACGCCTAATGGCTCTCCTTGCCTGATTGATCCGGCTGTTTACTTCGGCCACCGCGAAGCCGATATAGCCATGACACAGCTTTTCGGCGGATTTCAACCGGAATTTTATCATGCGTATAACAAGGCATGGCCCATGGAAAAAGAATGGCAAAAAAGAATGGATATTTTTAACCTTTATCCTCTCCTTGTTCATGTTAATCTATTCGGCGGCAGCTATGCCCGACAGGTTTTGCAAATTATCCGGCAATTTTGAGTAATTTCGGGCTCGGAAATTAATTAATTGTTAGTTGACTTTAAACTTCGGCCAACTTGACAAAGATTCCGCAAAAGATTTTAATACCAACATCTACCTTTACAAAATCTTTGCGCTTACTTATCTCTATCAATAAAAAATCAACACTTTGAACTTTTCAACATTCGGCTTCAGCCCAACCTTAATGGAAGGCATTGAAGCAATAGGCTACCAGGAAGCAACTCCCGTACAGGAATCAGCAATACCGGTAATTCTCGCAGGACGCGATTTAATCGCTTCGGCTCAAACCGGCACCGGGAAAACAGCCGCTTTTTTACTTCCGGTTATCGAAAAATTATCGGCAATGCCACACGATAACCAGGTGAAAGCCATGGTAATTGTGCCGACCCGCGAACTTGCCCTGCAAATCGATCAGCAGATGGAAGGATTCTCTTACTATACAAAAATCAGCTCAATTGCCATTTACGGCGGAACCGACGGAACCGTTTTTTCAAGGGAAAAACAGGCGCTGACCGAAGGTGCCGACCTCATAGTTTGTACACCAGGCCGCCTGATGGCTCACCTGAACATGGGCTATATAAAATTTCCAGAGCTGAAATTCCTGATCCTCGACGAAGCCGACCGCATGCTTGATATGGGATTTCATGAGGATATTCTGAAAATTTTATCTTATTTGCCCAAGCAACGTCAAAACCTGATGTTTTCGGCTACCATGCCTTCTAAAATACGTCACCTGGCAAAACAGATCCTGCACGATCCGTTTGAGATAAATATCGCCATGTCGAAACCGGCTGAAAAAATAGTACAGAAAGCTTATGTGGTTTACGATACGCAGAAAATTCCGCTTATTAAAATGCTTCTGAAGGAAACTGTAATGAAACGCGTTTTAATTTTCTGTTCAACCAAGGAAAAAACCCGTCAGTTGTACCACGAGTTGAAAAAGACAGGTATTAAAGCGGAAGAAATTCATTCTACTCTCGAGCAGGCGGCACGCGAAAATGTAATTATCCGTTTTAAAAGCGGCGATATTCCAGTGCTGGTTGCCACCGACATAGTATCTCGTGGTATTGATATCGAAGATATTGATATGGTTATCAATTACGACGTTCCTCACGATGCCGAAGACTATATCCACCGTATTGGCCGTACTGCCCGTGCTTCGGCCGAAGGAACAGCAGTTACTTTTATAAATGAACGCGACCAGCAACGGTTTGGCGCCATCGAAACTTTACTGGAACGCGAAATTGAAAAATCTCCGGTTGCTGAAGAGTATGGCGAAACACCTGCTTACAACCCCAAAATAAGGAGGAAAGATGAAGGGCGGAAATTTGGAGGGAAAAGGAGGAAAGGCGGCGGAAAACCGGGTAATCCGGGAAGGCGGAAAAATTAAACTTTAGCCTATTATTTTGAACTATTTCTGGCATGTATTTTGATTTAAGATTTTACTTAAGTCTCAATCTGGATTTCATTTAAATATAAGATTAGTATTATGAAAAAGACCGCAACTGCGCTTGTGATCGTTATGATCGCATTTCAATCATTTTCAACCGCTCAGACAGAAAAAGAAGTTAAATCGAAAATTACTAATGTAACCGTTTATTCATCCGGTGCGCAGGTTGAACGATCTGCTACGTTTGATTTACAGCAAGGGAAATCCATTCTGTCGTTTAAAAACCTTTCTCCGTATATAAGCAAGGAGAGCATTCGGGTAGATGGCGATGGAAACTATACAATTTTGAATGTGCAGCTTCAGAATGACTTTTTAAATGAACTTGAAAAAACCAAAGAGATTAACGATTTAAATGCCGGCATACAACAATACCAGGATAAAATTGAAGATGAAGCAACCTGGATAAAAATCCTGAATGAGAAATTGGAATTTCTGAAAGCGAATAAAACTATTGCAGGAAAAGATCAGGCGGTTAATCCTGAGGTTTTCAAATCACTGAACCAGATTTATGGTGAGAATTTTGAAAAATATACGCTAGAAGTGCTGAAAAGGAACCGCATTATAAAAGACTATTCGAAAGAAACTGAAAAACTTCAAAATCAACTTAGCACCTTAAACTCGAAGAGCGAACTGCCTTCGGGCACTATTACCATTATGGTGGATGCAAAAAAAGCTCAAAACTCAAGCATCAAATTAGACTACCTGGTTGATAATGCGAGTTGGTATCCTTCGTATGACATTCGTTTTCTGGATGTTAATAAACCATTAACAGTTTCGTTTAAGGCAAATATCAGCCAGAATACAGGTGTAGACTGGAAGAATGTGGATTTAAAACTTGCAACGGCTAAAACCAATATTTCTGCGCAAATTCCTTATCTGATTGCAAATTACCTGCAGTTTTATTATCCAAGTTATTCTAATAACATGTTACAAGGAAAAGTTTCCGGCGTTCAACTTTCAAATAGTGTTGCTCCTGGTGCTTCTTCTGAAATGAAAATCAGAGGAATTACCTCAATTAATGGTAACGATGCTCCACTTTATGTTGTTGATGGAGTTCCTCAATCAGATATAACATATTTGAATCCGGACAAAATCGAAAAAATGGATGTGCTAAAGGGTGCTTCTGCTACAGCATTATATGGTTCAAGAGGTTCAAACGGCGTTATTGTTATAACAACGAAACAAGGATCAGATGAAACAGATGAATCAGATGTTCCTTTAACTGTAACCGCTAAAAATGAGACGTCAAATGAATATATTGTTGATTCTCAGCAATCCGTGAACTCTGATAACAAACTCAATTCTATAACTTTCAGGGAATCACAGTTAAATGCGACCTACGAATATCAATCTATTCCTAAACTATCTAAAAATGTGTACCTGATTGCCAAAATCAACGATTGGTATAAAGCGGATTTAATGGATGGTGAAGCAAATATCTACCTGGAAAATTCGTATGTCGGTAAATCAAGGATCAATACGCAACAATTCAGTGATACATTGGATATATCATTTGGCATTGATAATAATATAAGTGTGAACAGGGAGAAAATCAAGGAATTCTCGCAATCGGAATTTATCGGTTCCAACAAAAAAGCAACGTATGCATGGAAACTGACCATGCGTAACAACAAACCATATGCAATTAAAGCAAAACTCATCGACCAGGTTCCGGTTTCATCCAATAAAGAAATACAGGTAGAAGCACTTGAACTTTCGGGTGGAGTGATGAATGAAAATACCGGGAAAGTTTCATGGTCAATAGAATTGAAGCCTAACGAAACCAAGCAGGTGGTTTTGAAATATTCGGTAAAGTCGCCTAAAGACAAGACGGTGCTGGTTGACTAGAGTAAGAAAGTTTATTTCTTTCCTTCTCTACGCTCATCCCAAAGTTCCTTAAAACTTTTAGGTGCAACTTCAGGCAACTCACGACGCGGGCCCCAGGCAACGGCAAAAAACTTTTTAAGTGCCTTATTCTTGTTTTTCCCGCTAAGCATATCAATATACTTGCGTTTTCCCATCGCTGTTTTGTAGGCGTACATCACCGTTTTATCAAAACGGCTGGCAAAACCTTCTTTAACTGAATCGTTGCGATTGTAGAGTAACAATTCGTGGAGGTTGATTTTTACAGGGCATACTTCGGTACAGGCGCCGCAAAGCGATGAAGCGAAACTCAAATGTTTAAAGTCTTTCATTCCGCGCATCCAGGGTGTAATTACCGATCCGATAGGTCCGCTGTAAGTGGTTCCATAAGCGTGACCGCCTATGCTTTTATACACAGGACAAACATTGAGGCAGGCACCGCATCGTATACAGCCTAAGGCACGGCGTTGGTTTTTATGTGCCAGTATTTCGGTGCGGTTGTTATCAAGAAGTATAACATACATTTCTTCCGGACCGTCGTTTTCACCTTCCTGGCGAGGGCCAGTAATAATTGAATTATATACAGTCAAATTCTGACCGGTTCCGTGAGTAGCCAGCAAAGGCCAGAAAAGGTCCAGATCGCGCAGCTTGGGAATAAGTTTTTCGATACCGGCAATAACGATATGCACTTTTGGAAACGACATGCTCATCAATGCATTTCCTTCGTTTTCGGTAAGGCACACTGCACCAATATCAGCTACCAGGAAATTGGCGCCCGTTATTCCGATATCGGCATTAAAAAATTTCTCACGCAAAAGATTCCTGACATAGGCAGTAATTTGCTGCGGTGTACTGTCGGCATCCAAACCAAATTTCTCATTGAAAAGCAGCGCCACCTGCTCTTTCGATTTGTGCATGGCCGGTGTAACTATATGGTAAGGTTTTTCACCGGCAAGCTGGACAATATATTCACCAAGGTCAGTTTCGAGTGATTCTATACCTGCTTTTTCGAGGTGTTCGTTTAACGAAATTTCCTCGGTTACCATCGTTTTGCTTTTCACAATGTGCTTTGCCTGCTGCTTTTTCACAATTTTGAGCACTTCGCTAACCGCTTCGGAACCATCCTGAGCCCAAATCACCTTCCCACCCCGCGATTGAAATGCAGCTTCGAAATCAACCAGGTACTTAGGCATATCCGTTATTACCTTGTTTTTAATATGCGCAGCACGGTTTTTGGCTAAGTCCAGATTGCAATATTGTTCTTTTCCTTTTACAACAGCAGCATCGTAACGTGAAATGTTAAATGCAACTATTGCCCGGTGTACTTTATCAAACGCAGTCTTTTCGCTATCGGTAACAAACTTGGTATAGAAATCGCTCATGGGTGTTCAATTAAGAAACGAGTTAATTATAGTGTGGGGCAAATGTGTTTTTCAAGGCTTATTGCTGTAAAATGCTACAGCAAAGGTATCTTATCAATTCGTGTTTTATGTCTTCCACCCTCGAAATCGGTTGTAAGAAATGTAGTTACAGCACTAAGTGATTCATATTGCGATATAAACCTTCCCGGAAGGCAGATGATATTTGCATCGTTGTGCTGGCGGGCAAGCCGGGCAATTTCGGTATTCCAGCAAAGCGCTGCACGGATTCCGGCATGCTTGTTGGCCGTCATACAAATTCCGTTTCCACTGCCACAAATCAGTATTGCCATCGGATATTGACCGTTTTCCACTGCCGAAGCTACCGGGTGAGCAACGTCAGGATAGTCGATACTTTCGGGAGTATATGTGCCAAAATCTCTGACTGAATAACCTGATTCTGCGAGTTTTATCTTTATATATTCTTTCAGATCGTAACCGCCCTGATCACATCCTAAAGCTATAGTTTTTGATTTGTCAACCATTGTTAGTAAGTTATTATTTGTAAATTAACAGGTGTAAATGAATCTTACTCATTTGCTTTCATAATTAACCACTTACACTATGAAACAAAAGTACGTCCAAAAACAAGGTCTTTCATTATCAGGCGAATAGATTTATTAAACAATTATTGTTAATAAGTGCTTACTTTTGTTACTAAAATGTGCAAAGTTTATGCTTGCTCTTAACAATTAATTCACAGGTGAACAGGTGGTTGGGTGCTCAAAAAAGTTTGCTCTGTTTATGAGCTGTTTTACAACACACTATGAACATTTTTTACTTGTTTGTAAGTGTTTATTTTTATAACCAAGGCCATAATGAACAGATTGTTAACAACCAACATAAAGGAATAATTATCAGAACTTAAACGCATTTATAATTGTTTATAACCCGTGAATAAACACCAGCATGCCACAATAAAAAATAAAATACATAAAAACTGCTAACACTATGAACAGCCTAATATTAATAACATATTAATTAATTAAAAAGAAATAATTATTATTTACTGAATAAGAAAGATTGGGAAAATGAAGAATGAAGAATTGATAAATAAAATTCAAAAATTAAAGAAAGAAAAGAATGCGGTAATCCTGGCTCATTATTACCAGGTGGCCGAAATTCAGGATATAGCTGACTTTATTGGCGATAGTTTACAGCTTTCGCAAAAAGCTGCTGATACCGATGCCGACATTATTGTTTTCGCAGGAGTTCATTTTATGGCCGAAACTGCAAAAATATTGTCGCCGTCAAAAAAAGTGCTTCTGCCCGATCTGAATGCCGGTTGTTCATTGGCTGCTAGTGCACCAGAAAAAGATTTTTCCGATTTCGTTAAGCAACATCCTGATCACAAAGTGATTACATATATTAATTGCACTGCAGCTGTAAAAACCTGGTCGGATGTAATTGTAACTTCCAGCAATGCCGTTAAAATTGTGGAATCATTTCCAAAAGATCAGAAACTTATTTTTGCGCCGGATAAAAACCTGGGTGCCTATATAAATGGATTAACCGGGCGCGATATGCTACTTTGGGACGGTGCATGCGAAGTTCACGAAACCATTCGCACCGAAAGTATTTTGAAACTCAAACTGGAACATCCTGATGCTAAACTTATTGCTCATCCCGAATGTAAACGTCCTGTTTTAATTTTAGCTGATTTTGTGGGTTCAACGGCTGCAATGCTTGATTTTACTGCAAAGGACAGCTGTAGGAAGTTTATTGTTGCCACTGAAACCGGAATTATTCACCAGATGCAGAAACTTTCGCCCGATAAACAATTTATAGTTGTTCCTTCTGATGAAACCTGTTCGTGCAACGATTGTCCGTATATGAAGTTGAATACACTGGAGAAATTATATCTTTGTATGTTTAACGAAAAACCTGAAATTACTTTATCTGCCACAGTGATAGAAAAAGCTAAAAAGCCGATTTTACGTATGCTCGAGTTGTCAAAGAACGGGGGAAAGTAGTTAATAGTTAATGGCAAAAAGTAAATGGTGGTATCCGTTTACAAGCTGGTTTTAAAAAACTGAAAGAAAAAAAGTTAACTATTTAATTTTAAAATGTCTGTTAAACAGACTATTAACTGTTAACTATTAACCAATAACTTAAAAAAGCTGTGCAAAATTACTCAGTTTACTTTTCAAAAAGTGCTTTGTTGAAAACTCTGGTTTTAGTGGTTTTTGCTGTATGCCTTGTAATTCCAGCACAGGCACAGGAACAGCAGATTAATACTGTTACGGATGGTATAGCAAAATTCTATTATCCAAACGGAAAACTTTCGAGCGAAGGAACTATGCGTCAAGGTAAACCCGACGGGTATTGGAAGACATATTTTGAGAACGGTATTGTAAAATCAGAAGGAAACCGCAAAAATTATTTGCTCGACAGTGTTTGGAAATTTTATGACGATTCAGCCAGAATTTTAGTTTCAATTACCTACGCGGCAGACAAAAAGAACGGTTTAAAATCAACCTACCGCCAGGGTGAAATGACAACAGAAACCTTTGTAAATGATATCAAACAAGGTCCAACCACGTACTATTATCCTGATGGAAAAGTCCGGTTGATCGTCAATTTTGTTGACGGACTGGAAAATGGAATAGCCCGCGAACTAGACACCGATGGAAGTGTTATCACATACATGGAATATAAAAAAGGATTCCTGGTAAGCCGCGAACGTATTAACCGCAAGGATAGCAAAGGTCTCAAACAAGGACGATGGAAATATTTTTATGATAATAACACTGTTAAACTGGAAGGAACTTATAAAGACGATAAAAAGAACGGATATTTTAAGGACTATGATGAAAACGGAAGTCTTCTTACTGTTAAAAAGTTTGTTAATGATGTGGAGCAGGTTCAGGCTCAGGAAATCACCAGCCTGAAATTAAAAACCGATTATTATCCAAGCGGAAAGGTTAAAACTGTGGCCAGCTACAACGGTGATGTTCCCGAAGGTATTCGTCGCGAATACAACGAAGATGGTAAAATAACCGCTGGCTATACTTTTTCGAAGGGTGCGCTAACTGGTGAAGGAATAGTAGATGAAGAAGGCGACAAGCAAGGCGACTGGCGCGAATATTATGCAGATAAAACATTACGTTCGGTTGGTGCATATAGCAAAGGAAAAGCAATTGGTAACTGGAAGTATTATTTCGAAAACGGCAAACTTGAATCGGAAGGAAAATATACCAAATCGGGTTTATTGGATGGAACCTGGCGCTGGTATTTTGAAGATGGAAGCATAAGGCGTATACAATCCTATATCGCCGGAATGGAAGATGGTGAATACGAGGAACATGACGAAACAGGGCGACTCATTGTTAAGGGACAATTTGCCGAAGGAGTGGAAGAAGGCGAATGGGTTTATGATTTTGGAAATTATCGTGAAACAGGTAGTTATAAAGGCGGAGCAAGATTCGGAAAATGGAAGTCGTATTATGCTGACAGTACATTAAAGTTTGAAGGCGAATATATCGATGACAATCTGAACGGAAGAATTAACTGGTACTGGCCAACCGGAAAATTAAAAGACCAGGGAAATTATGTTAACGGCAGCCGCGAAGGCGACTGGATTACGTTTAATGATGACGGAACACCTTTCCTCATTATAACGTACCGAGGAGATGTTGAAAAGAGGTATGACGGAATTGTGATAAAACCTGCATTTGAAGAATAGATTAATTTTTGTGCTGGTTGAGAGTTTTTTATACTATGTAATCAAATAATTATCTCATATTATTAATTATGAATTAGTTATAAAATTATGAATTCAGACGAAATCAAACTTGACATTACAGATCAGATTTCAAAAACGAATAAAAGTTTATCTGGTTTTTGGGGATCTCCATCGTTTAAAGATATATTAGAAGAAGACTTTGATTTACTTAAAAAAGTGCAAAAAAAAGTGGAGAGGTATTATAACATGCAATTAGTTCTGTCAGTTTTACTATCTGGAATTTTCCTATTAATTCTTTTATTAAATTCATTGGAAATAGTACATAAAGATCTGAATAATGCAGGATTACTCATACTTTTCATTATTACATCTTTACTGGGATTTTACAGGTATTATAAAATAAAAGTAAATCTTGAGCACAAAATATATTTGCTTGGTCTGAGAAACAAAATTGAAAGCGAATAAAAATAATTCTTATTCAGAACCTTAAACTAAACAGCAATGAAAAATATCCTGCTTTTAATCATTGCATTCATATTCAGCACAGTAGCAGTTTCCCAGGAATTACAGCCAATTAAACTTTTACCTCCGCAAACCGAAAAAGGAAAAACCCTGATGAAAGCCCTTGCGGAGCGGCGTAGTACCCGCGAGTTTTCCGACAGGGCAATGGGTCTCCAGGATATTTCGAATGTGCTGTGGGCAGCAAATGGCATAAACAGGGCAAACGAAATGAAGCACACAGCACCAACTGCTGTCAACTGGCAGGAGATTGATATTTACGTGGTCTTAGGAAAGGGAATATACCGGTACGATCCGCACGATTCAACTTTATATCCTATTGTAAAAGGCGATTTGAGAGAACAGGCAGGAACACAGGAGTATGTAAAAACGGCTCCGCTAAACCTGATTTATGTAGCCGATTATTCCAAAATGAAAAGTGCTGAAGAAACAAAAAAAGAATCCTACGCATCCGCTGATGCCGCTTTTATAGCCGAAAATGTTTACCTGGTTTGCGCTGCTTTTGATATGGGTTGTGTGGTAAGAGCTTCGGTTGACAGGGAAAAACTATCTGTAACCTTGAAACTTCGACCGGAACAAAAAATCGTTTTATGCCAAACCGTTGGATTCCTGAAATAGGCTAAGCTTTAAATCATATCACAAAAATTATTACTCTATTTCATACCCTTCGACAATGATAAATCCATTGCCACCTATAAAGGTTTTCGACCAGGTAGCCTGTTCGGAATCGTATATAAAGTAAGTGCCTTTTTCAAGCATTATATTGGGTTCGGCAATCCATTTGGCACTTGGGGTTCCGTTTTTTCCAGTCTTTCCAAAAGCCTTATAACTGCCGATTACATTATTGTTCTTATCTATAATTTTTATCATACCTCCGCGTGGTGTTCCCATGCCATCATTGTAATGGTCGGTAGTAATCCTGGTGATCATGGTGGGTTTCTTAAGCGCTAGTTTGGCAGGGTTCTTAGGGTTTTTATTTTTTGGCTCTTCCTTTCGGCCTACTTCCAGGAGGACTTTTGAAGTTAAATTATTTTCAGAAGTTTCGTCTGTTTCAATTTCTTTCTGATTTGTTGCATTTTCTGATTTACTTTGGTTTTGTCCTTTTGTTTTTTGCTTTGCTAATTCCTGATCCATCAGGCTTACAGGATTGGAATTTTCCGTGATGATAATATTTGAGGCTATTTCGGCTGGTGACTTATGGTCCGAATTTAAAAACATAGGATATAAAAACCAACTTGCCGCACCCAGAACTCCCAATATTAATATAAACCAAATCCACACATTCATTCTCTTCTTCTGTTTCAGTGGTTCGCTTGTTTTTACAGGTTGTGAAATTGGTTGTGAAGAAAACCTTTGTGGTTCAGTTGTTTTTGGATGAGTTGCAGGATTTAGAGGAGGAGATTGCGAAGTTTCAATAACAAGAGGTACATCTGCAAGCATGGGCTTTATTTCAGCAGTCGTAATAACTGTGTTTTTATCAAATCCACATTCCTTACAGAAACGTGCATCAGGTTCAAATTTTGTTCCACATTGGAGGCAAAAATTCATAACAGATTTGTTTTAACAGCTTTTCTAATGAGGGTTAATAATTTAAAAAATAAGGAAACAATTTCCACCGAGATATTAGAAAAATATAAATGATGCAACAGCACCAAAAATCAAAGTTAAAACGGCTGTAATTACTATCATTGCAATAATAGTTAAGGCAACGTATCCTACAACTTTATCTTGTGGGACGCCTTTAAGTATTGGCAAACCAATAGCTAAAAGGTATATAGAATACAGCCCGATTATAGTGGTCAAAAATCCAATTCCAGGAATAATCAATAATATACCCGCTATCCACATGGCGGTATATGAATAAACAGACAGTTGCACTGATTTGCCAAAGTTCTTTTCAGATTCAAAAGAAGGTGCCAGCCAGTCAATAACATATGCAAGTAAATAGACTCCTGCAACTGTTGAAATTAACAGTTTCAATGCTTCACTTAAACCTTTTAAGATGCTACGATCCGAAACCCCCATAAATTCGGACGTGCCGATTAAGCCATATGCAATAAAGGTAGAAACTGCCGGTATCAATGCAAGAATTAATGCATAACCACCAATCAGTTTCATGGTATCTGGTTGTTCAGATGCAATTACCAGCCATTCATCCTTAGGCTTTAAAATAATATTCTTTACGCGTTGTACAAGGTTCGTATTACCGGCAAAAGCTTCTTTAAATGCAGTCTTGGCTTCCCGGGCTTGCTCCAATACAGGTTCTTGTTGCTGAAAGTTACGTTGTGGTTCAGGCGACGGCTGCACAGGTGGCGGTGGCGTTACAACAATGGGAGTTCCACATGTGATACAGAATTTGGCTTCCGGTTTAAGCTCTGCTCCGCAATTCAGACAGAATTTCATATGCGTTTTGTTTAGTTAATTAATATGAATTTTATAAATCAGGTTATTCCTTATAAATCAGATTAAAATATTGAGTGTAGCAAATATATAGTTTTATTGAGCGTAATGCAAAAACAGGAGATTAACTAACACTAAGTGAGGGTTTAACGCAACGTAAAACCCTCACTATTTCTATATAATAATTATTTTACCAGGTCAAAATCCATCTGCTTCTTCTGTAAATCTATCTTCTTAACCTTGATGCGGATGTTGTCGCCCAGGCGGTAAATTTTGCCCCAGCGCTGGCCGATAATCCTGTAATTTTCCTCATCGAGGTAATAAAAGTCGTCGTTCATCAGCCTGAGCGAAACCATGCCTTCGCATTTGCTCTCGGTAAGTTCGACGAAAATTCCCCATTTGCTTACGCCCGAAATCAAACCATCGAACTCCTCCCCTATTCTATCCATCAGGTATTCAGCTTGTTTGTATTTCACACTGGCACGTTCGGCCTCCATGGCTTTACGTTCCATATCCGACGAATGCTTGCATTTTTCAGCATATTCTTCCTGCGAAGCACTGGGCTTTTCATCCAGGTACCATTGCAATAAGCGATGTACCATAAGGTCGGGATAACGGCGGATTGGTGATGTAAAGTGCGTGTAATATTTAAATGAAAGTCCGTAATGGCCTATATTACCCGTTGAATACTCCGCTCTTGCCATGGTTCGTATGGCGATGGTCTCAATCATATTTTCCTCACCTTTTCCAAGGATCTGTTGAAAGAGCGAATTGAAAGAGGCGGTTATACTTTTGCGGCTTGTGGTTTGAAATCCATACCCTAGTTTTTGCAGAAACTCTGAGAACCGGATCAGCTTTTCAGGATTTGGTTCGTCGTGAATACGGTAAACAAAGGTTTTGGCTTCGCCATCTTTGTTCTTTTTGGTTGCAATTTTTTCAGCTACGCGGCGGTTAGCCAACAACATAAAATCTTCGATCAGGTAATTAGCTTCTTTTTGCTCCTTAATCATTACGCCGATCGGCTTGCCTTTCTCGTCAAGTTTAAACTTAACTTCCTGCGATTTAAAGGCAATGGAACCTTTCTTAAATCTTTCTTCACGCAATTTCGAAGATAGGTTATGCAAGGTCATGAGTTCATTTTTAAAATCACCTTCGGCACCTTCAATCATTACCTGCACTTCTTCATAAGCGTACCTTCTGTTCGATTTAATAACCGTGCGGCCGAACCATTCATTCAGAATTTCAGCTTTGTCATTCAATTTAAAAACGGCTGAAAAGCAAAGTTTTTCCTCATCAGGCCGGAGCGAACATACCAGGTTCGAAAGCTGTTCGGGAAGCATAGGGATGGTGCGGTCGACAAGGTAAATGGAAGTTCCGCGTTCGTAAGCTTCGGTATCAATAGCGGATCCTGGTGTTACATAATGCGAAACATCGGCAATATGAACACCTACTTCCCAGTTTCCGTCAGGCAGTTTTTGTAGCGAAAGAGCATCATCGAAATCCTTTGCATCCACAGGGTCAATGGTACAGGTCCAGATATCTCGGAAGTCGCGGCGTTTGGCGAGTTCTTCGGGAGAAACTACATTTTGGATTCGTTTTGCTTCGGCTTCGGCAGCTTTTGGGAATTCGAGTGGGAAATCAAATTCAGCCAGTATGGCATTCATTTCCACGTTGTTATCGCCCGGCTGACCAAGTACATGAATAATTTCACCAATCGGGTTGGTAGCTTTTTCGGGCCATTCGGTGATAAGCGCTACAGCTTTCTGTCCGTGTTTTGCGCCTTTCAGAGCTGTGAGCGGAATATAGATATCAACACTTATCAGCTGGCTGTCAGGTACCAGGAAAGCAAATCTTTTGGAAACATGAACTATGCCAACAAATTGTTTCTTGGAACGTTCAACTATTTCAACAATAACACCTTCGGGCCTGCGGTCCTTACGTTTCGGGAAAAGGTGAACTTTAACCTTGTCGCCGTTCAGTGCATGATTGGTATTGTTGGATTCGATAAATACATCTTCAGGCAGGTCGGGACTTATGATATATGCTTTCCCCGTTGCTTTCATATCAACGATTCCGGTAACTGTATTTGCTTTGGCAATAGCTGTTTTGAGCTTGGGATTGAGTTTGTATTTTCCACGGTTCATTTCAACCAGCGAACCTTGTATGCAAAGTTGCTCAAGGATAGAACGGACCTGGTCTTTTTCACGTTTATCAGTAATTCCCAGTTGCGAAGCTGTTTGACGGAAGTTGTACGAGTTGTCGGAATACTCCGAAAACAAGTTAAATACTCTGTTTGTAAATTCGTTGCGGGCTACGTTAGCCTGCGGATTTTGTTTCTTTTTTGACATTTTAATTCTTTTTTAATTCAGTTTCCGAACCGCTTTGCCCGGAATAATGTTGGCTTCTGGTAAAAACAACAATTTTAATCGACTAAAGTCGTAATTACATAATTCTTATTTTTTAAATTTCGACATAGTCCTTTCGACATTCCCTCCATTTCTTCGTCTCTCTGTCTCCCCTCGCCCAATCTCCCCTCTTTTATTTTAAACAACACCCTTCGGAATCGCATCAAGCAGGATTCGCGTATATTCTGATTGTGGATTTGTATACACCTCATCGGCTTCACCCATTTCCTGGATTTCGCCGTTTTTCATTACCATCAGGCGATCACTCATGTAACGGACAACTGAAAGATCGTGACTGATAAACAAATATGTAAGCCCGAATTCCTTTTTCAGGTCATTCAACAAATTTAAAACCTGCGCCTGAACGGAAACATCCAAAGCGGAAACCGATTCGTCGCATATAATAAATTCCGGTTCAACGGCTAGTGCCCGGGCAATGCAAATTCGTTGCCGTTGTCCGCCGGAAAACTCGTGTGGATATCTTCCGTAATGTGAAGCTTCGAGGCCGACTTTCAAAAGCAATTCAGAAACTTTGGCTTTTCTTGAATTCTCATTTCCATGAAGTTTATGTACTCTCATCGGTTCAATTATAGCCTCACCAACTGTAATACGTGGATTTAGCGATGAATATGGATCCTGGAAAATGATTTGCAATTTCTTGCGAAGATTTCTCAAATCATTCGAATTCATATCATTAACCTGGACATTTTTATAAATGGTATTTCCTGAAATAGGTTCGATTAAACGCAAAATGGTACGGCCCAATGTTGTTTTTCCACATCCTGATTCGCCTACCAATCCAAGAGTTTCGCCGGGATAAACAGCAAAAGATACATTTTTAACTGCTTTAAATTGCTTAACAGGTTTCCCGATAATGCTGCTTTTGGTGGTGAAAACGGTATTGATTCCTTCCGTTTTTAAAATAGGTTCGGCGGCATACAGTTTTGCGTGTAGCTGAATCCGTTCAGATTGATTGATGAAAATATCGCGTTCATTTACGGTTCCATTCAAAAATCCGGCAATAGTTTTCATTCTTACAGGTCTTTTTCCCAACGGAGGCCTGCATGCGAGTAATCCTTTGGTATACGGATGTTGCGGGTGGTTGAATATGAGTTCAATCGGTCCTTTTTCCACAATCTCACCTTTGTACATTACCAGAACATTGGCCGCAATTTCGGCAATTACATCCAGATTATGAGAAATGAAAATTAGGCTGATATTATGTTTTTTCTGCAGTGTGCGCAGCAATTCGAGAATAGTTTTTTGTACAGTTACATCGAGCGCTGTGGTAGGTTCATCAGCAATCAGAATATCCGGATTGCAAGCCAGTGCCATGGCAATCATAACCCTTTGTTTCTGCCCGCCCGAAATTTGATGCGGATATGCCCGAAACGCCAGTTCCGGATCAGGAAGCAATACTTCTCTGAACAAGTCCAGTGTGCGGGTACGTGCCTCGCTGCGCGAAACATTTTCGTGTTCCAGTATATTTTCCATCACCTGTTTACCACAGCGGTATGCCGGGTTTAGCGATGTCATGGGTTCCTGGAAGATCATTGCAATTCTTTTTCCACGCCAATGCCTCATCTCTTTTTCAGGAAGCTGCAAGAGGTTAATGTTTTCTCCTTCTGAGGTATGAAAAATGATGGAACCGGTATTTATTTTCCCGTTTGGTTTCGGGATTAACCCTATTATAGCCAGAGAGGTAAGCGATTTTCCGGAACCCGATTCACCCACTATACCCAGCGTACTACCACGTTCCAGGTTAAACGAAACGTGATTTACAGCAACATGTTCTTCCCCTTCGTGGCTGAAAGAAATACTCAGGTCGTTAAGGGTTAGAATGGTGTTTTCGGAGCTTCCTGTAGACTTCAAGAGTTGTTGTTTAGTTTAATTGAATTTAAATAAGGCCTTTAATCAGGGCAAGTTGAATAATGGAATCAGCAAGTTCTTTTTCGGTGAAGCGGCTTCGGTTCATTTCTATATCATAAGATGAACTGTCGGGCTTTTTACCAAAAAGTTTTGTGAGCAGCAATTGACGCTCTTCGTCACGCTTCCGCACATATTCGTTGGCGTAGGCTTTGCTGAAATCCATGCGGCGGGCTATTTCAGCAATACGCCAGTCCTCGGGAGCAACGAGCCTGATGTGAAGTGAACGTTTTATGTCGTGGCAAATACTGGCTCCACCCCTACCAATGATGATTACTTTCCCGTTATTAGCGAACTGCCTGATGACGTCCTGCACCGTTTTCATGATTTTCTTATCGCTTTTATGCGAATGAGTTGAAAGAGCCCCAACGATCTGATCCATCATGCCACGATTTTTATCATTGATAACATTTTTTAATGCCGTCGGATCAAGGTTCAATTGTTCGGCAGATTCCTGTAAAATCTCCCTGCTGATGTATCTCCAATTCCCTTCAGTTTTAACTGACGGATTTTTTCTTTTATTGAGTTCTTCACAGATCTCCCAGGCAACTCCCCTAGCGCCGCATCCGGTTTGCCGCGAAATGGTTATCACCGGCCCGGCTTCCTTTGGGGAACCTGTGTGAATAAAATCGGCACCGATACGTTTATTCATATATTCGAACAGCCTGTTTTCCATGAGAATCTCCTTTCGTTTTTAAAGAGTTACAGCGTTTATAACTTCAAATACCTTTGGTGTTCAATGATAAAGAAAATTTATTTTTCTCCTTGTCGCCCCTTCGCTCCTCGCCAGTTCCCTTTCTTTTATTCCTCATTTATCCTCTCCCTGATGGCTTCCGTTTCGGATTCAAATCCGGGTTTCCCAAGCAGCGCAAACATATTGTTTTTATACGCTTCTACACCGGGCTGATTAAATGGATTTATTCCGAGCAGGTAGCCACTCAGGCCACAAGCAAATTCAAAGAAATAGATTAATTCGCCAAGGGAACGTTCGTCAATTACAGGCAGAAAAATATCCAGATTGGGAACTTCACCGTCGATATGTGCAAGCGATGTGCCGAGTGCAGCCATATCATTTACCTCATGTAACGTTTTTCCTGCCAGGTAATTCAGCCCGTCGAGGTCATTTTCATCATTGGGAACGGAGAGCAAATGCTTAGATTTCTGTACATGAATAACAGTTTCGAAAAGCATCCGCTGACCTTCCTGTATATATTGCCCCATGGAATGAAGATCGCTTGTAAAATCAACACCTGCCGGGAATAAACCTTCGTTCTCTTTTCCTTCACTTTCACCGAAAAGTTGTTTCCACCATTCAATGAAATAATGCAGCGACGGTTCATAATTAACAAGTATTTCAATCTGGCTTCCCATGCGGTATAACGAAGTGCGGATTGCAGCATAACAGGCAGCAGGGTTATCGGGCAATGAAGAAGTTTCAATGCAAGCCTTTCTCATTTCGCAGGCACCGTCTATAATTTGTCTTATATCGTATCCTGCAATAGCAACCGGCAACAAACCAACCGGACTTAGCACCGAGTATCGACCTCCCACATCGTCAGGGATCACATAGGTTTTATAGCCGTTCTTTTCCGAAAGGCTTTTTAGTGCTCCTTTTGAATTATCGGTGATGGCAATAATACGGCTTGCAGCTTCCTGCTGTCCATATTTTTTTTCAATATGATTTTTTAAAAGCCTGAAAGCGATAGCCGGTTCAGTTGTAGTGCCGGATTTGGAAATAACCAATATGGCATATTCTTTTTTATCAAGCAAGTGAATTAATTCGGAATGGTAATCCTGGCTTAGATTATGGCCTGCATAAAGTACAACCGGATTTTTATGGTCTGTTTGAAAAGCAGAAAAAGGTGTTGAAAGCGCTTCAATAATGGCCTTTGAGCCCAGGTAAGAACCGCCGATTCCTATCACAACCAGGATTTCAATTTTTTCGCGAAAGGCTTTTGCATCAGCTTCAATGCAATTTATCAAAGTCTCATCCATCTTAGCCGGAAGATCAATCCATCCAAGGAATTGATTTCCTTTTCCGGCTTTTTCAACCAGCAGACTATGGCTGATATCGACGTCCTCCTGCATTAAATTAATCTCTTCTTCCGAGAGGAAGTTAGTTACATGTTTATATTGGAACCGGAGATTAATCATTGTCGACAGTATAGATTTTATGCCTGCTTATTAGGTTTGAGAGTATAAAATTACGAAAAAAAATGTTAAGATCATATAGGTAACGGTAATTTAACAGATAACTAACCGCCAGAAAATCTGAAAGGATTTTACAACAGTTATGCTGATAAAGCAGAAATAAAAAATGCGGCCCAGTATATGAGCCGCATTTCCCCAAACAAACAACAAAACCAGTTATGAAAATATCTCTGTAACCAGCAGAGACTTGTAAAAATAACCTTTTGTTTAACTAACCGATGCAAAAGTACAGCCATGTAAACCAGCAGAATGTTAACGAAATAAAAAGATCGTTAAAATGTGTTAAACTCTTAATAGTCAGTATTTGGTTAAATACTAAGTGTAGGAGAAATAAATTTATTGAAAGAAATTGTTAGGTAATAACCTGATGAGAGTATACCTGTTA
>CAIWMA010000570.1 GCA_903913645.1 uncultured Bacteroidales bacterium | reverse complement strand
GATTGTTTCTTCTCTGCCAAATAAATTTGAACAGGGGATATTCGCTGCTTTATGTTTTGACTTCAGTCTTTCAAAGAACTTGGTATGCTATTCGTAGCTTTTTATAGCTGATTATTTCATAGTATTGTTTCCCGCTTCGACTTTCAGTTTCTGTATGAGAATTGGTTGTCGTTGTTGGGAGTGCAAAGGTAAATACATTTTTTACTCCTGCAACTATTTCATAAAAAAAGTTTTATTTATTTCTATAATTGATTCTGAAGATATTCATTATCAGTCAAATTGCTGGGAAAAATAATTTTGAAGTATTTTTAAGCTGTAAAATATATCAACCATTGTTTTGATACCAAATATTTGTAAATAGCTTTATATCAAATAGATAACATATTTCTACATTTATTAGGAGTTAGTGTAATAGTTTTTTGAAAATTGTGCTTTATCCTTTAATTGATCGCTTTGTAGATTATTTCAGTTGTATTTAATTAGCATTTACGATCTATTGGATAGAAAATTTAGGTGATTTCCAATAAAATTACAATGCAGATGCAGTTTCGTTTTATGACAGGAAATAGTTTTTAGAAATTCTCTTCATGGACTTTTATATAATTGTCTAATTAATGCCTGTTATTTTATTTACCAAAAAAAGATACAGTTATTCCAAGTTATAAACTTTAGGCTTATCAAATTCTTGTTTTAAACAGTGTAATTTGTAGTTAAGCCAATTCTGAAAGTTTTTTAAAAAATATCCTGATACATAAGCGTTTATTTTCTGATATTAAGAGGTAGGAAAACTTATAATTCGGTAACTTTCTTTTTAAGTAAAAAATCATTACTCTTTTCTGGCTTACTAATTCAGATTTTTTAAAAGGCAATATTTAGGAATTTTGCTTTTGGGATAACACACTTTATTCATGATGATTTAAGTTTGACTTATACCTTTTAGGTAGAGCATGACTAATTCGGGGGCTTTATTTTCCATTAAACTGAAGCCAATCACTGGCCTAAAGATGAATCCCATGAAATCACTAATTCTGAGATTGAGAGTATATTGATAGGTATTCAAGTTTTAATTTTGCCTTTCTTGGTATTAATATGTAAAATAATATTTCTGAAATATTTTGCAAGTAATAAAAAATTACTTTATAAATTAGTTTAGCGATAAAATACAAATAAAATATTACTTTCGTTTTAGGATTGGATTAATTTAAAGGTGGTTGAATAGTTGATTTTCGACCTTTTTGCATTTATAACTAACCCAGTCACGAAGATATTTTTTACCAAATGAAAAAAAATAACCGAACTTCTGATACTTCCCTGCGCCAAAAGGCACTAGACCTCCTGGAGACTAAATTGACAAAATGGGAACTTCCTCATTCTGAATCCGAAATGTTGAAGTTTATACATGAACTCAGTGTGCACCAGATAGAACTGGAGTTGCAAAATGAAGAACTTTCAATTGCTTTATCAGATAAACTTGATACAGACCAGACAAATTTTCATTTATCAGATTCTTCTTTAACAGGATTTATCACGCTTTCAGCGTTGTGTTTTATACTCGAAATTAATCTTGTCGGGGCCAGTACATTGGGAAATATACAACCTTATTTTATCGGAAAGGATTTCAGATCCTTTATTTCAGAGAAATCAAAACTTGTATTTAATGAATTTTTCAAACGACAGTTTGTAAATAAGGCAAAGGAATCATGTGAAATAAGGTTTTCGATACCAGGAATCCCTTTACTGGAAGTTTATATAACAGGCATTGTTACTTACAATTCCGATCAGTGCTATATTTCTATTATTGATATCACCGAGCTCAAACAAGCAGAAGAAAAACTGCGCATAAGCGAGGAACGATGGAAATATGCGCTAGAAGGTTCAACCAGTGGAATGTGGGATTGGAATATAAGTACGGGCTATGTTTTTTATTCGTCACATTGGAAAGCGATGTTAGGCTACGCTGAATCAGAAGTCGGTGATACACTGGATGAATGGAAGACCCGTGTTCATATTGAAGATAGGGCTAGAACAATGGCCACAATAAATCAACATATTAATGGTGAATGCGAAATTTATACAAGCGAACACCGTATAGTGTGTAAAGATGGAAGCTATAAATGGGTACTGGCCGAAGGCAAAGTAGTGGAATGGGATAATGATGGCAATGCAACCAGAGTAATCGGAACTCATAAAGATATAACGAGCAGTAAAAAAACCGAATTCGACCTTCAGGAACGAATGAAGGAATTAAACATCCATAACAGCATATCGGAGCTAATGAGTAGCTCCAGTTTTTCGACAAATGAAGTAATCGGTAAAATTGTTGAAATTATTCCAGGTGGCTGGCAGTTTTCAGAAAACACCGAAGCAAGAATTCAAATATACGATACTACCTACAAAACTACAGGTTTTAAAGCTACAGAGCATTCATTAAAATGTGTGATTAAAACCGGTGATAAGGCAATAGGTGAAGTTGAAGTCTGTTATATCGGCCATATAGCAGGAGAGGCAAATGACATTTTCCTTCCAGAAGAGAAGGATTTATTGTTTTCGATAGCAGAAAGATTGGGTAACTTTATTGCAAGAAGTGAAAAAGACTTTTCATTAATTGAAAGCGAACGCAAATACCGCAATCTGGTTGAAAATATTACCGATGTAATTTATGAAATAGATAATACTGGTATCATAACAAACATTAGTTCAACAATTGAAAGAATAATCGGCTATTCAGCAGAGGAATTAATAGGGAAAAATTTTGCCCAGTTTGTTGGCATCAACAACGAGTTTCTTTCCAAAAGGTTACAAGAACTCAGTCTCAAAAATGAATTAGAAAACGAATATAAAATAAGCACTAAATCGGGAGGCAGCTGTTGGGTACGCTTATCGACGAATGCAACGCTCAAGGATGGGAAACTTTTAAGCGCGTTTGGTATACTTATAGATATTACCGAGAAAAAATTGGTTGAGCTGGAACTTCAAAAAAGCGAATCGCTTTACCGTTCAATCCTTCAGGCTTCTCCTGATACCATTTTTATTTCTGATTTACAGGGGAATGTCATTTTTACATCCCCTATGGCTTTGCAAATGTTTGGTATCGAACATACCGCGTTGCCTGTTAATATTCCGTTATTTAATTTTATTGACCCCACAGATCATGATAAGGCAAGAACTGCTATTTCACTGATGTTCGAGGGAACCTTTACAGGAGCTACCGAATATAAAGCTATCAAAGCTGATGGCGCTGTGTTCGACATAGAAGTAAATGGTGCGTTCATAAAAGATGAAGTTGATAAGCCGGTAAGTATAGTATTTATTGTCCGCGATATTTCCGATCGGAAAATCGCAGAGGAAAAGCTAAAGAAAAGCGAAGAACAATATCGTAAACTTATCGAATCCATTAATGATGTGGTATTTGATGTTACTCTTGATGGAACAATTAAATTTGTAAGCCTTTCAATTGAAAAATTATTCAATTTAAAACCTGAGAAACTGATCGGACAGAATTTTTTTAGTTTTGTTCATCCTGATGACCTTTCCTTTCTGATTGATATTTTTAAGAATAATCGTTTTAATGAACATAAAAGTATTGAATATCGTGCTATTACTCAAACCGGGGAAATTATATGGGTACAGGTTTCAGCTCAGAATTCGTATGAAGATGGTAAGATGGTTGGCAGAACCGGAATATTACATGACATTACCGAACAAAAGCAGGCCGAAGAGAAATTACGAAGTAGCGAAGAAAAATACCGTACCATTTTTGAAAGCATGCAGGATGTTTTCTATGAGATTTCTACTGAAGGAACCATACTTGAAATCAGTCCTTCAATTGAAATGTTCTCGAAAGGCCAGTTTACCAGGTCTGAACTGATTGGAAAGTCGATACTCAGTTTTTATTCTGATCAAAAACAAAGGGATTTATTCCTATCAGAATTATTTAAGCATGGAAAAGTTACAGATTATGAGATAAATATCTTAAACAAAGATGGTTCACTGATACCTGTTGCCGTATCGTCGAGCTTTTTGTACGAAAATAGTATCCCGGTAAGAATTACCGGGATAATGCGCGATATCACCGAACGTAAGCAGGCAGAAAATGCCTTACTTGAAAGTGAAAAACGCTATCGTTCTCTCGCCAATTCAGGGCAGGCTTTAATCTGGACTGCAGGTTTAGATAAAAAATGCACTTATTTTAACCAAGTCTGGCTCGATTTTACCGGAAGGACAATGGATCAGGAATATGGAGATGGATGGGCCGAGGGAGTTCATCCCGATGATCTGGAACGGTGCTTCGAAATCTATTCATCGTCATTCGACAAACGAGAACCATTTGGTATGGTTTACCGTTTGCGCCGCCACGATGGCGAATACCGTTACCTTCAGGATAACGGAACTCCGCAATATAACAGCCACGGTGAATTTATCGGTTATATCGGGCATTGCCTGGATATATCAGAACTGAAATTAGCAGAAGATGCACTGCGCAGAAGCGAAGAAAAATACCGCAATATTTTTATCAATGCACAGGAAGGCGTTTTTCAAACTAATATCGATGGGTCTTACATTTCAGTAAATCCGGCTTTGGCAAAAATGTATGGATTTGATACTCCTGAAGAACTGATGAATGGCCGATTGGATATAGCACAAGATGCTTATTATGATCCTCTTGAAAGGGACAATTTTATAAGCTTAATGGAAGAAAAAGGATTTGTAAAGGGTTATGAATATGAAGTTAAACGTAAAGATGGACAGAAGATATGGTTCTATGAAGATGCAAAAGCGATAAAGGATGAACAGGGAAAGATTCTGTTTTTTGAAGGTTTTGTGGTCGATATCACCGAACGCAAACAAGCAGAAGTTGCACTAAACACGAAGACAAATCTACTTACCAACCTGATTGTCAATCTGCAGGAAGGTATCTTGCT
>CAIWMA010000569.1 GCA_903913645.1 uncultured Bacteroidales bacterium | reverse complement strand
GCTAATTCTTCTTTATGTAACCCAATATGTAATTTTTTGTTTGATCCCTATTTCGAATACATATCAATTACTTCGGAAACCGCTTTGGTACAAGCCGGGCAAAATTCCTGCTTATTCCGTGTGAACATGATACAATCCAACGCCGAACGATAAATGCCGAATTGCATATAATTCCCGCCTTCGACGGCGCCGGTCGCATCCTTGAATTTGTTTTTGCCGAACATTTCGAGCGACGTATTTTTCTCGCGTTCAAATAAAGCTTCCATCTGCGATTCCGGAACATTAGCAGCACGTAAAGCCCGTCTTTCCTTCTGAATGCCATAACTGAAGTTGTCGAATTCGGTTTTTTCCCATGGTGTCGGAATAGGCGTGCCTGGCTTAACAAGCTCTTTCCATTTCAGGTTGGCAGGGTCCAGAAGCGCTGTAACATTGGGCTCCCATGGTTCTACTGTAATTGCAGGGGTTTGATATGAAACATCGGAAGTGTAATATTCATCAGCCAAAGCTGCAAAGCAATGTCCGAACTCATGCACGAAAATATAACGTGAGAACTTATTATCGGCCGCTACCGTAGAGTAAAGGTTAAATATACCTCCGCCGCCATAGGTGCGCTCATTAATCAGTATAAACATATAATCGTAAGGAACGCTGGCTGCCACGTCGCGAATGGTCCGGTTATCATATGATAAGGCGTAACGCTCCGAATCAAAAGCGCCATACGACAATGAAAGCGGTGTACGGTTAAAAACCCCGGGATGAGGCTTGTTGACACCACTGGTAGCCGAAGGGGTTTCAACAACCCTGACATTGAAATCAGCTTTACGCGACTTATAGGGTTCAACGGTAAAGAGTTCATCCGTAAGCGAAGCCACATCTTTGTGGAACTTATCCATTTCGGCTGCAGTATAACCATCACCCAAAATTACAATATCAACATGATTGGAGGCCTTTCCATTTTCAATATATGCGTAGTTTTTATACGGGCTTTTCAGAACGGATGGATTTACGATCCTTGATTTTGGATCGACAATAATACTCCAGATGGCATCGAAATTGTTTTTCGCATCCCTCTTTTCAATTGTCAGCTTTACCGGCAATTTAGGCCATGGAAAACGAACCGACTCGTGAAAAGTTCCCCAAGTTGGATCGCCTATACTCTGCCATTCGCCAAAAACACTGCCAAAGCCACGGCTGTAGAGCAAGGTATTCGTCAAAGTGTCGGTAATCTTAAAAAAATAAGCCCCGCGGTTGAGTTCATCCAGTAAAATGGTTTCACTTCCTGCCCAGACTCCGTCATTTAAAATCCGGTCCAGGGAAAAATGTTCCTCTGTGGTGGTTCCTGTATGGAAATAATCAACGCGCATGGTTTCAGCTGTAAAATACTGGTTGTAAGCAACGCTTTTATTTTGCTGGGCAAACGATAGTAACCCTGATGCGAACAAAAGAAACAGAAAGAATGTCTTTTTCATTTTACTGTGTTATTAGTGCAGGTAAAAGTATCAATTATTCGTGTAAGCCAGCACTTCTGATTCTGTTTTGGTTTAAATTTTATTAATCATTCAAGTAATTAAATCATGACTTATTTTTGCAAATATTACATCGCCTTTTAAACAGCCTTAAATGAAAAAAGCTTTTACTTTATTTCTTCTTTTATTGATTGCTTCCATTTCATTTGGCCAGGCAAAAAGCAATAAACGCGGCGTTGGTTACGGGTATCATTCTGCATCGGATATGAGTACTGCATCCAAAGGAATCTCCTGGTGGTACAACTGGTATTCACAGCCTGATGAGGCTATCCGGACGACGTATGCTTCTTATGCTGTAGATTATACCCCTCAGGCATGGAATTCAGCGGGAATTCCCGGCGTTAACACATGGGTGTCACAGGATAACAAGGTGAAATATATTTTAGGCTTTAACGAACCTAATTTTAAATCGCAGGCGAATATGACGCCTACACAGGCTGCAGCAGCCTGGCCAAAATTACAGGCAATTGCAGATGAATATAACCTGAAATTAGTTAGCCCGGCCGTGAATTATTGTGGTGATTGCGTTTCGGAAAACGGGACTGTTTATACCAACCCTTTTAAATGGCTGGATGATTTTTTAACCGCTTGTGCAGGCTGCAGGGTCGACTATATAGCGGTGCATTGGTATGGCGGTGGTAACTCTATGACCGGCTATATCGACGGAGCACGGAAATACGGTAAACCAATATGGGTAACCGAATTTGCCAATTGGGATAATGGGGTTACCGAACAAAGTCAGAAAAGTTATTTAGCCGGAACAACCAATTTTTTGGAGCGCGATCCTGCCGTGTTCAGGTATTCCTGGTTTATAGGAAGAACAAGCTCCGGTGCTACAGCATATCCGTATATTGATTTATATGGTGCCAACGGCAGGATGACGGCTTTAGGGCAAATTTACCTTGATGTACCGGTTTATGATCCGGCATCTGTAAATGAGCTCCCGGGAAAGATTGAAGTGGAAGAGTATTACCTGCAAAAAGGAG
>CAIWMA010000568.1 GCA_903913645.1 uncultured Bacteroidales bacterium | reverse complement strand
GTTCCTATAGTCCTCTCGAAAATACAAATATCACTCCCGAAGGCGCTAAATTGCTCTCTGATTCAACCGAAGACTGCTGGGCAGCAATTCTAAAAAAAGATATTGTAGCTTTCGGAAATGCTTTCAGAAGTTCATTTGAGGCACAAATCGCTATGTTCCCAAATATGGTGGATGAGGATATTCTTCAAACCATAGAGCAATATAAGAGCAAAGCTTTGGGCTGGAAACTTTCGGGTGCGGGTGGTGGTGGTTATATCATCCTTGTATCGGATAGCCTGGTTGAAGGAGCTATGCAAATCAGGATCAGGAGGAAGAATAATTTATAAAAACCAATTTCCCAAGTACCGGTTTCAGCTAATGCATGCAAAATGACTAATCCCTACTAAAACCAATCCTTATGGCAGAAAAACACAAAATAGTAAGCAAAGAGTTATTACTCCCTTTCGTATTAGTTACCGCGTTATTTTTTCTCTGGGCTTTGCCTAACAACCTGAACGATATTCTTATTCCGCAATTTATGAAATCGTTCGAGTTGACCCGTTTGCAGGCAGGTTTGGTACAATCGGCATTTTACCTGGGTTATTTTCTGCTCGCAATGCCTGCCGCACTTATCATGGATAAATACAATTACAAAACCGGACTTATCCTTGGATTGTTGCTTTTTGCGGCAGGATGTTTCCTGTTTTGGCCCGCAGCAAGTTCCGGAAGGTATGGGTTCTTCCTTTTTGCTCTGTTTGTAATAGCTAGCGGACTGGCGTTTCTCGAAACTGGCTCGAATTCGTTTATTGCCGTGCTAGGCGATCCTGCAACTTCAGAACACCGTCTGAATTTTTCACAATCCTTCAATCCATTGGGATCCATGACAGGTGTTATGATCGGAACCGTTTTTATTTTCTCCGGTACCGAATTATCAGGCATACAGGTAGACGCTATGAAATCTGCCGGAACTTACCAGGCATACCTCCATGAGGAAATCATGCGGGTTGGCCCACCCTACTTGGTAATTGGTTGTATTATTTTGCTATTGGCATTTCTTATTTGGAGAACTAAATTCCCTGTCGAAAAAAAGACGTCAGAATCAAATGGAAACGAAACAGGGAAACTTTCGGCATTGATTCATTATCCGCATTTTATACGTGGAATTGCGGCTCAGTTCTTTTATATTGGAGCACAGGTCGGAACCTGGAGTTTTATGATTCCGTACCTCAAAGATTACATGCAGAAATCAGAAAAAGAAGCAGGAACTTTGCTGTTTATGTCCATTGCTGCTTTTGGTATCGGCCGTTTTGTTGCCACTGCGTTGATGAAACGTATTGATCCTAAAAAGCTAATGGGCGCATACAGTATTATAAACGTTACACTTTGTGCGGCTGCAATCTTTATACCTGGTATAATCGGGGGATGGTCATTGATAGCAAGCAGTTTCTTTATGTCGCTGATGTTTCCAACTATATTTGCCTTGGGTGTAAAAGGTCTGGGACCCAACACCAAACTTGGCGGGTCGATGATCATAATGGCTATTATTGGAGGTGCGGTTTGGACACCTCTGATGGGTTTGATCTCCGACAAAACGCACAGCATGGCTCTGGCTTTTATAATTCCGTTGATTAGTTACCTTTTTATAATCTATTTCTCATTTCTTGGGTCTAGGCCAAGTGGTCCATTGTATAATTTACCAGCAACTGTTGATGAAATTTAACTTCAAAACAGGGAAGTTCGGTTTTAATATTCAAAAGAAACTAATACTATTTATTCCAATGAGATCAAAAATCTTAGCTTTAATCCTGTTATTGTTCACCTTTCAGAACCTCAAAGCACAGGAATCTGAAGCACCATATATCGTTTCAAAAGACCCTGAAGTAGTTAAAAACATTGAGGAATGGCAGGATCTGAAATTTGGAATATTTATGCATTGGGGAACATACAGCCAATGGGGCGTAGTTGAATCATGGAGCATTTGCCCTGAAGACGAAGGCTGGACACAGCGAAAAGGTCAATATTCCACAAACTATTTTACGTACAAAAAAGCGTACGAAGATCTGCAGAAGACATTTAATCCAGTAAACTTCAATCCTGATAAATGGGCTGCCGCTGCAAAAGAAGCCGGTTTTAAATACATGATCCTGACATTCAAGCACCACGATGGATTTTGCATGTTCGACAGCAAATACACCGATTATAAAATTACGAGTCCGAATACGCCTTTTCATACAAATCCAAAAGCTAATATTGGTCTCGAAACTACAAATGCATTCCGTAAGCAGGGCTTTAAAATCGGTACCTACTTTTCAAAACCCGACTGGCATTGCGATTCGTACTGGTGGCCATATTTCCCACCCAAAGACCGCAATGTAAATTATGATCCGAAGCGCTATCCTGAACGCTGGCAGCAGTACAAAAATTTCACTTACAACCAGATAGAAGAAATTCTCTCGAATTACGAAAAAGTAGATATCCTTTGGCTCGATGGCGGCTGGGTTCGGCCGAAACAAAGTATCGATCCGAATATCGACTGGCAGAAAACTATTCCTTATGACCAGGATGTGGATATGGCAAAAATTGCTGCCATGGGCCGCAG
>CAIWMA010000567.1 GCA_903913645.1 uncultured Bacteroidales bacterium | reverse complement strand
TGAAAGTATGAAAAATGAAAAGAAACAATTCCTGCAAAGATTTATAATTAGCTTTGCATTCGCTATTATTCCTTTTGCTCTTTATTTCAATACAGAACGGTGCTTAAAAACAAGCAGTGCTGGATTCTGGTTAATTTTTGTATCTGGAATCAGTTTCGGTGTTGCTTTAACCTCTATTATACTATACCTGAGAAAAGACAAGCCTGAGAATTAACTTAGCACTTGACTTTCAATCCATTTATTGGGGGATTTAGATTTTATAAAACCAACGAAACGCTAACAAAGGCTATCTGCAATAAGGGTTTCAGTGATAATTCAAGCATTCTGCCCCGCTCAAACTTTCGTGTCGGTTGACAGAGAAGTAGCCCGCAATCCCTTACTGCATATAGCCTCGACCGTTAGCTGCAAGTATAAAAAACCACATAATGAAAAGACTTTACATATTAATTATTCTAACTTTTTGGGGACTTTTAACTAATGCCCAAAAAGCCATTGACTTAAATAGTCGCAATGGAAGACAGATACTAGACTCTTTAAATCATGTCTATCTTGAAACTGACAAGGATACAAACCTTAGGAAAGACATACTTGACTGGCCATTGTTTTATGATCAGGCATTTTATGTTTATTTCGACAAAATGTATCAAGACATCAATCAAAAGCATCTTACTATAAATTTTAGTGATTTGCGTGCTGACTACTTTATTTCAGAAAATGGGAATATCGACTATCTCATTTATGAGTTAATACCTGCAAAAAACCACAAAATCAAAGAAGTTGATCGCGAATATCTCAAATCATTTGTATTAAAGAATCACCAAATCGAACTGGCTTCAAAGAAAAAATATAGACACCATGATGTTTTACTTTTTGAACCAATAAAATTATGATTGAAAATTTAACTTGTAAATCTCATTGAGTAATACCTGCAGCTAACAAACGCTATAGCAAATGCGGGTTTGCGTGTTCGTTGAAACATTTGGAATCTTTACTTACATTTGTGCTGGAAGACAGTTGAGCAACAATTTATTCCCGCACTTGCCATTAACTTGTCCCGTGTAACGGGAGCGTCATCCGTTATGCGCAAATATAAATCGTAGAAAATGACCAAATTGATCGTCAAAATCTTGCTCATAGGCACAGTAAGTGGACTGTTGGTTTTCTTAGGGTTTTTATTGTTCTTTTTCCTAAGTGGAAATAAGGAGACAGTTGAATTGAGAAATAAATCTAACGGAGAAACCATATACTTGATCAAACAATCTTGGGGATTCGGTGACTCGAAAATTGCCATTGGATTAAATAAACGACTTAGAACAGGGTTTAATATTTCACAGAACGATAAATATATAGAGACCTTAGGGACAGACATTATATTTTATAAAATGGATAGTGGAAAATTATATGTTTACGATGACAGTTTTAAAAAGCCAATTAACAATAAATTTCAAACCGAGATTATATTTGTTCGGTTAACTAATCCAGAGTTTATTAATCTCAGACAGGATAGAAATTACGTAAAGAAAGGGTTAAACGTTTTTCCTGAAATTGGGAAAAGACATTTAAATTAGAAATCCGACAAACAAAAAATGAATAAATATCTGCGCATAACAAACGCTATAGCAAATGCGGGTATTCGTGTTCGTTGAAACATTAGGAATCTTTATATACATTTCCCGATAAATCGGGACAGGTTATGCTGGCTGACAGTTGAGCAACAATTTATTCCCGCACATGCCATAACTTGTCCCGAATTATCGGGAGCGTCAGCCGTCGTTATGGCCAATCTTAGAAGACAACCATGAAAGGACTATTATCTTTAATTATATTGTTTCTTTTTGTAAGCTGTAAGTCTGTTTTGACTACTGAAAACCAATGCAATCTTGATTCAGTAGATTATAAAATTTATTCAATGTTACTTGACAAGTATGTGCTCCCAGAGATTGACTCGACTATGAGTTTTGACGAAAAGAATGAGAAGATTAGTTATATTAAAAATCCTAGACGTAATCTTCTTCTTATCGACTCAACCAGAATTTACGGGAAAGAAGATAAAGAATCATTCAGTTATTTAGCATCGGATTCTTCTTTGCTAAATAGTTTTAAAGAGCGAAATATTAACAAATGCATCCTTGACAGCAATTTCAAAAACTCGATTAAATTGTACAGAATTTCAAGAAATAGTTTTGACAAGTACTTAAGTCATAATCTTATTTCGGGTTACACTGACATCTATAAAGTATATAAAGATGTTACCGGTATTGTTGAATTTTCCAAAATTGGATACAACGCAGACAGGACAAAAGCATTGGTTGAAATTTGTCTGTATCGCACACCTAAAAACTCATTTGGACTTTTTATTTGGCTTAAATTTGAAAATGGGAAATGGATAGTAACTGCTGAAAAGAATGACTGGATTTCATGAAAAAGATAAATCATTCACAGCACACCTATAGCAAATGCGGGTTTGCCCCGATTTCATCGGGACAGGCTGTGTTCGTTGAAACATTGAAACAATTAATATACATTTGTTCTGGCTTGAATAGGCAGAACAATCTAATCCCGCACTTGCCATAGCGTCGGAACGGTGGCAGCAATATTTGGAAATCAAAAAAAAAGCAAAATGAATATAACAATCATAGGAGCCTCGGCTGGAATAGGATTAGAAACAGTAAAAAGAGGATTAAATAGAAATCATTCGATAACGACCCTTTCTCGATCTGAAATTGA
>CAIWMA010000566.1 GCA_903913645.1 uncultured Bacteroidales bacterium | reverse complement strand
ATCAAGTTGTCCGAAAACAATTGTAGATAACAATAAAAGCAATAAAACTAGGATAGGTTTTTGTTTCATGATTTTTTGGTTTTAGGGTTGGTGATGTAAATATACAATCACATCTTGTATAAGTCAATATGAGCATAAAAAAATCTCCTTATATAACCTTAAAATCTGGTAATTATATACCTTACCCAGTGCCGAATCTTCACTAAATCCGTTATCGGATTGTGATTTTGAGTCATAAACCGGCAAAAAAAACGGCCACCCAAAAGCAGCCGTTATACTTATTGATTATTTAGAGAGCGTCTTCAAGTCGAACCTGAATTTAAATTATAGTTTACGTTTCACTTCAACTTCTTCATATCCTTCAACTATATCACCGATTTTAATGTCGTTAAAGTTGTCGATATTCAATCCGCATTCGTAACCGGTAAGAACTTCTTTCACATCGTCCTTGAATCGTTTCAGCGAACCCAGTGACCCAGCATGTACCACAATACCATCGCGAATAACACGGATACGTGTGTTACGTGTAACTTTGCCGTCCAGAACCATACAACCTGCAATTGCACCAACCTTCGAGTTTTTGAATACTTCGCGTATTTCAACATTACAAACAATCTTTTCTTCTATTTCCGGAGCAAGCATACCTTCGATGGCCAGCTTGATTTCGTTGATAGCAGTGTAGATGATTGAATAGAAGCGTATGTCAATTTCTTCACGTTCGGCTAATTTGCGGGCGCTCATACTTGGGCGTACCTGGAAACCAGCTATAATTGCATTCGAAGCAGAAGCTAACAGTACATCGCTTTCGGTAATCGCACCCACGCTCTTGTGAATAACATTCACCTGAACCTGCGGAGTTGACAGTTTTAGCAGTGAATCTGACAACGCTTCAACTGAACCGTCAACGTCAGCTTTAACAATTATGTTCAGTTCCTTGAAATCACCGATTGCAATACGGCGTCCGATTTCGTCGAGTGTGATATGCTTTTGTGTACGAATGCCTTGTTCACGTTGCAATTGCTGACGTTTGGTAGCGATCTGCTTGGCTTCGCGCTCATCAATCATCACTTTAAACTTATCCCCAGCCTGTGGCGCACCGGTAAGGCCGAGTAAAAGTACAGGAGCCGATGGACCTGCTTCTTTTATAGGCTGGTTACGCTCATTATACATGGCTTTCACCTTTCCATAAACTGAACCGGCCAGAACAAAATCGCCTAATTTAAGTGTGCCATTCTGAACGAGAAGTTTTGCAACATATCCGCGTCCTTTATCCAATGATGATTCAATTACTGTTCCAGCTGCCCTGGCATCCGGATTGGCATGAAGGTCCAGCAATTCGGCTTCGAGCAATACTTTATCAAGAAGTTCGGTAACATTAATACCTTTTTTCGCTGATATCTCCTGGCTCTGATATTTTCCACCCCAATCCTCTACAAGAATATTGAGTTTTGAAAGTTCTTCTTTTATTTTCTCCGGATTAGCTCCGTTTTTATCAATTTTATTAATGGCAAAAACCATAGGTACTCCGGCAGCTTGTGCGTGGTTAATAGCTTCCTTGGTTTGAGGCATCACTGTATCGTCGGCTGCAACTACAATAATTACAATATCTGTAATTTGGGCACCACGGGCACGCATAGCAGTAAAAGCTTCGTGACCTGGAGTATCCAGGAAAGTGATCTTACGGCCGTCTTCCAATTGTACTTCGTATGCTCCGATGTGCTGTGTAATACCCCCGGCTTCTCCGGCAATTACATTTGCACTTCGGATATGGTCAAGCAACGATGTTTTACCGTGATCGACGTGCCCCATTACAGTAACAATAGGATTACGTGGTTTCAGAAGCGAAGGATCATCCGATTCATCAGAATTGTCGATAGCTTCCTGAACTTCAACACTGACAAATTCTACTTTATAACCAAATTCATCGGCAAGCACAGAGATAGTTTCAGCATCAAGTCGTTGATTGATTGATACAAACATACCCAAAGTCATACAAGTCGCGATAATTTTTGTAACTGGTACATCCATCATCACCGACAAGTCATTGGCTGTAACAAATTCAGTAACTTTAAGTACTAACTTGTCTTCTTCAGCCCTGGCAACTTCTTCCTGCATATGCTGACTGGCAACATTACGTTTTTCTCGGCGGTATTTCGAAGCTTTCGATTTTCCGGTTCCACTTAATCGCTGAAGGGTTTCCTTGATTTGTTTCTGGATATCTTCCTCGGTAAGTTCTGCTTTAGGCAAAATAGTACGGGTATGTGATTTAGCTCCAGGTTTAGCTTTTGTTCTATCATGTAATTTAGCAGGTACTACAACTCTGGGAGTGGTAGTTCCTGGTGTTGCTCCGGGAGCGGCAGCGTCAGTGCCATTTTTACCCTTATTAAGTCGTTTACGTTTACGCTTCTTCGACTTGCTGTCCTCATCGCTTGATGAAGCAACGGGTTTGCGGGGTTCAGGACGTGAAGGCTGAGGCAGCTCTATTTTACTAAGAATCTTCGGACCTTCAAGTTTTGTAAACTTGGTTTGAAGATAGTTGGAATCAGATTTATTGTATGTTCCGTCAATGGATGGCACATCACTGATACGAGCTGCTGTTTCTTCGGGTGCAACAGGAGCGACCGGTTCAGGAACAACAACTGCTTCAGCTATTACCGAAGCTGGAGGTGTAACAACCTGTTCAACAACTTTTTCGGCTAATACCGTTGGTGTTTCAGTTTCAGCAGTATCTGCTGATATTTCTTTCTTAACATCTTTCCCAGCGATTTTTTCAATCTTTTCGGGCTTTTCTTTTTTCTTCGGTTTTTTATCGAACTGTTTCAGATCGATTTTTCCTAATACTTTAGGACCGGTAGAAACCACATCGTCGCTTTCGTCTATTGCTGTTGGTTCAGTTCCTTTTTCAATTGCGGTAGAAGTAGAAATCTTATTCTCTACAACGCTTTCAGGAACTGCAGCTTTTGGGGCTTGAACAGCTTCAATATGGGCAGGAGGTGCTGAAGGCTTCTCAGTTGCTGAAACAGCAGGAGCTATTTCTGTATCAATAGTCGATTTCGCAACTTCTACGACTGGAACCGATGGTTTGGGCTGAGCAACTTCCTGGGCAACCGGAGTGGTAACCTTAATTTCAGGAGCTTTTTGAACTGCAGGTGCCTCAACCACTACCGGTTTTGGTGTAACAGGAGCTACAGCAACAGGTTTTTCCTGAATAGGAGCAACAACCGGGGTTTCGTGAATTGGTTTAACTTCTTCAGCTTCTTTAACAAGAGGTTTCTTCTCCTCAGTTTTTGCAGCTTTCTGAGCCTGATACTCCAGTTCAATATGTTTGGCAATGTCCTTTGCAGCCTTATCAGGCTGGTATTCTTTTACCAAAAGAGTATGCATTTCCGGACTCAACTTAGTGTTCGGATTACTATCGATTTTATGACCTTTCTTATGCAGAAAGTCAACGATAGTGGTTACACCGACATTAAATTCGGTTGCGGCTTTTCCAAGCCTGATTGATATGGGTCCGTCTGACATGCTTTTATCGAAATTTCGCCTGAAGCTCGGAATAAGTGAGTAAAAGTACGATTTAATTTTCAAACTTATGTTTTTAGGTTACAGATATCAACTTGCACACATAATAATGCAAAGCCTTGATGAGCGGACGATACATGAATATCTTCCTTTCGTCATCTGTTATTGTTTGTTATTCAAACTCGGCTTTCAGAATCCGGTGCACTTCGCGAATGGTTTCTTCTTCCAGCTGCGAACGGCGTACCAGTTCATCGGCACTAAGTTCAAGAACACTTTTAGCAGTATCACAACCTATGCTTTTCAGTTCATCGATGATCCACTGATCAATTTCGTCATTAAATTCTTGTAAGTCAACATCTTCGTAATCGGAATCTGTATCACGATATACATCGATCTCATATCCTGTGAGTTTACCAGCAAGTTTGATATTATGTCCGCCTTTACCAATTGCCAGTGACACCTGGTCAGGTTTCATATACACTTCAGCACGTTTAGTTTCCTCATCCAAGGTGATGGATGTGATTTTAGCCGGGCTTAATGAACGCTGAATGTAAAGGCTTGAATTTGCAGTGAAGTTGATTACATCAATATTTTCGTTGCGCAGTTCGCGAACGATACCGTGAATTCTCGATCCTTTCATACCAACACAGGCACCAACCGGATCAATACGGTCATCGTAGGATTCAACAGCAATTTTTGCTCTTTCACCGGGTACACGGACAATATTTTTGATTGTGATTAGCCCGTCGAAAATTTCCGGAACTTCAGCCTCAAGCAAACGCTCAAGGAATAGGGGAGAAGTACGTGAAAGAATAATAACCGGAGAGTTTTTCTTCATATCAACACGTGCAACAACTGCACGGATAGTATCGCCTTTGCGGTAGAAATCGCCTGGAATCTGCTCAGTACGTGGCATAGTGAGCTCCAGGTCTTCGTCGTCGAGGATCAGGATTTCATTTTTCCAAACCTGGTAAACTTCGCCGGTAACAATGTCACCAATACGATCTTTATATTTACGGAAAATGTTGTCTTTCTCGTATTCCTGGACCTTCGAGATCAGATTTTGCCTAACGGTCAGAATTTCCCTACGGCCAATATCAGCCAGTTTGATTGGTTCAACCACTTCTTCCCCGACTTCGAAGTCAGGTTCGATTTTAATGGCTTCTGAATATGAGATCTGAAGATTTTCATCTTCCAATGCATCATCTTCTACAATAATACGTTTACGCCAGATTTCAAGGTCACCTTTGTCGACGTTCACAATGATATCGATATTTTCGTCGGTACCATGCTTCTTAATCAACATATGCCTGAATACATCTTCGAGTATACGCATCAGAGTTTCACGATCAATGTTCTTGAATTCTTTGAATTCAGAAAATGTCTCGACCAGGTTGATGTGCTCCATTTCGCCCATGGCAATTCAATATTTGAGTTTCAGATTTTAATGATTTCTTTGGTTTCCTTGATATCGCTATAAAGGAAGGTATGTGTATTTTCGGTAATGACTTTCTTTACATTGGTGATTTCTTTCACGCTGAATCCCAGTTCGTCGGCAGCGATCAGAGTGCCTTCGATTTTACTGTTATCTTTTTGTAAAACAGATACTTCGCGACCGATATTTTTTATGTACTGGCGAGAAAGTTTATATGGCTGATCCAATCCTGATGATGAAACATTAAGTTCAAAATCTTCGACTTCACGGTCGAGTTGCCCTTCAATAAATTTGCTCAGTTCAATACAATGCTCAATCAACACATGTGAATCGCTATCGATAAATATCCGAATCCGGTTATCCGATCGCACTGCAACGCTTACCGCAAAACGATCGGTGCCCTCAAGATGTTGAGTGGTGAGATCTTTTATGAGTTGTTCGCTGATCATTTTATGTTGTTGTTTCGGTTATAAAAAGTGCATTTTAATAAAAGAGGGGACCAAAGTCCCCTCCACAAGTCGTCACGAGCTTGCATACAGTAATTCGTATGCCAACTGTTAATTCTGTTGCCTCACCGGAAGTATTCGTTCCCGGTTTGGGAGACTTTTTATCGGGAAATGATAAAAAGTGCTTTCAGTCAGTTGATTGAGTCAATGTTGTCCGACCAGGATTCGAACCTAGACCGAATGGACCAAAACCATTCGTGCTGCCTTTACACCATCGGACAATCTTATAATCTTCCCTAAAAGGACTGCAAAAGTACTATTTTTTCTTTACATATGTAAATTAAGGCAAAAAAGTATTTCAAATTTAGGTTAATGGAATGCAAGAGCTTGATTTAATGTATTTTGATTTACCCGGATTTTGACAATTTCTTAACAATTCCTAAAAGTTATGCGTACATCGCAATATTTGGTTAATTTCGTCCCTTCAAATTTTTGTTTATTCATTAATCTATACTTTTCATGAAAACATTCAGGAAACTGAATAACCTGCTCGGATGGATTGTTTTTGCATTCGCATCGTGGGTTTATTTGTCAACTATTGAACCTACCGCCAGCTGGTGGGATTGTGGCGAATACATTTCTACCGCATTCAAATTGCAGGTTGGCCACCCGCCGGGAGCGCCTCTATTCCAGTTATTAGGCCGCTTCTTCAGTTTGTTTGCATTTGGCGATACCAGCAAAGTGGCAATGATGGTTAATATTATGTCGGCATTAAGCAGTTCGGCTACCATTTTATTCCTTTTCTGGAGTATAACGATGCTTGGGCTTAAATTTACGAAGGACGAAGAAATTTCGACGGGTCGAATGTATGCTATTCTCGGAAGTGGTTTGGTTGGAGCTTTGGCTTACACTTTCAGTGATTCATTCTGGTTTTCTGCTGTAGAAGGCGAGGTTTATGCCATGTCATCGTTTTTTACAGCTATCGTTTTCTGGGCCATTCTTAAATGGGACCAGGTGGCCGATCAGCCTCATTCGCAGCGATGGATCATCCTGATCGCTTACCTGATGGGACTTTCAATAGGTGTGCATTTACTTAACCTTCTAGCAATTCCGGCAATAGCACTGGTATTTTATTTCAGGAAATATAAAACAACATGGAAAGGAGTAGTACTCACTTTGGGTATAGCAATTTTTGTCCTGGCATTTATTATGTTCCTGGTTATACCATATACTGTTGATCTCGCCGGTAAATACGAAATCCTTTTTGTAAATAGTTTTGGACTTCCGTTTAATTCCGGGTCTGTATTCTATTTCCTTGTTCTGATCGGTGCACTTATCTGGAGTATCCGCTTTACATACCAGGATAAACATTCAGCCGTAAATTACGCAGTAGGCGGAGTACTTCTTTTGCTTTTATCTGTCTTCTCATGGACAACATTCATTGGATTGCTTGTTGTAGTTGGAGTTTATTATTGGTATAAGAGTGATTCAAGTCATTTAAAACGCAGCCAGGTTCGTTCGGCAGCAAATACAATATTCCTTTCAATAGCATTTCTGCTGATCGGCTATTCATCATTTTTTCTTCTTGTGATCCGTGCAAACACCAATACACCAATCAATGAGAATGACCCGAGTGATGCTGTAAGTCTTTTATCTTACCTCAACCGTGAACAATATGGAACATGGCCAATTGTATACGGACAGTATTACAATGCGCCTCAGGATAAAGAAAATCCGTATTCCGACGGTACTCCTTTTTATGTTAAAGACTTAAAAAAGGGTAAATATGTAATGACTGATGATCGTAAAAATACAAATCCAAATTACGACAGTAAGTTTTGTACACTTTTCCCACGTATGTGGAGCAACCAGAAGCCTAGTCATATTTCGGCTTACAAATCGTGGGGGAAAATAAAAGGTACGCCTATTGATGTGGTAAATGATGAAGGAAAGACTGAAACATTGTATAAGCCCACAATGATTGAGAACATAAGGTTTTTCATGAGTTACCAGTTGGGGCATATGTACATGCGCTATTTCTTCTGGAATTTTGTCGGAAGGCAAAATGATATTGAAAGTGCAGGTGGTATACGTTATGGTAACTGGATTAGCGGAATACCCGCCATTGACAATGCAAGGCTCGGCGACCAATCCAACTTGCCGGACAGTATGTCGAATTCGGCTAGAAATAAATTCTATTTCCTGCCTTTACTCCTGGGTTTATTTGGCTTGTATTTCCATCTGCGAAAGCATACCGATGGTTTCCTGGTTGTATTATTGCTTTTCTTCATGACTGGAATTGCCATTGTTTTGTATCTGAATATTACCCCTTATCAACCGCGTGAACGTGATTATGCCTTTGCAGGTTCATTCTATGCTTTTGCGATCTGGATAGGGCTGGGGGTGATGGCTTTATGGGATTTACTGAAGAAAGTAAATGAGAAATATATAGCCATTCCGATTACGCTGATTTGTTTGTTGCTGGTTCCCGGAATTATGGCAAAAGACGGTTGGGACGATCATAGCCGTGCGAACAAAT
Organism: uncultured Bacteroidales bacterium; assembly: GCA_903913645.1. Classification (GTDB taxonomy): domain Bacteria; phylum Bacteroidota; class Bacteroidia; order Bacteroidales; family UBA4417; genus UBA4417. Next base: position 5,606 of record CAIWMA010000566.1, on the reverse strand, counting down.
TTTCGGCCCGCGACTTTGCCGTGGATTACCTTAACTCATGTGCTCCCAATGCGATTCTGATCACCAATGGCGATAACGATACCTTCCCTTTATGGTATGCCCAGGAAGTAGAAGGCATCAGAACTGATGTTAGAGTAGTGAATTTCATGCTTTCTTCCGGCGACTGGTATGTGCATCAGCTGATGAGGAAGATATATAAATCGGATGCTTTGCCTTTTACACTTTCGTACGATCAGTATAACAAAGGTATAAATGAAGTGTGCGCATTTTCCGGGCAATTTCAGGAAGAGAGAATTGAACTTCAGGATATTATTAACCTTATAGCCAGCGAAGATCCTGCTTCAAGATTTAAATCCGGATCGAGATCAATAGCCATATACCCAACCAAGAAGGTGAAAATTACACTTGATTCTGCTTCGATGGTTAAGAATGGTATTGTTCCGGCTAACCTTGCAGATAGAGTTGTAGGTACTGTGGAATGGGATATTAAGTCAAACTATTTGTATAAGAATGACTTGATGCTGCTCGATTTCCTGGCTAAAAACAAGTTTAAACGACCTGTTTATTTTGTGAGCCCTTCGAGCATGAGCGACGCAGTTGATGTAGATAAATACTGTTACCAGGAAGGTTTTATCTATCGGTTTATGCCGGTAAAACCTGATGATCGTGACTTTATTAAAGGTGTTGGAAGTGTTAACTCAGATGCATCATACGATATACTTATGAATAAGTGCAAATGGGGCAATCTTAATTTACCTGGTGTTTATGTGGATCGCGAAAGCTATCGCAACGTGATGATGCCTAAACAGGATTTTGCACGACTTGCACGCAAACTTACTATTGAAGGCAAAAACGATTCAGCTGTTAAAGTTTGTGATTATGTTCAGCAGATTTTCCCTGACAATAAGATCCACTTCGACTACTATATGATACAGTTTGTTGATGTGTATTATAAAGCAGGTGCTTTTGATAAAGGAAACAAGCTTGCAACCAAGCTGATGCAGATTTACCAGCAGAATACGGATTATTACCTTTCACTCAATCCCGAATTTCGCAGTAATTATGATGAGGACCTGAATGAAGCATATGGTTTCTTCAATTCGATGAAACAGATTGCCGATCAGTACAATCAGAAAGCAATATCACAAAAAGTAGAGAAATTTATGAATGAACGGATGGGTGGGATGAAATAGACCTGGCAATCTTTATTTATATCAAAAACGGGAGCTGAGGCTCCCGTTTTTTGTTATTGATGGATGTTAATAAATTGAATGGTTAAGTAACCGCTGACTACCATATAAAATACGAACTGTTCTCTCTTGAGAAGTTAAAGGACGGGCAGTTTTATAAATTGGAATCTTGTCATTCAATGAGAGTGATACCAAATCAAATCTACTTCTCAAATATTTAGTCCTGCTTCAAACATGAAATTATGCGTATTTATGATGAACTGAGTCGGATCAAAGATCAATTGAGCCTGCAAGCTTTGATTTTTGTGACTTGAGATTCGTTAATTTAGACCAGGGATTTGAACCTTTTAACTTTTAGTTTTCAATATAAAAGGAATAAAAAAAAGGAGCTGAGGCTCCTTTTCCTTTACTGGTTTTGTAAAAAGCATCAAAATTTTAGCCAGATACCTGTTTTGTAATCTTAGGTTTCCAAGCCAATATCACTATCCCTGCTATTACGAAAGGAATGGAAAGCAATTGCCCCATATTCAAAGCCATGCTGCTTTCAAAATCTACCTGTGGCTGTTTTATAAATTCAATAACGAATCGGAATCCAAATACCCAGACCAGGAAAAATCCGAACAGGAAACCTGGCCTTGGCCTGCCATCTTTTTTGTAATAATACCAAAGCAGGAAAAAGAAAAGAATAAGGTAACAAAGTCCTTCATAAATTTGGGTCGGGTGTCGTGGCAAAGTTTCGCCTACACGTTCGAATATAAATCCCCATGGGAGAGTGGTGGCATTGCCAAAAATTTCGCTGTTGAACAAGTTACCTGTGCGGATAAAAAATCCAGACAGCGCTACAACTATTACAATGCGGTCTATTACCCAGAAAAAAGGCTGGCGTGTTTTCCTGGAAAAAAGGTAAAGTGCAAAAACAATGCCTATTCCAGCACCATGACTGGCTAAACCACCTTGCCAGATTTTAAGAATATCCATCGGATGAGCAAAATATGAAGCAGGTTCATAAAATAAAACATGCCCTAGGCGTGCCCCGACTACCGTTGATATCAGCATATACATGCTAAGTTTATCAAGAAGTAGTTCGGGAAGATTTTCCTTTTGAAATATGCGAAGCATAATAAAATAGCCTACTACAAACGACATGGCAAACAGTAGTCCATACCAGCGCACGCTGATCGGACCTAAACTGAAAATTGTAGGACTTATATTCCAGTGAATAAATTGTAAAATCATTTTCTGCGATTTAAATGGCTGCAAAAATACTTAGAATAATTTCATTAGCGAATTATTTATTTTTCAGATTCCTGACTGCAACACCAATACTTGTTTCCATTGTGCTGTTTTTAAATCCGGGGTAGGTTTGCGCTTCTTCAATATCAGTACTAAGATTTACGGATTCCTGTTTTCGGCACAAAGCATTGCCCTGTTTCTGATGCAGTTCAGCTAAATAGATTTGTTCGGTCTGGCCAGGTGTTGGTACAAACAAGGCTTTTAAACCCAGTGCATGTAAATCCATGATTGATGAATATCCTGAGCGGCATATCACTATGGATGACGAATTAATAATTGAGATAATTTTGTCTGTTGATATATGAGGGCGTATTGTCAGTTTGCCTGTTGTAATTGATTTGTCTTCTGATTCAGGCTTCCCGCTCAGTATCGTAGCTGGCAGATTTAATTCATCAAGTTGCCTGGTCAGTAAATCTTCAAATATGCTCCGCTGTGGCTCAGGCCCGGAGATAATTGCTGTAATTTTCCTTTCAACAGAGTTTTTTTCTTTAAAAGTACTGGCCGGTCTAAACCGTGACAATGGCCCTATATATCTGGTATTTTTGGGTAATGGATATTTATGTGAAAGATCTCCGCTCAATCCAGGTGATTCTCCATAATCCGGAATCCAGCATTCATTGAAGCGACTTATCAGCAACCGGGAGATGCGGTATAAAGGATATTCTGCAAATTTCAGATAGCCAGGTGTTTTAATCATTACCTGGTGGGTTATTAAAATGCTGTTTATCTTTTTGTTCCGCAAGCCGTAACGGTTATCCGAGATAATGACATCGAAATGGTATTTGTTTATTACCCTGTTTAAATTCCTGTATTCACTAAAAATTGAAATGAGAAACCGGGGCAGTAACAGAAACAAGTGCAACGTCATGCTGCCTTTTTTGGAATACGAAGGAGAAAACCCTGTTAATTCTATGCTTTTGAGATTTGGGAACTCCTTTTGTAGCAGAATTAACGAACGTCCGTAACCAGCAACAGTAACTTTATGCCCGGCTTTGAGCAACTCACGGATAACCGGGATGCAACGGGATGCATGCCCAAGACCCCAATCCAGTGGGCTTATCAAAATATGCAAAGGCTTTGGCTCCATTCAGTCTTTTTCGAAATACAAATGTAGGATTTAGTAAGGAATCTTTTAAATGGATTATTGTCCGGGAAACTGTTTAATTCTTAGTGCTGTGTGCACTGTGCTTTGTGCAAAGCATATAACTCTTCTTATAACTTAGCACAAACCGCTCAGTACTCAGCACTTTTTTAATGTTTCAACTCTATCAATAGTAGATACTTAAAAATATTACCATCCTGCATTAGAAGGTTTTTATAAATTTTGTAAGTTTGAAGTACGATATGGAAGATCTTATCTATAAATTGGCGCTGACGCTGATTCCTGGCGTCGGAAGTGTAAACGGCAAGAGCCTTGTTGCATATTGCGGAGGCGTTAAAGCTGTTTTCATGGAAAAGAAACGCGCTTTATTGAAAATACCCGGAATCGGTGAGCAAACTGTCAATGCTATAGTCAATCACAATGTTTTTGAACGTGCTGAAGTTGAACTCGCGTTTATTGAAAAAAACAATATTGCTTCCTTGTTTTACCTTGATAAAGAATATCCTGTCCGCCTTAAGCAATGCCACGATAGTCCGTTGATGTTATATTTCAAAGGAACTGCCGATCTTAATGTTCCTAAAATAGTGGCTTTAGTTGGAACGAGAAAAGCTACGGAATACGGCCGCGATATATGCCGAAGGATTGTTGAAGGATTGGTTGATCACAATGTGCTCGTTGTTAGCGGCCTCGCTTACGGAATCGATACCTGGTCGCATAAAGCAGCTCTGGATACTAATCTTGAAACGGTTGGAGTTCTTGGTCATGGGCTCGATCGCATTTATCCTTTCGCCAACCGTTCATTAGCAGAAAAAATGGTTGAATCCGGTGGTTTGTTATGCGAATATATGAGTAATACGATGCCCGATCGTGAGAATTTTCCGATGCGAAACCGTATAATTGCCGGTATAAGTGATGCCGTGGTTGTGGTTGAAGCCGGGGCTACAGGCGGAGCTTTAATCACCGCCGAAATTGCCAATTCCTATAACAGGGATGTTTTTGCAGTGCCGGGCCGTCTTGGTGATCTGCATTCTGAAGGCTGCAATAAGTTGATTAAAATTAACAAGGCCGCGTTGATTCAGTCAGCAAAGGATATCAGCTATTTACTAAATTGGGATGATTTAAAGGTTCAAAAGAAGACCATACAGCGCCAGTTATTCTTGAATCTAACTGCAGATGAAGAACTTATAGTAAATGTGTTGAAAGAAAAAGGAGATCTTGAAATCGATACATTACTCATCGAATCTAAAATACTACCGGCAAAAGCCGCTGCTATTCTTCTTAATCTGGAATTTGAAGGCGTATTACGCTGCCTGCCGGGAAAAGTGTATCGCTTACTTTAAACTTTCTGGTTCACGAAGGCTGATTACTATCAATGATACTCCAGTTATCATCATTCCTGCTGTTGCCATATACAGAAATACAGTATCTGTTGTAAGGAGGCAAAACCGATAGATTCCCTCGAATACAACAGCAATAAATAAACCTGTGATCAGATCAATTACAGGGAATTGACGGTTCAATGCAATGCCGGCAAAATATCCCATAATGACCGAAATGGAAACAAATACAGGCCCTATTGTTATTGCAAATAGTGAATCATTAATATACCACGGAGCATAAAATAATGCATAAACGGAATAGGCTGTGGTAAATCCTGCTCCAATAATTATGCTGTAAACTATTACATTAAAAGTTTTCTTAACTTGTTTCGAAGGATAAACAGTCAACTTTAACACCAGGAATTTCCAGAGTTCAAAAACTCCTCCGGTGAGCACGAATGCATAAAACAAAGTCCGGTTAAAACTGTGAAGATGATCAAGGTGAAAGAAAGATATCAGTTTATCTGCTACAAACACGGGCAACACTCCAACCGCTCCCCAGATAAATGTTTTATATAAGAGATGGAAATCTCCGTCGGAATATTTGTACCTGAGAAACAAATAGATCGCTATTGCAACTATCGGAGCAGGCAGAAGTGATAGAATTGCACTTGTTCCCATAAAAATATTTTTTTCAAATAT
>CAIWMA010000565.1 GCA_903913645.1 uncultured Bacteroidales bacterium | reverse complement strand
TGGAATACACCACAAGCTTGCGTGAAATAGAGCAAACCATGTCGCCGGTATCATCGCATGCCGGGAAAGAATGGAAAGATTACGGACGAAGAATTGCCACCAGGAGGATATAGGGAGTTCGTAAGTTAGGTAGATAAGGAGTTTAGGGTAGACAAAAAGAGGGGCGACAGGGAGAAGGGAGACATGGAGATGGGTGACGAAGTGACTAATTAGGAGAAGGGTTTATTGCCTTAAAAAATCAGAGATTGAATACTTAAGATTTGACAGCGGGATTAAAATAGCAAGCTATCGGGAATTAAGAGTATATAATTCAGCGGTAGAACTGGCAATGGAAATTTTCGAACTAACAAAATCATTTCCTCCCGAAGAGAAGTATTCTTAAACTGATCAGATTAGAAAATCATCAAGATCAGTATGTGCAAATATCGCAGAAGCCTGGCGAAAACGTCGTTATAAAGCTGCTTTCATTGCAAAAGTTAACGATTCAGAAACAGAAGCTTGTGAAACGCAGATCTGGCTTGAACTTTCTCTACGCTGTAAATATATTAACGAAGAAAAGACAAATCATTTAATCGGGAAATATGATCATCTAATCAGTCAACTTGTTGTTATTATAAACGATGCGGACAATTGGGTGCTTGAAAAAAAATAGTCTTGATAATTCAAATCTTGTCTTTCTTTCACCCAGTCACCCTTCACCCAGTCACCCCTCTTATCCTTTGAAACAGAAATATTGAAGATAAATTAGACATGGAACTTGAACTAAACGTCGAAGGCCGTAAGGCAATCCTGAAAGAGATCAGCCGTAAGGGCAACCAGATTAAAATTGCTGTGGACGACGAAATATTTGACGTCGACCTTGTAAAAGTCGGACCTGCTGAATACTCTGTTCTATATAAAGGCCGGTCATACAATATTGAAGTTGTACCTGGTAAAGAACCCAAGCATTATACAGTAAACACTTTTTATTTCACACATGAAATTGAAGTTGTGGATGCAGAATCACGTTATATACGTAGCCGTAATGATGCTGCCGGCGGTCATGTGAGCAATATTATACGTTCTCCAATGCCAGGGAAAATAGTGAAGATTCTGGTTGCTGTTGGTGATACAGTCGAAGTAGGTCAAACTGTGATCATTGTTTCGGCAATGAAAATGGAAAGTGAATTTAAAGCCTCAAAGGCAGGTACCGTTAGCGAAATACCTGTGGCCGAAGGTGATACAGTAGATGGAAACCAGGTTTTGGTGGTTATTGAAGATGCAGAATAAATAGAATTCCGTTTGTTTGAAATCTGAACTATTTCAACCCCTAACAGCCTACAGCCTAACAGCCTAATAAAAACAAAGATAATCATTCAGAAAATGTCGAGTCAGATAGAAAAATTCAAAAAACTGGAAGAAAAAAACCGCGTTGCCGAGCTTGGTGGCGGACAAGACCGTATTGACCGTCAGCACCAGGCGAACAGGAAAACTGCACGCGAACGCCTTACCGACTTACTTGATCCGGGTACTTTTGTTGAACTCGATAAATTTGTAGTTCATCGTTCACGTGATTTCGGGATGGAGAAAAACCTCATTCCCGGTGACGGTGTTGTAACGGGTTATGGAAAAATTGATGGCCGCCTGATGTATGTATTTGCCCAGGATTTTACCGTTTTTGGCGGTACTATGAGCAGGTCCAATGCCGATAAGATCGTTAAAATAATGGATATGGCTGTAAAAATGGGTGCTCCTTTAATCGGGCTCAACGATTCCGGTGGTGCTCGTATCCAGGAGGGCGTTGAAAGCCTTGCAGGATATGCCGACATTTTCTACCGCAACGTTATGAGTTCAGGTGTTATCCCGCAGATATCCGCCATATTGGGCCCATGCGCCGGTGGTGCTGTTTATTCACCTGCTATAACCGACTTTATCATCATGGTCGAAGGTTCCAGCTATATGTTTGTAACCGGTCCGGATGTCATAAAAACCGTTACCCACGAAGAAGTCACCAAAGAGGAGCTGGGTGGTTCAATTACACATAACAGCAAAAGTGGCGTTGCCCACTTTACCGCCAACGACGATGAGCATGCGATGATGATGCTACGCGAACTGATGAGTTATCTTCCTTCCAACAACATGGAAGATGCTCCGTTTAAAGCTACCACCGACGACATCAACCGCAGCGATAAGAAACTCGACACGCTGATCCCCGAAGATCCTAATAAGCCTTACGATATGAAAGAGCTGATAAAGGAGGTCGTGGATAACCACAACTTTTTTGAAGTTCAGCCTTTATACGCGCAGAACATTATTATCGGATTTGCCCGCATGGGAGGCCGAAGTGTAGGTATTGTGGCCAACCAACCGCAGGCTCTTGCCGGCGTACTCGATATTAATTCATCTGTAAAAGCAGCTCGTTTTGTTCGCTTCTGCGACGCTTTTAATATTCCGCTTATCACTTTGGTCGACGTTCCGGGCTTCCTGCCAGGCACAACCCAGGAGTTCGGTGGTATTATTAAACATGGGGCTAAATTATTGTATGCTTTCGCGGAAGCTACCGTTCCCAAAATCACGCTTATAACGCGAAAAGCTTACGGTGGTGCTTATGATGTTATGAGCAGCAAGCATATTGGGGCAGATATTAATTTTGCGTATCCTTCGGCTGAAATTGCTGTAATGGGAGCTGATGGTGCTGTTAGTATTATTTTCCGGGATAAACTGAGCGATGAAGCACGTACTTCAGCTGTGGATGAATACCGTGAAACTTTTGCCAATCCTTATAAAGCTGCCGAACAGGGATATATCGACGAAATTATTTACCCGCATCAAACCCGTTTCAAACTGATACAGGCACTGGAAATGACACAAAACAAACGCAAAACCAATCCTCCTAAGAAACACGGAAATATTCCATTGTAAGTTGGTTAACAGGTATTGAAAAAATTGTTAAAAGGAGAGCTTTTTCAGGGCTCTCCTTTTTTGTTTTATAAAATTCATGATGGGCTGAGTTGCATTTCAGCCAGGGAGCCAAAATGTATGCTTTCCCAATAGGAGTATATTCTGAGAACTGAATTTGCTTATTCCTCAATAAAGAAGCCTGCAATACCTGATACAATAGTTCCCTGAATTAATATTTCAAATTCTACTAATGTGCTGCAAAGTTTTTAATTAGGTTATCTTCGGGGTTCAATCTGCTAACAACCCGCAGTACGGAGGATGGATTTCTCTGGGGCATGCTATCAAGAGGGGAGCGCCGCTGCCAGGCATTGTAGCTGGATACCATCCATTGTGTGCCTTTGCTTCTGGCAACCTGGTTCCGTAAACTACTTTTAATGCTAAATGTTGATGTTGTTTCCAAGGCTGTAACTAGTTAGGTAAGAAAAAATATTCTATTTCCGACATTAGTATAATTATTAAGCAATAATATTGCCAAGATTTATAATATTCACTAAAACAGCTGTTTACAAAATATTTCCACCTCGGGACTCAGCAGTTCTTTTTCAAAATGAAACTAATGCTCCCCAATTGGATTTGTTTATATTCTTTATAGGAATGAATACCATCAGCCAGTTATGCTGACTGAAAATTTCGAAAAGGAATATGGACTGGTCAGGCGAATAACGGAATTAATAGAAAAAAGTAAAATCTAAAGGAAGAAGTTTCAGAACTTAAGAGCTGGAACTCAGATTATTCCAGTTATCACATACTCAGCTAATGTTTTTGAAAATAGCGTTCCAGACTGAATTGACTAATTGACGGTCTCAAACAGTAAGTTCACCGCGCAGAGACAACTGAAGAAATTTTTTCAGTTCGCTACCGGTATAGCCTTGCCCCAGCAGATACATCATTTTAGCGATAGCCGATTCAGTGGTAATATCTGATCCCCCGACAACACCAATCAGGCTGAGCAGCATGCTGGTCTCGTATTTGCCCATATCCACTGCGCCGCCTTTACACTGGGTAACATTGTAAATAATAATTCCTTTATCGATTGCCTGAGTCAAAGCATCAATAAACCAGGAATCTGTTGGTGCATTTCCGGCACCATAGGTTTCGAGGATGACGCCTTTCAGTCCTGTAATATTTAATGCATTTTTTACAACAACTTCAGCAATGCCGGGGAATAACTTGAGTATTATCACGCTGTTATCCAGTTCTTTGTTTATTTTCAGATTGTAGTTGCCTGGTTTCAGTATCATCTCAGTATTATACCGTATATGAACACCAACTTCGGCAAGTGGCGGGTAATTGCCCGACAGGAATGCGTTAAAGTTTTCGGCATTGAATTTGCTGGTTCGGTTGCCCCGCATCAGTTTGTTTTCGAAGTATATAGCCACTTCAGGCACTACTGGTAAGCCATCTTTCTGCGCAGCGGCAATTTCAATAGCATTGATAAAGTTATCACGCCCATCGGTTCGCACAACACCCATAGGCAATTGAGAACCCGTGAAAATTACAGGCTTATCCAGATTTTCGAGCATAAAGCTAAGCATGGAAGCCGAATACGACATGGTATCAGTGCCATGCAGTACAACAAAGCCATCGTATTTATCATAATTCTCTTCGATAACGGTGGCCAGCTTTACCCAAAATGATGGAGTAACATTGGATGAGTCGATTAGCGGATCGAAGGAGACGAATTGCAATGTGTAATCAAAATTGTGCAGAACCGGCATCAGTTTATAAATATCATCAAACGTGTAGGGTTGCAAAGCGCCTGAAGAAGGATCTATAACCATTCCAATAGTACCGCCGGTATATATGATGAGTAGGGAAGGGGTTTTCATTTTTATATAAGTTTGTGCATGCAAATAGTTTCACAAAAGTAAAACTAAATTGCATCGTCAAGCCTATTCTTGCCTATTAGAAATAAACAGGGAATTCGGCATGGGAGTGGAGAACTATTTAAGTATAAATGTATACGTGTACTTGACCAATATACCGCGGTTTGCGATCGGATCAAGAGCAGGTGTTTCCCTGTTGAGCTGGATATTTCGTCCCTAATTGAACACAATATAAAGGTCGTTTCCTTCCTTTGGATTATAGCGTAACCGCATATTTGTGACCATGCCATGTGCCATATTGCTGTACTGAACCTGGGCGCTGACCGACAAGGTATTGCTAAGCATTACCAGCGCCTTGATACCGGCAATCTGACCATTAAAAGATTGATTGCGGGATGGGAACCTGATCCGGTCGAACTCATAGGATGGCGAAAGGCTTAAAAAAGCTCCGAATTTGTAGCTGGCAAAAAGATTCATTGTAAACTGGTTTCCATCATAAAACTGCCCGAAGTTACTTATGATCTCACAATATAATTTAGTTGTGTAGGGTGTATGCACATCAATTGAAGCAAAGTTATAACTGTAACTATTTGGCCTTACATAAGTTACTACAGCATCGTTGGAAAGGTAAAAAGTATCGGCAAGAAATTCGTAATTGTGGTTAATGTTGATATTGAATCCACTGCTCGATTTAAGATCAAGGGTATATCCGGCAGAGGCATAAGCTGATTGAGTATCATTAGTGCCATTATCTTTCCAAATCTGTCCGTTCATCATAAAAGTATGACGCGATATTTTTGAGTTTTCGCCAGCTATAAGACCGTATTTAAGTTTAGTTCCGGTCATAAAGTAGTTATTCCGTGACTCAAAACCCATATCCGGTTCATAGGTTTCGCCTGCCCTGGAATAGAAAAAATCATAGCCCAGCCCTTTTTCATTTCTTCGCTGCCAGTCGAACCACATCCTGGAAGCATCAAGTGAAAAAGCTTTATTTTTATATTTCTCATCAAAGGATTGGGCATATTTCATATCCAGGTAGTCGTTGCTGAAAATCTTGATAATGCCGTCCAACCCGATTACTTCGTTGTATGTTCCATCGGTTCCAAGGCGCGAAGTGAGGATTCCTCCCACATAACTATTCGGGTTAAATACCTGCCTGCGCATCCGGAACACCCCGAAATTTTCGGAAGGAAGATCAGTGCCGTCTTTTTCTACTGTTTTATAGGCTTGTGTCTGCATATCAAGGAATCCAATGTCCCAGGGTCCTGCCCTGCCAACAAGCCGCGCTCCTGCCAGTATTGGAACTGCCCTGCCTTCATGCAGGCCTATCTGCCGGCTGTAAAAGAGGGTATTCATATCATCGAAAGCAAAAGCAAAATTACTTGCTCTTTCCTGGAAAAACAGCCTTTTTTCTGGGAAAAGAGAGAAAAACGGGTGAGATTTATCTGTGCATTGTCGGATTCAACCTGGGCAAAATCGGTGTTGATGGACAGATCGGCTGTCAGATTGCTTGTTATTCCATATTTCATATCAAGGCCGCCTGTCAATTTCGGCTCGTTATGCATGCTGTAAGCAGTACCTTCTGAATTCAGGCGCGATTCCTGGTTTAATCCGCTGGTGATATATGGGGCTATATAAAAAGGAGTCTTGCTGTGGACACCTTCGAGCTCTGTTTTTTGGGATTGTGATGGTTTTATAAAACTCCAGAATCCCCAGTTACGGGGAATGGCAGGGAACATGTCTATTTCAAATTTACGGGGGATGTACCTCAGGCATATAATGCCCATATCTACCTTGTCGTTATTCTCCCTGAAACGCAGACTCGACAGTGGAATCCTCATTTCCATATACCAGCCGGAGTTGTCGCGGGTGGTTTTAACATCCCAGAAAGTATTCCAAGTATTGTTCCAGGGCCCTTGTTCCGTACCGTCTTTTGCAATTGTCATGTCTTCCCTTACCCCTGCAACATTGGTATGGAATCCAACAGAGTTTTCGTGATCGTTAAATGTATCGAAGAAGATAAAAAAACCATCTTCCTGCGAACCTATATTATCACGCATTCGGGAAGAGACATTTATCTTGCCGGCTTCCTTATCGAAGAAACGACCGCCAACATAAACATATTCGTTGTCGTGGCAGATAAATACATCCGATTTCTCAGTGGGTTGATTGCCAAAGGTAGGAATATGCATCACCAAAGGTACCGGGGAGAGATTGTTCCAGCAAGCATCATCTACGATTCCATCTAACTTGAAGCTTCCGCGTATTAGTGGGATTATAAAAGGTAATGAATTTGTTGAATCACCTGTAGTGGCGGATTCAGAACTTCCAATAATCAGTTTATTTGAGAATGCATTTATACACAGGAAAGGAATAAGAATTACCAGGAAAAGAGTAAATTTTTTCTTCACAGGCTACCGGGGTTGATTGGTATATGACAACCTTAAACATAAAACGAAGGATATTGTTCGGAAAGAAGAAGTTGCAGATGTGTTGATTTGGCTGGGAAAGGAAGTGCGTATTTACAATTTGAAAAGCCTTTTTGCATTTCTGCTGGTGATATCAGCTACTTCCTGTAAACTCATAACACAAAGTTCTGCTATTTTTCCAGCAATTATAGGAATATACGACGGTTCATTACGTTTACCGCGATACGGGGCGGGAGCAAGGAAAGGCGCATCTGTTTCAAGTATAATATGCCCAGGGCCAACGGCAGCAACTACATTTTGTAAACTGGAATTTTTGAATGTTACCACCCCGCCGATTCCCAACAGGAAGCCGGCCTCTATAACCTGCCGGGCTTGCTTTTCGTCACCGGGGAAGCAATGGAAGACTCCTTTCAAATCAGGGCCTGTTTCTGTTTTGATGATATGCCAGACTTCATCGAACGATTTGCGTACATGAATAGCTACAGGTAGTTTATACTTTTTTGCAAGCCGGAGCTGGTGTCTGAACGTTTCTTCCTGTAAGCCCTGGTGGGTTTTATCCCAATACAGATCGATACCGATTTCACCGACAGCGATATAGTTTCCTGTTTCCAGTTGACGTACGACTTCATTAAGTTCCGCTTCGATAGTTTCCGGTAAAACCGAGGTGGGATGAAGTCCTGCCATTGGAAAACAGATGCCTGGATATTGATGAAACAGTTTCAGCATAGGCAGCCAGGAAGTGTTATCAATGTTTGGCAACAGAATTTTATTTACACCGGCATTAATTGATTTCTGAACGGCAGCCTGCCGGTCGTCAGCAAATTCGGGAAGATAAAGGTGGCAATGTGTGTCAATATAATTCATGCCCTTAAAGGTAGTTATAAGTTTCAGTTTTTAGGGAAAGTGAAGATATCAATAGCAGGTTCAATGACAATTCTCCCGCATTCCCTTCAATCACCAGGTCGCCGAATTCCTCATTCTCCCATTCCCTCAGTCCCTCAGTCTCTCCGTCTCCCAGTCTCCCAGTCTCACAAACTCCCTTCGCCTTATCTCAATATCAGTGCAAAAACGGATTATTCATTTTCTCATACCCAATAGAAGTTTCAGGGCCGTGTCCCGGATATACTGTATAATCATCGGGCAGGGTAAATAATTTGGTGGTGATGCTTTCATAAAGAACATCGAAATTACCCGTTGGAAGGTCGGTGCGGCCAATGCTGTCGCGGAAAAGAACGTCGCCGGCTATTACGTAACGTTCAGCATGATTTACAAGGCAAATACTGCCATCGGCATGACCCGGAGTATATAAAACTTCAACAAATGAATTGCCATAGTTGATCCGGTCGCCTTCGCTAACGAAATCAACGGGAATAATCACGTTTTCCACTTTTAGTCCGAACATGGAACCAAATTCAGTGGCTGTTTCCCAGAACATCTGGCTGCTTTTGTGGCATTTCGGCTGCAGATGAAAAGCTTTGCTGACAAAATTATTTCCGACAATATGATCAACGTGGAAGTGTGTATTTACCATACCCACAGGATTCATGCGATTTCCTGTTATAAAACCCGACAATTCAGTTTCTTCGCCTGCATACTGGCATGCCGGATCAATAATCAGGCATTTACCGTCGTCATCGCTCAATACATAGGTGTTTACGCCAAACGAATTAAAAACAAATCTATTTACTTTATGAATCATAGCATACTAATTTTGACGCGATAAAGTTATCAATTAACCTGTTATAAGGTAGTTTTAAATTTCTGTTTTTAACATTTGGGGCAAACGAAGGGCAACTAGACAAAAGTAGGTGACCGGAACTAGACCTTTAACATATAGACTAATCCGATAACCCTCCCGTCCTCCGACTTTTATTTCCAGATTTATTAAATTTAAAACAGTAGAAAGATCATAAACAATGAACCGCGGATTTTTGTTACTTTAGCGGGTTGAAATTAGTTTCAAAAAAATGAAAATACGTACCGATAGTTCACTCCTGAAAACAACCTGGTTGGCATGTATTGTGCTGATTGTGTGGCTTTTTTCTCAGTCTGCTTCGGCCCAGTTCTATAATGGATCACAAATGACTTTTGGTAAAAACCGCGTTCAATACACCGATTTCCAATGGACATATTTCCGGTTTAACAATTTAGATGTTTATTATTACCTTAACGGGAAGGAACTTGCGCAACATACAGCTGATTATGCTGGGAAATATATACCTGAAATTGAGAAAAAACTTCAATCTACCCTCGATAAAAAAACACAGTTTATTGTATACAATACCTATTCCGACCTAAAACAGAGTAATATCGGGTTGATTACTCACACGCAATACAATACAGGTGGTATCACGCATATTATCGGCACTAAAGTGTTCCTTTATTTCGATGGTGACCTTAACCATTTCGACAGACAGATTCGTGGAGGGATCACCCGCTTACTAATCGAAAATATTATTTATGGAGGTTCCCTAGGCTCCCAGGTTAAAAACAGCACGCTTATTAACCTTCCTTCGTGGTACATCGATGGACTGGTTTCCTATTACAGCCGCAATTGGGATACGGAGCTCGATAATAAGGTTAAAGATGGAATACTGAGTAAAAAATATAAACATTTTAACCACCTAATTGACGATGATGCCGTACTGGCAGGTCATTCACTCTGGCGTTTTATTGCTGAAAAATATGGCGAAGAAAGTATAGCTAATATCGCGTATATGACCAGGGTAAACCGCAGTGTTGAAAACGGATTTCTCTATGTTTTGGGCATTCCGTTCACTACGGTCATTGAAGAATGGTACAATTGGTATAAGGATATTTATGCCACCGACAATGCGGCATTTAGCCCATATAATCCGAAGATTCCTTTCAAAATGAAGAGCGATAGGGTATACGACAATTTACATATTACCCCTGATGGCGAAAGAATGGTATACTCGGTAAACGAAAAGGGTCTGTATAAGGTTTTTATTTATGACCTGGCTACGGGAAAGAAGAAGAAAATTTTCCGTCATGGATACCGTACCGATGAGAAGGTTGATTATTCATATCCTTTGCTGGCATGGCATCCAACAGGAAACGTCATTTCGATGATCATTGAAAAGAAAGGGCTGTTGTATCTTTATTTTTATGATATCGAAACCCGGAAGTGGCAGAGTCAGAACCTTTTTAATTTTCAGAAAGTCCTTGACTTTTCGTATTCCCCCGATGGACGATCGTTTGTTATGTCGGCTGTTCAGCATGGGCAGTCTGATATTTACTTATATAATATTGCTGCTAATACAGCGGACCCTATTACTTTTGATGTTTATAATGATTTGAATCCCCGGTTTCTGGCAAAAAGCAACAATATTATTTTTAGTTCGAACAGGCCCGATGACACTATCCGCATTACCAAAGAAAATCTTGTTTCGTATGACGGCCTGGAAAATAACGATCTCTTTATTTATGACAGGGGATCCGGAAGTAATGTGCTGAAAAGAGTTACAAATACCAGGCTGGCAAATGAAATTCAGCCCGTTTCATACAGCCCGGGCTACTTCACTTACCTTAGCGACGCCAATGGCGTGTATAACCGTTATGCCGCCAGATTTGACAGTACAGTTGCTTACGTTGACACAACTGTGCATTACAGGTATTATACTCAAACCTTTCCGCTTACCAATTATTCCCGGTCGGTACTTAACCAGGATGTTAGTTATATTGGGGGTAAAACGACTGAACTGGTATTTGAAAATAACAAATACCACATATATTCCGGGGATATTCCGACTGGGAAAATTACTCCTTTGCAAAATCTTGGACAGTCCAGGTACATGGCTGAGAAGGAAGCAAAGGCGCAGGTTGAAAAAAAGGAAGAAGACCTTCATAAATTGAAACCTGAGATTAAAATAAAACGGAAACGCTTTGTTGCCGTTTACGAAAATGATACTCCACCTGTAAAATCTGATACAAGCGGAGTTGATATAAATAATTACCAGATATCAGGAAATCTGCAGCTGGGGAAAGCCACATTGAACAAGTCCAATATAGTACGACCCGAAATTGCCAATGCAATTATCAAACTACCCAAGCCCCGGAACTACAATGTTGAATATTCAGTAAATCAACTGGTTAGTCAGCTCGATTTTTCCTACCTGAATCTGAGTTACCAGCCTTACCTGGGATATTCCGGCCCGGTATATCAGAACTCGCCAACCAACGCCCTTTTTATGCTTGGGGCAACCGATCTTCTGGAGGATTATCGCATTATCGGCGGCGTTCGTTTAAATGCCAGCCTTGTGCATAACGAGTACCTCTTCGGATTTTCAAATCTGAAACATCGTGTCGATCGGGAAATTTATTTTCATCGTACTGGGTTTGATGTTTCGTATTCGGACAGATATGAACGCCATAGGATTCATGAGCTACATTATGTGCTGACCTATCCATTCACCGAAATATTTGCAATTAAAGGGACTGCCTCAGTGCAATATGATAAGCCCTATGTGCTTGCATATGATTTTCCATCAGCCAGCATGAATAAAGACGCCAGTACCTGGGCAATTGCAAAAGGCGAACTGGTATACGACAACACACGCGAAATCGGCATAAACCTTATGCAGGGATTGCGGTTCAAAGTATTCGGTGAATATTACCAACTTGTTGATAAAACTTCGGTTAATATGATCGTTGCAGGTTTCGATTTCAGGAATTATACGCGTATACACCGTTCCTTTATCTGGGCTAACCGCTTTGCAGGAAGTACTTCTTTCGGGAAGAACAAACTGTTGTATTATATGGGTGGCGTTGATAACTGGCTTATGCCTGAATTTAATAATGAATACCAGATTGATTATACACAGAATTTTGCCTTCCAGACACTGGCTACCAGTATGCGCGGGTTCAAGCAAAATGTGCGTAGTGGTAATACATTTGCTTTATTTAGTTCTGAATTAAGGTTCCCTGTTTTCAGATATTTACTTAATAAACCACTCAGGTCCGAATTCCTGAATAATTTCCAGATCATAGGTTTCACCGATATTGGATCGGCATGGCAGGGACTTAATCCTCTCGACGAATCGAATACCTATTATACCAAAACAATCAGCAATCCGCCGCTGGATATTACCGTCAAAGTGCAGAAAGATCCACTCATTGCCGGGTATGGCTTTGGTTTACGTAGTACGTTATTTGGATATTTCCTGCGTGCCGACTGGGCATGGGGTATAGAAGACCAGGTAGTTCAGCCGAGGATTTTCTACCTTTCGCTCAGCCTCGATTTTTAGTACCTGCACGCCCACAGGGTGTCCAACACTAAAAATAAATAGCTAAACTTAAATTATTAGAATAGCATGAAAGCAAAACTGATCGTTACCATTGCTCTGTTTGGATTTTTTACCACCTGCTTCGGGCAGCGAAGTGCAAACTGGGAAAAGTGGAATTGGCTGACAGGCGAATGGGTAGGCGTCGGAACCGGGCAACCTGGCCAGGGAGGCGGATATTTTACTTTTTATACAGAGCTCACTAATAACATTCTTGTCAGGAAAGGGCACACAGAATTTCCTGCAGCAGACAATAAACCTGCTGTTATTCATGATGATCTCATGATAGTTTATCCTGACCGTGCAGGCATTCCTTCAAAAGCAATTTACTTTGATAATGAAGGGCATACTATTAATTACCTGCTTGCATATTCCGAAAATTCTATTATTCTCACAAGTGAAAAAGCAGAACATGCCCCGATTTTCCGGCTTACCTATACGCTATTTGACAAGGAAACGGTGAATACGAAATTTGAAATGTCGCGGGATGGTGTTACATTCATGACTTATATTGAGGGGAAGAGTAAAAAGACGAAATAAACCAGAAATTGTACCGATGAGCCTTCCCGAAAAACGAATAACTGATTTCATTCACAAGCATCATATTTTTACCCTGGCAACTTCGGCCAATAATATTCCATACACCTGCACTTGCTTTTATGTGTATATCGACGAGTTAAACATGTTTGTGTTTACATCCGATCATGGCACCCGCCATGTAGATGAAATGCTGGCACAACCACTGGTTTCAGGCGCTGTTGCGCTCGAAACTACTATGATAGGGAAAATACAGGGCATACAATTTACCGGGTTGTCTGCAGAACTGGATGGTGAACTGTATGATGAAGCCCTGGGTGTGTATCTGAAAAAATTTCCGGTCGCGGCATTTAAAAAACTAGTGCTTTGGAGTATACATCCCAGCTTCATAAAGATGACACATAACCGTCTGGGCTTTGGTACAAAACTCATCTGGAAACATGATAGTTAATGAATTATTAACTTCAGATTAATATTGACATTGCGAAATTTAATAGCCCATATTGTTGCCCAAATAAATACCGCCATTTCGCCTTGTAATTATATATTAATTTTGATATTCTTATATCCCTTTATTTGCGGGCCTTCTGAAACCCTTTGATACCAACGGTTTCGATACTTATTAAGGGTTTAACAGTCACATATTCAGATAGATAATACTTGCTAACATGGTTTTTGTTAATAACTGTATTTGAATAATACGGTAAGCATAGTGTAAATTTGTAAATCCTGATATAAGCCTTAACAATTAGTTAATATATAGTGGAGGCTTTCGGGATATTCTTTTTTATTATTAACAGTGAACGCGAAACAAAATGGATGTTAATCTTTTTTCACAGATCGATTCTTCAGTTGAAGAAGGTGTAAAAAACGATTTTTATGGTAAAGTACTCGAAAAGCGCCAACGCCCCGGAATTGAAAAGCCTGAGGAAGTTGAACCTGTTTTTGAACCTGAAATTGTAAGCGTTCCGGAATCTGAACCAACATTAATGACTCAACCGATTATTGAAAAGCCAGCTAAAAAAACTATGAAAGCCTATACACACCAGGAAGTGCTTGATGCCGCCACACTATATTTTCAGGGCGACAAGCTTGCTGCAAGTGTGTGGATGAATAAATATGCCCTTAAGGACAGCGATGGGAACATCTACGAGCTTACACCGGATGATATGCACCACCGCCTTGCTTCCGAAGTAGCCCGTATCGAAAAGAAATATCCAAACCCGATGAGCGAAGAAGAGTTGTTCGAACTCTTCCGCAATTTCCGTTATATCGTTCCCCAGGGAAGCCCAATGGCCGGTATTGGAAATGATTTCCAGATTTCATCCCTGTCGAACTGCTTTGTAATTGGAAGCGATGGCAACCAGGATTCGTACGGCGGTATTATGAAAGTGGACCAGGAGCAGGTTCAGCTGATGAAGCGCCGTGGAGGCGTTGGCCACGATCTGTCGCATATCAGGCCGTCAGGCAGCAGGGTTTTAAACAGTGCCCTCACATCAACAGGTATTGTTCCTTTTATGGAACGTTTCAGCAATTCGACCCGCGAAGTAGCCCAGGATGGCCGTCGTGGTGCCCTGATGTTGTCAATATCTATAAAACATCCCGATAGCGAAAGCTTTATCGATGCCAAAATGGAGCAGGGCAAAGTTACCGGTGCCAATGTATCTGTAAGGATCGACGATGGTTTTATGCGTGCCGTAAAAGAAAAAGGCAAATATAGCCAGCAGTACCCTATCGAATCAGCAAATCCTTCAAAAGTTCAGGAAATTAATGCACGTGGTTTGTGGGATAAAATTATTCACAATGCATGGCAGTCAGCTGAGCCGGGAATTCTGTTCTGGGATACCATTATCCGTGAATCAGTTCCCGATTGTTATGCCGACCTTGGATTTAAAACTTTATCTACAAATCCCTGCGGTGAAATACCACTTTGCGCTTACGACAGTTGCCGCCTGATTGCAATCAATTTATACAGCTACGTTGAAAACCCGTTTACAACAAATGCTACTTTCAACGCGAAATTATTTACAGAGCATTCGCGTGCCGCACTCCGTATCATGGACGATATCATCGACCTCGAAATGGAAAAAATTGATGGAATTCTTGCTAAAATCAATTCCGATCCTGAAGACGAAGAAACCAAACGTACGGAAAGAATTCTCTGGGAAAAAATCCGCGAAAAAACGTTGCAGGGTCGTCGTACTGGCATTGGCATAACCGCCGAGGGCGATATGCTTGCTGCTTTGAATATGCGTTATGGTACCGATGCTGCTTCTAGTTTCAGCGTAAATGTTCACAAAACTCTTGCTATCGAAGCATACAGCGCTTCTGCCGACCTCGCAGCCGAGCGCGGTGCATTCCCTATCTTCGATATCGAACGCGAACGTAACAACCCGTTGATGAACCGTATCCGCGAGGCTGCCCCTGAGGTGTATGCCAAAATGGAAAAACAAGGACGCCGCAATATCAGCATGCTCACCATAGCTCCAACCGGAAGCGTAAGTATCTGTACACAAACCACATCAGGAATTGAACCTGTGTTCATGGTAAGTTACCGCCGGCGCCGGAAGGTAAATCCAAACGATAAAAATGTACATGTTTCGTTTGTCGACGAAGTTGGAGATGCATGGGAAGAATACAATGTTTTCCATCCCAAGTTCCTCGACTGGATGAGGATAAACGGCTATGACATGGAAAACGCAATATCCATGACCGATGAGGTATTGCAGCCAATTATCGCAAAATCACCTTACTATAAAGCTACCAGCAACGATATCGACTGGGTTGCCAAGGTTCAGATGCAGGGAGCAATTCAGAAATGGGTTGATCATTCGATCAGTGTAACGGTTAACCTGCCGGCTGAAGCAACCGAAGAACTGGTTAGCGATGTTTACCTTACTGCCTGGGAAAGCGGATGCAAAGGCATGACGATTTACCGCGATGGCTCACGTTCGGGTGTGCTGATCAGCAATGAAACCAAAAAGGAAGAGATCAACGAATTCCAGGAAACCAAAGCTCCTCCTCGTCCTAAAGAGCTTGAAGTGGAAGTGGTCCGTTTTATGAACGAGGATCAACGTTGGATCGCATTTGTTGGATTACTCAACAATAAACCATACGAAATATTTACCGGTAAAAGTACTGATTTCTACATCCCAGATTATGTAAAAAAAGGATGGGTAATCCGCCACAAGGACAACGAACAAACTTCGGCCCGTTACGATTTTGAATACGAGGACAGTTACGGCTACCGCGTTACACACCGCGGCCTGTCGCGTTCGTTCAAGAAAGACTACTGGAACTATGCCAAGCTTATTTCAGGTATCCTGAGGCACGGAATGCCATTGCCTTATGTGGTTGAACTTGTTGATAACCTTAGTTTCGATAACGACAGCATTACCACCTGGAAAAACGGTGTGATCCGCGGACTTAAAAAGTTTATTCCTGATGGAACTCAAACAGGCCACAACTGCCCGCAATGCAGCGAAAAGAACACCATTGTCTATAAAGAAGGATGTATGACCTGTACCGTTTGCGGGTACAGCAAATGCGGATAATATGCTCTTTAATTAACCCTCGTATACTGACTACCACGGCTAAATTCTGGCCGTGGTTTTTTTATGCGGGGATAAGATTTTAGAAGTGTTTCTTATGATGATCAAACGTCTGATTATCACGGAAAGCAATAAACTTTCGGGCGATCAGCAGGAAAATAGGCAGATTGTTCCGGTTCAGATAATCGATAGCTTCAGGTTTTTCATTGCAGGCTTCCGCCAAAATAGCCAGTAGCTGGAAATCGTTTTTCTGTAACCAGACATAGGCTTTCGGATCACCGTCAACGGCCCGGTCGAGCGCCCCAAAATGCGGATATCCATTTTTCATAAGCCAGGCAAATGCTTCTTCACTGCCACGCATACACATGCTTAAAGCACCAAGCTCCGGATACCCGTTTTGCATCAGCCAGTTGAAAATTTCCTGGTTTCCATTCAGGGTTTCAGCAAAAGCAAGCAGTATTTTGGGCTCGTACTCCAGCATGAGGGATTATGGTTTGGGATTTAGGGGTTAGTGAAAGGGGCGATTGGGCGAGGGGCGACAAGGTGTCAGTACTTATTTCTATTTCTCATTTCCAGTTTCCAGACTCCAGATTTTCAATTCCAGTCACCAGTTTCCAGTTACCAGCCACTAATTACCAGTTACCAGTCACCAGTCACCAGTTACCCGATTAATAAAAAACTTCCGCCTTTATCCCCAGCTCTTCAATCCTGGCAGCCAGTGCCTGGAATTCGGGTTCAGGAACTTTTTCCAGCGTTCGGTATGGCGTTTGCCGGTCAATTGGATAAAGCATTACTAATTTAGGATTAATTTCCTGTATATATTTCAACCATAACGTTAATTCTTCTTCGGTAGTATTATCAACCTGCTTTCCATCCACATCACCTCGAATCAGCATTGTCTGCACAGTGAGGTTGCCTTCGAAATTCTTTAATTCCTGAACCACTTTTTCAAGTGTTATCAGTTGTGTTGGGCGGTTTATAGCCTGAAATGTTGCGTTGGTTCCGGCATCCAGTTTCAGAACATTGTTATCAACCCGGAGTAAGGCACGTTTCACATTTGCACGATCCAGGCGGGTTGCATTGGAGAGTACGGTAATCATTGCTTTCGGAAAGAATTTATCTCGCAAACGAATGGTGTTGTCAATTAAAGTCTCAAATTCAGGATGAAGAGTTGGTTCTCCGTTTCCTGCAAAAGTAATATTGTCAGGATCAAGCCCACCTTCTTTAAGGGCTTCAAAACGGCTTTGAAGTGAAGCATTAATTTCACTTGCCGAATAAAGTTTCAATTTGTCTTTCTTGTGCTCATCAGTAAGTCCACATTCGCAATACACGCAGTTGAAGGAACATAATTTCCCTTCCAATGGCATTAAATTTATTCCAAGTGAAACCCCGAAACGGCGACTTTTTACGGGGCCAAAAACAATTTCATCGAATAATATTCCAGACATAGGAAGTTTAGATTATTTAGAATTTATACTAGCTGACATGTGCTTGCAAAGGTACATTAAGTTACAAGAGGTGGGGGAAATAAAAAAATGAAGTTGTTCCATTATGATTTTAACAAGCCAAATCCAAAAACAGACTTGTCTCATAAGCAGTAACGGTGAAACCTTTTCTCAGTGCCCCTTCTTGCCCTCAGTGCCTCCGTGGTTATTTCATGCCATCGCCACTATCTATTTTCTAAAAGGAATTTCCCTTCCTGCTGATTATTCAATGATAAATACTACTTTTGAGTACTTAAATCTATATTCATATCCCGAATGCTCACCATCGACCAGATTAAAGCTCCAATAGCTTCATACATAGAAGAGTTTGAGAAACATTTCCGCGACTCGATGAAAAGTCCGGTTCCTCTGCTCAACACTATTACACGCTATATCATTAAGCGTAAAGGCAAGCAGATGCGACCTATGTTCGTGTTTTTTTCGGCTAAGGTTTGCGGAGAGGTGAACCAAAGCACCTTTCACGCTGCATCGCTGATCGAATTGCTGCATACAGCAACTCTTATCCATGATGATGTGGTTGACGATTCCAACGAACGCCGCGGGTTTTTCTCGCTTAATGCACTGTGGAAGAATAAAATTGCCGTTTTGGTAGGTGATTATCTCCTTTCGCGCGGATTGTTGCTTTCTCTCGAAAATGAGGAATATCATTTACTCAAAATTGTATCGAACGCTACACGCGAGATGAGTGAAGGCGAATTGCTTCAGATTGAAAAAGCACGCAAACTCGATATTGAAGAACCAATCTATTTCGAGATTATACGTAAAAAGACTGCCTCACTCATCGCTTCCTGTTGTGCCGCAGGCGCCGCCTCGGTAGGTTCCGATGCCGAAACCATTGAGAAAATGCGCCTTTTTGGCGAATATGTAGGAATTGCATTTCAAATTAAAGACGACCTTTTCGATTACGAAAAGAATCTGGCGACAGGCAAGCCCAATGGCATCGATATCAAAGAGAAAAAAATGACCTTGCCGCTGATCCATATGCTCAATAAAATGACATGGATCGAAAAAAAGCGCGCTATGAATATTGTCCGAAACCACAACAATGAACCGCCAAAGGTTGCCGAACTGATAGCCAGGGTTAACAGCAGCGGCGGGATAGAATATGCAGCCGGAAAGATGCGTGAATACCAGCAGAAAGCAATCGCCCTACTCAATACTATGCCCGAAAGTGAGTCGAGAAATTCACTGGAACAATTGGTAATGTTTACTACTGAGCGGAAGCATTAAACGGTACTATTTATTTCGTTTTGAGATGTTTAAAGCTCAATGTTCAAATGGCTTTGCCGTTCAAAAGTCCGGTATTCTGAAACCAGCATTTTAATATGTTTTCCTGTTCATCCTTTTTTGAACCTTGAATCTTGAACAATACTTTTTAATACTTTTATCTCATTTCCACGTTATCCACACAGAAAAACATAAAATCCTTTCTCAAATGAAAATTATCCTCAGCCTTCTGATTTCTTTTGTACTGGCATTTTCATCTTTTGCCCAGGTTACCGTCGAAAATTATTCGAACGGCAGCAAAAAATCCGAAGGCCATATGGTTAACGGGCAGCGAGAAGGTACCTGGTATGAGTTTAGTTTAAAAGGATTAAAAATGGCCGAGGCGAATTATGTAAATGGTATTAAAGAAGGGAAATATACAGAATGGCATCCAAATGGCAAAAAGAGGTTTGAAGGTTATTTTTTGACAGGGAAACTCAATAGTACAGCAACCTCCTGGCGATTGGATGGCTCACTCGAAGAGAAAGGCCACTTCACTGATGATCTGCGCGACAGTACCTGGGTTTTCTATCACCCTGACGGAAAACCTGGCAGTACCGGTATGTTTGATAAAGGCAAGCTGGAGGGCAAATGGCAATATTTTTATGAGGATGGAGCAAAATGGAAGGAAGGCTCTTTCGCAAACGATGAAAAAACCGGGCTCTGGACATTCTGGTATACCGACGGCCACATTCATCATAAGGGCGAATATGTTGCAAATAAAGAAAATGGAATCTGGTCAGGATGGTTTCCAAACGGGCAGGTGAAAGACTCAGGACTATACATCAATGGAAAAATGAATGGCCAATGGAAAGGTTGGTTCGAAAATGGAAAGCCACAGTATGTCGGATATTATGTGGATGGAAGCCAGGACAGCACCTATAAAGTTTGGTTTCCGAACGGGAAGCAACGTTCGGACGGAAAGTATAAAATGGGTGTGAAGGAAGGGCTTTGGAAAGAATGGTACGATAACGGACAATTGAGCGAATCGGGTGGATGGATTAGTGGGGACCGTAATGGTTTCTGGGTGTATTTTGATGCCGACGGGATTAAAATAAAAGAGGAAAATTTTGATAAAGGCAGACCCGACGGAGCCTGGAAATCGTATTATGCGAATGGAATTGTTTCCGCCTCAGGTCAATATGTTAATAAAATTAAGGAAGGCACATGGCAGTATTTCGACGAGAAAGGAAAGCTGATGGTAAAAACAGAATTCCTCAACGGCGCGAAAATTAAGGAAAAACGCTATGGGTTGGCAGGTAAGGAACTCGAACCAGGCAAGTAAGGCAATTATTTATTGCCGATTGAGTTATTACAGCTAAAACACAGATATGGCCCGCTTGCTTATTGTTTGTCTTCT
Organism: uncultured Bacteroidales bacterium; assembly: GCA_903913645.1. Lineage (GTDB taxonomy): Bacteria > Bacteroidota > Bacteroidia > Bacteroidales > UBA4417 > UBA4417. Next base: position 5,171 of record CAIWMA010000565.1, on the reverse strand, counting down.
ATTGGTTTTCGTTTCCTCAACGGCTTATACTCAAAAGGAAATAGTTGCTAAACAGTTGCCTGAAATCTGTATCACCCCGACAGAATTTGATTTATATAGTCTCATAAATGAATATCGTGCTCAGAAAGGCTTGCCTGCGGTAAAGTTATCAGCTTCGCTTAGTTTTGTAGCCCGAACGCATGCCAGGGATCAGACGGATAATTTTAAAGACGGAGGCCGCTGCAACATGCACAGCTGGTCTGGTAAAGGTGCCTGGTCAGCATGTTGTTATACCCCCGATCATAAAAAGGCAAAATGCATGTGGAGCAAACCACGCGAACTCACCAATTACCAGGCTGATGGGTTTGAAATATCTTTTTATTCTACGTATCCTTATTCTTCACCTGAATCCTTTGCCAAAGATATTCTGGATGGATGGAAGAAAAGTCCTGGCCATAACGATGTAATTATAAATAAAAAGATTTGGAAAGATATGAAATGGCAGGCTATCGGAATCGGTATTTACGGAGAATATGCTGATGTGTGGTTTGGTGCAGTCGAAGATGATGCCGGGGAACCAGTGCCGTGTGATAAATAAATCGTCGTAATATTAATATACAGGCCTGTGTAAGAACAAATTTCACCTAAAACTGTTGATTACCAATATGAAACAAATTTACATTGTTGTTGTTTTTCTTTTTTTGTCAGCTTTTGCATCTGTTGCCCAGAAATTTCAGGGCGGAGTAGCTGCCGGGCTGGTTGGCAGCCAGGTAGCTGGCGATACATACAGTGGTTATAGCAAACCCGGAGCCTACGCTGGAATATGGGTTCGATTGGCTTTAAATGAACGAGCATCCATTCAAACGGAATTAAGTTATTTTCAGAAAGGCAGCCGCCATAATCCGGACGACAAACGGCAGAATTACACATTCTACCTGATGAGACTAGGCTATATCGAAATGCCATTCCTGTATCAGTATCACCTTAAAAACAAGATAACCCTTGAAGTTGGACCTTCTTTCTCATTTCTGCTTCATAGTTACGAAGAGATGGACTACCAGCAAATTACGTATGGTGAATTCAGTTTGTTCAACCCTTCGCTAATGGCTGGAATAGGATTTCCGATAACAGAAAAATTGAGTGCCCATTTCCGGATGAATAGCTCATTGCTAAGCATCAGGAAGGACGAAGTTGGCGGGTCTGTGTATCGCTTTTTCGATCATGGGCAGTACAACGATTGCATTCTGTTTTTTGTGAGTTACAAGCTTTAAGAAGGGTAGTGTTAAACTGTGATCTTCATAATCCTGTAAATCCTAAGTCTAAAATCCAAAGCTTCAAAACCCAAAAGAAAACCCAATAAGATCAATATCCTTTACGGCTTCGAAGTTTTGCTTTTTGAATTTGCTTCCTGGAATTTTCAATCAGAATAGAGCAAATCATCCGTTTAAAAGAATGACAATTTGACCATCAATAAACATGATTCAAAATAAAATTAAACTAGTAGTCGGTGTAACAGGAGCCAGCGGTGCTATTTACGCTAAAGTGCTCTTCGATAGTTTGTTGCACTATAAAGATCAGATTGAAGAAGTTGCAGTTCTGTTTTCTGATACTGCAAAGGGAGTCTGGACTTACGAACTGGGCAACTCAGATTTCGAAAAATTGTCGTTTATTTTTTATAAGAAGGATGATTTTTATTCACCCATTGCTTCCGGTTCAGCAGGGTACGATGCTATGATAATTTGCCCTTGCAGCATGGGAACGCTGGGGCGTATCGCATCAGGAGTATCGAACAACCTTATGACGCGTGCCGCAGATGTAATGCTCAAGGAGCGCCGGAAACTCATACTGGTTGCCCGTGAAACACCTTTAAGCCTCATCCATATCAACAATATGAAAACCGTTACCGAAGCCGGTGGAATTATCTGTCCCGCTACACCTTCATTTTACAGCAAACCAGAGACTATTGAAGCACTGGCGGCTACCGTAACCAACCGGGCTTTAGCATTGGCCGGAATTGAAGTAAAAGGATTTCGATGGGGCGAGAAATAGATGTCGGACAAATTTCTCTCCGTCTCTCCGTCTCTCCGTCCCCAGTCTCCAAATTCCCAAAACACCAATCCCAACCCCCATTTCCTACCACTCCACCGCCTTCCTCCTCACCGGCATCGTCATGCAACGGCAGCCACCGCCACCGCGCGAAAGTTCTGATCCATCAATAGTTACAACGTATTTATTATAATTAGTGATATCCACTTTATTGTGGATCACATCGCTGGCTTTAATCACGGCATAACCGTGCTTATTCATTTCTTCCATAGTATTAACATTACGGCCATAGCCGATTACCTTGCCTGGCGCGATTGCAAAGAAATTGGCACCACTATGCCATTGTTCGCGTTCCTGTATCATGCTGTCGCGACGGCCGCCGCAATACAATGTCTCCATTTCCATCCCAAGTTCTTTTAGTATGGTTGGAATATTTGCCACTTCCCTGATAGATTTAACAACGCCATTGTCAATATTAATATGGATTGTCAGATATCGCGTGGGCTGAAGGATAAGCGGCTCATAAACCATACACTGGTTTCGGTCGAGGAAAGTAAAAACCATATCCAGGTGAATAAACGATTCCGGAGTGTAGGGTAATTCCTGGATGATAATATGACGCTGTACTTTTTTCTTTTTATAATAATCGATAATGAAATCGATGCCATGTGGTGTGGTACGCAAGCCAGTGCCTATCAGCAAAATATCTTCACGGGCCACCAGGAAGTCGCCACCTTCGAAGCTGAGTTCCTTGCAGAAATGGCTGCTTTGTTCTGGATGTATGGTTTTTACGCCAAATGTAGGGTGATTCCGGAAAATGGAATCCATAATAATGGTTTCGCGATCACGGATACGACTTGCCATTCGGCTGATCAGTACTTTGTCGAGAATAGCTACTGAAGCATCACGCGTAAAGAAAAAATTATGCAGCGGCTCAATGGAATAGCGGTCTTTTGATAAAAAACGTGTAAGATTGTCTTTTCGCATTTCTACTCCTTCGATCAACATGGTAGAAAGCTTTTCGTGCTTTATATTCATCAGTTCCGAAATAGTATATTCATCGAGCCTTTCTTTGGTTGCTATGGCTTGCAACAATTCAGCCCGGTGCTCAGGATTTTGCACCACGGTCGAAAGCAAGTCTTTTACCTGGAATGTTTTGGTTACTTTCGATAAAAAACCACTGAACTGGTTAAATTCTTTTAATGCAACCTGAAGGTTCAGGATATCGCTGTAAAGCGCTTTATGAGAACTATCGGGAGTCATATTTTCAACTTCCGGACCGGGAGTATGAATAATTACACCTTCTAGTTCACCGATTTCGGAGCGTATATCTACTTTAAAAGGTTTTTCCTGTGGCTGCATGGGAATATGGTTCATTTGTCAATATAAATTGTGCTGTGTGCTCAGTGCTGTGTGCTCAGTGCTGGTTTTGGAACATAGAACCAGGAACATAGAACTTTTTCAATCTAATCTGATCCGGAAAGGAATTCAATATTCCGTTTCAGGCCGGCAAATTTAGCTCTTTTTACTGCTGATTTTTTAAAGAGAACTTTATACTGTTCAACCTCCATTTGTTCCCAGTCTTTTTTGCCGAGTTCCATCAGGTATGGTGGAGGTTCAAATGCGGGTTCGTGATGAGGAGTGGAATACCGGTTCCAGGGGCAAACCTGCTGGCAGATATCGCAACCGAAAATCCATTTGTTATATTTTTCTTTAAAGGTTTGAGGGATTTCACCTTTGTTTTCAATGGTAAGATATGAAATGCATTTATTGGCATCTACAACACGCAAATCTGTTATTGCGCCGGTTGGGCAGGCATCGATACAGCGGCTGCAATCGCCGCAGTAATTACCACCCATAGGCAGATCGTACTCAAGCTTGGCATCGGTAATAAGTTCGCTGATAAAGAAATAGGAGCCGTTACGGTTGCTGATAAGCATGCTGTTTTTGCCAATCCAGCCTAGCCCTGCCCGGGTAGCCCATGCCCGCTCGAGTACAGGAGCCGAATCCACAAATCCACGTACCGATATTTCAGGAATTTGTTGTTTGAGCTTTAAAATGAGAATGTTCAGTTTTTCACGGATGACTTCGTGGTAATCCTGGCCGTAAGCATAGGCCGACATCAGGTAAGCAGAATCGTCGGGCAGCATTTTCGATGGATAATAATTATAAAGGAAAACGATGACCGATTGTGCATTCTCAACCAATAATTCGGGATTTATACGGAGCTCAGCATGCTTCTGCATATAATCCATATCGGCATGGAATCCTTTTTGCAGCCAATCCTTCAAGCGGATTTCATCCTCCTCCAATCGTGTCGCTGGTGCAATCCCACATGCTGCAAACCCCAATGAGGCAGCTTCCTGCTTAATAAACGCTGAAAGTTGCTTTTTGGGGCTCATTTCTGAAAATGTAGATTTGGTTTTTGAATAGAAGTCGTGAGAAAAAATTATAAAATCGAATAACCGAACAGAAATCTCCCAATCTCTTAGTCTTCAAATCCCTCAGTCTCTTAGTCACCAAATCTCCCCTCTCCCTGTCTCCCATCAACTCAATCTCCAACCGCTTCTCGTCATCTAAAACAACTTCCCTGCTTCTGGTCCTTTAAACCTTCCAAGGTGACTGTAAGCTTTTTCTGTAACTTCCCGGCCACGTGGCGTCCGCATCATATATCCTTCCTGGATCAGGAAAGGCTCGTAGACTTCTTCAATCGTTCCGGCGTCTTCACCTACAGCAGTGGCAATTGTTGTAAGACCAACCGGCCCGCCTTTAAATTTCTGTATAATGGTGCTCAGAATCCGGTTGTCCATTTCGTCAAGGCCATTTTTATCTACCTGTAATGCCGCCAGTGCATATTGGGCAATGGCAAGGTCGATGGTGCCGTTGCCTTTTATTTGAGCAAAATCACGAAGCCGGCGAAGCAAAAGGTTAGCTATACGGGGTGTACCGCGGCTGCGACGGGATATTTCAATAGCGGCATCGTCATGAATCGGAACATGTAGGATGCCAGCCGAACGGACAATGATCTTCTTTAATGTTTCTGCATCGTAATACGAAAGCCTTGAGTTGATGCCAAACCTTGAACGAAGCGGCGCTGTGAGTAATCCCGAACGTGTTGTAGCGCCTATTAGTGTAAACGGGTTGAG
>CAIWMA010000564.1 GCA_903913645.1 uncultured Bacteroidales bacterium | reverse complement strand
GCAAGGGTTACACTCACATCCATCATCATCAGTGGCTGCCAGGTGCCGCCAGGTGCATTGCTTTCGTTGTAATATTTCAGGTAGGCTGCATAGCGTTTTGCAAACAGGATCAAATCGGCGGAATTGCGTTCATCCACATCAGCGTAATGCACGTCAAGCGCTGCAAGCACGCGGTTAAGCTGGCTTGTGCCTTCTCTGTTTAGCGGATTTCTGTCAGTGCATGCCATGGTTACTCGGTTTTTAAAATTTAAGACTTCAGTTCGTCAATACTTTTTATTTCCTTATAATAGTTCTGTTGACCTCATTTTAAATCTGTCGCTTCATTTTTATAGAACGGGTATACAAAATTGAACCGGGTATTGGTTGGACTCACTGTGTAATCAATCACAATAAGAATCCGTCCTTCCAGTTCGCCGGTATCGTCGAGGTCGATACTGTTCACTTCGATGCGTGGTTCGTAATATAGAATGGCTGTTGAAATCAGGTCTTTGATATAGGTTTTAAAGGTTGTAGTCAGTGGTTCAAATACCAGTTCATCCAGGTTGCAACCGTAATCAGGCCGCATCACGCGTTCGCCAGGCCGCGTACTTAAAAGGATTTCAAGGCTGCTTTGAATATCATCCGCATCACTCAGCATTCCGACATCCGATGTTTTATTGCTGAACGCCGGCGGGAATCCCCAACCTGTGCCTAAAAATGATTTGATAATTTTTGTCATCTTTTATCCTCCAATATTTACAGTCGGGCAACCAAGAATAATTACTCCTCCATGCGCCGTGCTGTCACCCATCCGGGCTGCTGGTGATCCTCCGATCATTACCGTACCTGAGCCGGCAGCAATAGTATCCGGCGGACCGGTGCAGGTGCACATGTCGCCGACACGCGCTGCAGGCAAACCACCAATCATTACCGTTGGACAACCGGCTGGTAATACCGGTCCGCCCACATGAGGAACAAGTCCTGTGATCATGGGACATAGGTGCATATCGGATACACGGGCGGCGAATGGCATAGATTTTTGTTTTTGTTAATTATTAAATTTCCTTTTTCTTAATAAGCTCCAAGTTCCAAATCTCAAATTCCAGGCTCCAGGAACTTAAACACTCTCTATAATCCCACTTGGGATTTGGGTCTTGGGATTTTGAATTTGGGACTTAAAAAATTGTGTCCATCATATCCATTTCGGCATCATCAGTTTATATTCACCACACTTCCCTTAATCGTCATCACCCCGCTACTACTCACCGTTGTTGATCCTCCGCCTTCCAGTTTTAGTTCTCCATCTGCTTTCGCAGATAATTGAGGAGCAGAAATGGAAAGTGTAGAACCTGCTTTTAATGTTAGTGCTGAAGCCGACTCAATTGTGATTCCCGATTGTTCCATGGTTATTTTATTGCCATTGGAATCTTTAAGCGAAATTTTATTCTCCGTATCATTCATCGAGAATATATTGCCTCCTGGCGTTTCAATGGTTATGCTCTTCTCTCCATCGTCAATTATTATTTTGATTTCGGAACGGGAAACATATCCTTTTTTGTCGTTCGCACTTTCCGGATTAAGTGGTGCTGAGTTTTTACTGCTGTGCAACATACCCAGGATTACCGGCTGGTTCGGATCGTTATTCATAAAACCAACCACAACCTCGTCGCTGATTTCGGGCATAAAGAAAGTTCCTCTTTTATTCCCGGCATCCAGCGTTGCAAGCCTGGCGTAAACTCCTTCTTCCTGGTTGTCAACCATGGGCAGCCGTAATTTTATCCTGAAGTCGCCATCCGCATCAATAATATCGGTGATAATACCGGTTTGCAAACCTTGAACGGCACTCAATTCACCACTGGGAGCTGTTTCACTCATCGGATTTACCTGCTCGGAAAAATATTTTTCACTCCATCCCAGTGTAGCGGTGGTTGTCCAATCGCCATCACTATATTCATGATCAATTGCCGAAACAAATACGGACCCGTTGAAGTTTGTGCCCAATCCTTTCAGTTTAATGAAATCGCCTGCCAACACTGGTTGTGCAACTCGGCCTGGGAATTTTAAGATGCCCTTTATTTTTGATAATACTTCACGGATTTTCTTGGTCTTGGCTAATGCGCTTTGTTCCGTCGGCTCTTTTTTGCCACTTGCACGTATCGTAGTTGTCTGTCCGGTACCCAATTCGTCGGTAGTTACGCCGGAAGCATTTCGCAGGTTCAGTGCAACTTCATCATCTTCTAATTCCTGGGTAGTATAGTTCCACGAAAGCACTTTCACATTTTCCGATTGTACACGGGCATCTATGTCCCCTTCAAAATCAAGAATATTGTCACCATATCCAAATTCAGCCAATGCAGTGCTATCGGGCTCAGCTTTAAACTTTTTTACTTTAACCTCGCCATTGTTCAGAATACACATCAAACCAACCGCATCCAGTTTGCTGATCATAAAATCCCAGTCGCTGCTGTTGAACTGAACCAGTTGCTTGTGCGTTATTGAAGACGATGCTATGTCTAAACCGGAAATTCCATATTTGCCGAATAGGCTCTCCGCAATATCCGATGCTGATAAGTTAACATGATGCTTACTGCTTTTATCAAGTGTCATTTTTACAGCTTCATCTTTACATTCAACGATCAGCAAAGTAGCGTCGTCATTAGCTTTCTGAGAGTTGGAGATTATTATTCCCTTGAAGACTTTTACGTTCGTAGAATCATAGCCTAAACTGATTTCAATGCTCTTTCCTGGTAGAAATTGGTTACTGCTGCTAACCTGGAAATCCTCCGTTTCCGGATCGCCATCCACGATAACAACTGTAGCCCTGGTAATTATATTTACCTCCTGGTGTACCGCTATGCTCACAATTTCTATTGCCTCGGATACAGGATTTCCGTCAACCAGCAAGGAATACGTTACCAAGCCGCCGATTTCATTGTTAGAGCTGTTTGTAGTTTCCGGCATCTTTTATTTTTCTACAGGTGGGAAATAGATCTTTGTTCCGGTTTTCACATTGCGGAATCCATCCAGTTGATTAAAGCTTGCCACAGGCAATAAATACTTTTGCTGCTTGTAGATTTTATGCGTCATCAGCGAAAGCTTATCACCTGATTTTACAAGGCGTTCGTGTGTTACATCGGGACTTTGCTTGTTCTCAAGCGCTTTGCGCAGATCCTCCTCGATGGTTCCTTTAAAGGTACATTTAGCGATAGCTCGAATAGGTGTTCCATCGGATTTGAAGAGCTTGTATTCAATATCCAGGTTGGTAAGCACACATTTGAAAAGAAGCGTTCCCCAGTGAATTTTCAGGAAGTAAGGCCGGTGAATGTCTTTCTTGTATTGAATTATATTTTTGCGGAAAGCATCAATTTCATCGGCAACCGATTTTGGCTTTGCAAAAGGATCCGCAATGCCCAAACTTAATGGATCTGCATCCCTGATTACACCGGTGCTGTCGAACAGGAAATCGAATGTGATTTCTTGGGCAGTTATTTTATTGAACTTCAGAATAGGCATGGAAGTTCCTGGTGCCTGGGTGTCCGAAAATTCAATCCGGTGTTTGGTGGTATATGTTTCGGGATTGATGGTCACTTCAAACGCAGTGCCGACAGGATTCGCAAATCCTTTATCGGAATACGACTGAATTTTCAGTTTTTCATGTTTCCCGAATCCGCTGGTTATCATCGCTCACTTTTTTGTTTCAACGTTTTCAAAACACTTTCAGTAACCTCTTTTGTGATTTGCTTTTTCAGCCTCAGGATGTCTGATGTGGAAGAAGAAGAATTAAGCTGCGTCGGATTTCCGTTTGATACGGATGCCCTGATGAGTAGTTCCTTGATTTCGATTGGCATACTTTTGTTTTTAGATTGATATACTTGCTGCCGCTGAAAATGCTCCACTGGCCAGGCTTTCGACACTTATTACGTTGAAAAACTGGTAGCTGAGTGTGATGGATTCAACTACTACCGAGTTTTCCTGCGCGTTAAAATTGCTT
>CAIWMA010000563.1 GCA_903913645.1 uncultured Bacteroidales bacterium | reverse complement strand
TAACCAGCGGATGTGGGTCGGACTCCAAGAACATTTTCGGTGAGATAAACTGTTGGTCCGCTTGACCAGCCGTGGCATAAACTCATGTAATTCGTCTGGTCGAGTGCCCAGTTCATGTCATCGGGCCAGGCAGGACTGAATTTTTCCCACCATGTTGTCGCACCGCGCCGAAGCATATCGCCCCAATTGAGGCGAATGTAATTTAACGCATCTTGATTTTGTTTCAGTTTGCTCATCGATTGCAACATAAAATAACCATAGTAAGGAGTAATGGGATCATCGTCGTGCCGTGTGAGGTCCGGCTCGACGGTCCATGCCGGGCTTCCATATTTGAGAATGTGCGAATAAATTCCTTCGCATTGCGCAGGAGTAGCAACACCTGATAAAACAGCCATAATGTTCATCTGCAACCGATTGCCATATGCTTTGTTGGCAGGAGTATAAAATATGGTGCGTGCGGCAACTATTAATTGGTCAGCCCAGGAAGCGAATTTTTCCGCGTTTGCCGTATCACCTAATTCGTGTAAAAGGTAAACCGCTTCATGGACACCCAGAATAATATATAATTGTGTGGTGGCGGTTGTCAGCGGATTATCCAACACAAAACCCGGTGACCAGTCGCAAAACGACCAGCATTTGTATGGGTTGCAATAGATGTTATTTACATCGAACTGCGTCTGCTGGTATTTTAAAAGAGAAATAATTGCTTCGTGCTGGGATGTCAGAAATTTCATATCGCCGACGTGCCGGTGGAAATCAGCTAAGGTGCAAAACCATGAACCTGAGTAGCCGGGAATTGAGTTCACATCGTGAATTGGCAATTCAGCCGGTGCACGGTCACCTTGCGCCTCGGCTCGTACTTTGGAGATGGAATACTCCATCAGAAACCGGTCAGCGAAAACTTTGCTAATTGTTTGTCCTGTAATTTGCAGATCGCCGATCCACAAGCCACGGTCGCGTTTAGGTGCATCCCATATTTCTTCCTGCATACAGAGATGTGCCGTGTATGCTCCTGCATACCAGATGCGGGTCAACAACGAATCGGAGCAATCAAAGCTGCCCCAGTATTGCACCGGGTAATATTTATGGTCGAAAATAATGTGCGTGATTTCCAATGCCACATTTGATGGAAATGAAATCCGTGCGTACCGGAATGCGGAATAAGGCGTCACCGCCGGATTCGCTCCTGCCAGTATCAATTTGAACGGGCCGCTGTTGTCGAGGGCAGGTTCTTCATGCACACATTCCTCCGCTGATTCACCGGTGGTGATAATCATTTCCACACCCGCCGTTCCCCAAATCTGTAAACGCCCGGCCAGTTCCTTACCAAAATCCACCATCAATGTTGGCATAGCTGCCACACTGGAACCATCGTGATTTATCTTCACTGTACCTCCGCCTCTCTTCATCAGGTTCTCCGTTCCGGAAATATGATTGGTATCGGAAACTGCCTTGACAGAAACCGGCAAAAGTTCCATATGTTTCATGGCGGCATCGGCGGCAGACAAATCAGCAAACGGCACGCCCGTAGTTTTTGGGTTGTAAGTCGGATCAACTGAATTTTGAGCACTAGCAATTTGCCAACACCAAAGAACTGCCATTATTGCTATTAATCTATTTTTCATATAGATAAAGTAATTAATTCCAACATTAATAGCCCAATACTGAGGGCAAATTGCAAAACCGGCACAAGTTCAAAGAGATCGCTGGATTATTATCCTGCTCTCTTAGCTGTCAGTATTTTAACCGGCCCTATTAAACCCGATTTCAACAAAGGTGAATCTGCATTATAATGTTTGAAGGTTGTAAAAGTATATCTGCCGGATGTTCGTGGCGTTCCTTTTAGCAGCCATTCAGGCCATTTGTTGTCTTTAATCCCGTCGTCAGGTTTCTTTTCATCACCAATCAACCGGTTGGGCCAAAGATTCGCTACTTCAATATCAATCTTATTTTCGCCTGTAACAACTGCTTCTGTGATTTTGATTCGGAAAGGAGCAGTCCATACAACGCCCATATCTTTTCCGTTTACACGAATACGTGCCAGGTTGTTTACTTCCCCCAAATCGAGGTAAATATCAGATTTTTTATCTGCAGTGACATTTTCAGAAAGCTTTACAGTATTGTGATACGTGGCAATTCCTGAATAGTATTTTATGCCTTCTTCCGGTCGTGACGTCCAGTCAACAAGCTTATCGAATACAACATTTTCAGGTCCACCCCATATCGGGTTAAATGATACCTTCCACGAACTGCTGACTTCAAATAAAACTTCGGGTTGAGCGAAATTCTTCACCCCGGTTGAATTAGCTGGCTTTGCTTTTTTGTCCTTATTGAAAACTATAAAATAACTTTCGGAACCTTCAAATTGAAGCGGAATTTGAATCTGACCTTTTTTTACTTCGAAATCAGGAAGTTCCCGCGTTTCTCCGGTCATAGGATTCCACAATTCGGGTGTTCCTTCACTTACTCTGAATGAACAGTTGGCAGTTAAGGCAGTATTGGTTTTGTTTGAAACAAAATAAATTTCGCCCGATTTGATTAATTTGTGCGTATATCTTACCAAACCAGTTGATTCAAAATCTTCGGGAATACCCATTTCGCGAAGTATTATGGCTGTGGCATCATAGTTTGGGTAAAGCTCAGGCAGGTTAAAATTCGAGTAATCGCCGCCCCAATAAATCTTACCTTTTCCCAGTTTTCGTTCCGTAATTTTTGAAGGTGCGGTTGTTGCGCCCCACATGGATAAGGATTTAGCTGTAACCTGCGTATCACATTCAGGATAATTCACCAGGCTGGGTGATTTACGTGGAGGATTTCCAATAATTACAGCTCCATCTTTTATCAATGATTCAATCTTAGTGAGTAAGGCAGGAGTCATGGTTTCAGTTTTTGGTAAAACCAGGATGTAGTAGGAAGCCCCTGACGGGAATACGATTTTGCCGTCAACAACGGATGCTTTTAAGATTTCGGAAGGCGAGCAGCCATCAAAGTTATAGCCTTTCCTATCGGGCAGAAATGCATCTTTTGATTCTCCCGGGAGCATTTCTTCCTTGGCCGTAAATACCAATGATTTGTCCGGCACAATTCCTTTCGTTAAGGCAGAAGCCGGTGCACGAAATACCTGGGGCGCTCCTTCTGGGGTAAGGTATAGAATATCGGCGACTGTTTGTCCCTGCTGTAAAATGTACGAACAACGGGAAACATATTTATGATAAGCGTCGGCCATGGGCCACCAGGTCTGGCTGCGGTCGTGATGCACTCCGTAAGGGCCCATTGTCATTCCCGGCTTAAGATTATCTGGCAATACCTGGTGCTGGTAAGTATGGTACATAAACTTGTTAATTCCGGCAGCAAAAGCCCAGTCGCCCTGATCTTTCATTGATCCGGGATATTGTTTCCAGGCATCGAGATAGGCGGTATAGGCTTCAGCCGCAACCACTTTCTTTCCTTCAATGTGAGCAATGGAAGCAGCTTGAATGCAGCTAAATGAAGAATTGAATCCATAATCTTTACTCCAGAATTCACACATGGGAACATCCGCCACAGCACCCAATTCCATATCGGCAGTAGGGTTCATATCATAGGGTTCAATAGAAAAGCCCATGTTGTATTTTTGTGCATACTTTTTCAGATGCATCGCATGGTTTTCAATAACCAATTCCTGTGACGTCTGACGCAAATCCCAAAGAAAACGTTCGCTTTTTTCAAGACTTTCCACAACTAATCCGGCATAAACCGGGTAAAAAGGAAGCGGATCGTATCCTCTGCGTTTCTTGAATTCTTCCCTTAGTTTTAAAGTCCAGTTTTGGGCTCCCATTTCCCAGCTATCCATATGCAGCATTTTTAATCCGCCCTGCTTATTTTTATCGGGCATTCCGGTTTTTTCAAGCAACTTCCCTGTGAAACTTGCCATATGTGCATTAATGGCTGTGGTATCCATTTTATCAGCTTCAAATCCCACACCCGGTAATGGAGCAGGACGTGTAACGGCACCGTTGTTTCGGCTTCCGAAACGCATAATGGTCCAATTCCCTTTGGGAGCTTTCCAATCCAGCGTGCCATCAGGTTTCATAAAAGTGGTTACATCAATGATTTTGTCCGGTGAAATGGCTGTTCCTTTAGCCAGTTCGCTGTATTTTGCCATCGATGGAAGAAAGGGTTTTACACCAGGCTTTGAAGTGTATGGCTCACGATAATACAAGGCTTTTTCTGTAATATCGCTTATTTTGAAATCGCCGGCAGGAGTTGGAAAGGCCAGCACACAAACATCTTCATAGTAATCGAGCCATTTTTGTTTGAGCTCGGGCGTAAAAGCCCCATCTCCAAAATAGGGATTCATTGGTGCCGGTTTTGGAAGAACGACAGGCTTGGTTTCATTTCCTGATACCTGCACTGAACTAAAAACCAAATGTTTCATCGACTGAGCACCAGTAACCCATGGACCTCCGCTTCCGGTCCAACCAGGACCAACGCCAAGGGTTATGGTGATACCTAACCGCTCCGACTCTCGTACAATATGGGTGAACAGATTCATCCATTCTTCGCTCATAAAGTCAACTTTTCCCCGTGGAATACCAACATTGACTTCGAGAAATAAAACAGTGCCAATGCCTACTTTTTTCATTGATTCCAGGTCGGCAGTAATAGCTTCCTTCGAAATGTTCCCGTCCATAAAATACCAGTAAACACCGGGCCGGGCAGAATCAGGCGGATTTAGAAAGCCTTTCTTCAATTCGGATAATGACGATTCGCCCTTGTGCTTGGAACAGCTGCAAGCAAGCAAGGTTGCAGCAATGGTAATAAAGAAAATAATTCTTTTCATTTTATGGTTTTATTATAATTTGTTAATTTAATTTTAGTTTTTTGAAAACTTTAACCAACATTCCTGCAATTATCTCATACCCCTGATCTGAAGGATGTAAGCCGTCGTAGGTCATGGCTACTGCTTCATTTGGATACGGATATTCGTCCTTGTCAGGATTAAAGGGTTTGCCGGTGTAAGCCGGATAGGTAAGATTTGCGTACTGACCTGTGGCTTCATCTTTCACACGTTTGAATTTTACCATATTCTCAAGGGTAATTCCGCTGTCGTTGTATAAATCGACCACATCAATTTTCTCATGTTTCCCTATGATTACAACTGCTTCGGCGAAAGCTGCCAGCGACTGACCATTTTTTAATTTATACGATCCCCAGGCATTGTTATTCTTATCAGCGATATAAACAAAATCGCCGCGTTGCATGGGAGTAATCAGTACAATTTTTGCTGATTTATTCAGATTACGCAACTTGTTGACTATAATCCTGTAAGAGCCATAAAAAGTGCTATTCCCTGTATTTTCAAGGTAATCGTTCCATGTTCCAAGAGGTACTTCACTCCACCAGTCATTTGTTCCTAAAAAAACTGTATAAACATCGGAAGAAATGATTCCAAGGTTATTAATTTCGCTGGCAACCTGGCTTGCTGTCCAGCCATTGTATCCCTTGTTAACATATCTGATTTGAGGTAATTTTTCAACAACCCGGGTCATATACCCTTTTGTTATCCGGTTTCCGGTTTCTTCAGGATGTTCGTTCAGATAGGTAATGGAGTCGCCGATGGCACTCCATTTCACCTGTTTCTCAGTAAAAGAGCTGGTAATCAGAAATATAAATAAGATTAGAAGCAGGTGTTTCATTTAAGTAGTACTTATCGGTTAAAGTTTTTATTATAAAGTAAAAATATGCAGTTCATTTAAAGCTTCCCTTTTGATTCTGGTATTTTTCTTATGAATTTGTATCAATCTCTAAAAAATAAGACCTAAAAGTGGAATATGCACCAGATACGGTGAATGTGATAATTTTTGAATTCAAAAAAAAAGCCTGCCAGTATCAGCAGGCTAGCAATTTTAGTTTGCATCTCTTTCAGAATATGATACCGGGCAGGATGGAATTCAGAATTTTATAAAAGTGTACAATTACAGCTTTCTCAGAATTACATGGTGGAGAGGTAACACATTAAAGTTTTGTGGTCCTGTTTTTAAATTTTCCAGGTACCAGTTAGATTACAAATACATAACTGGCTATAGCTTATAATCTAATACAATCATTAAATCTGAATCGGCAGTAACCTTGCATCCGTCAGCCAGGTTTATGGTTAATACATTGCCTGACTGGCTGAATTTAACCTTTTTCGTACCGGATTTATTTTCTTTGACAGAAACCTGGCCTACTTTATGCTTGTCGGGTACCATCAGTTCAATCTGCCTGACAGTTACATTACCATATTTTACAGAGATAACATCTGTTTGGCTTGACTTACTGCGGGTTTGGGTAAACAAGCCCCATCCTTCAGAAGCAGAGAAGAATGACTTATGATTTTCGGGCTGCCATACAGGTTTAAAAGTAATTGTCTGCTGAGGCCCGTCGTACATAAATCCCTGAAGTGCCAGCAAAGCGGACCAGCTGCTCAAAGCACGGCCATAGAAATCGCCACATTCATCCTCGCCAAAAGGGCTGCCGCAACCAAATACCGTGGAATTATTGGCCATATGTACCTCGCCGGTTGACCTGAACCTTCCATCATACCTGTTTGCGATGGCTTGAATCACTGAAAGTCCTTCGTTCACCAGTTCGTATTGTATGAGTGTGGCAGCCATGCTGTATTCAAAACCGCTCATTACTTCGTTGTAATAAAGAATGGTATTATCGGGTATAGCATCAGGGTGCTTAAACATTTGCCAGCCTGTATCCCCTGTACCCAGGAAATCGCGGAAAGCTGCTACATAACCACTACCTGTATCGGTGAATTTATTTGAATTGTAAATCTTCAGGAGTGCTTCACGCGAGCGGTCCTCCGGGTAAATTGGTCCCAATCCAAGCTGGTTTGCCCACCACTGACCCAGAAGCATGTCGATTGAAACTGCATCAGCCATGACTTTGGTATTTGGCAGGTTCTCGGTTTTCTCCTTGTAATAACCCAGGTTAGTGTCCCAAAGTTGTGCGTTTTGGTTCCGGACTCCTGTAGTCCAGATTTTATTGTATGATGAAGCAGATGTGGCATCACCCATGATAGCAGCCATTTTTTCGCAGGCTTTTAACGCAGCCATGTACATGGATCCAATCCATGGTGAAGTACCTGAAATATTACAGTCCAGGGTATTGTGATGTGTGCCCGACATCATTCCGTCCTTATCAGGGTCGAATGTTGAAATGGTATAGTCCATTGCTTTTTTTGTCTGAGCCCATGCAGAAGTCAGAAAATCATTATTCCCGGACAACAAATGCTCCCTGTAAACGCCCAGTATGCTTCCGAAATGGCCGTCGATGGCGTTATTCAGCTCACCGTCCCTCGAAGGAAGCAATCCTTCCGCTGTCTGGGTTTTTAAATCCTGTTTTCTGAGAGTTCTTCCTAATTCAGGGAATAACCGTGCATGTCCCTGTGCGTAATGGTATACATGTTTGCAATTGCCAAACCATTCCTCATGATCGGAGGTGCTTTCCCATAACCCGAAATAGCCGTTTTTTAACCAGAAAGCGGTCGGCGATTTCAGTATACAGATATTTGACGAAACCCGATCGAGTACATAGCGCGGAATGTTTGACGAATAAAGCGTATTGTGGTAAAGCCTGGTTTTTGAATCCAGGTCACTGAAATGTAAGAAAATATAATTATCCACATCACCGGCATCGGTCCACCAGTTTTCGTACTGATTGCCACCTTCGGGGAAATTCCAGGCCGGGATGTCCTTTCTTCCAAAACTCCCTTTCGGGAAATACCAGCTTAATACAAACGTAATGGTTTTTTCTTCCCCGGGATTGAGGGTAAAATCCTTTGCCAGCGCACCGTCAACGGTGGTTCCGGCTTGCGGGCTTAAAGCCTGAATTTTTCCCGACAACTGTCCGTCGGTCGAAAAATCACTGTACAAAGAAGCCAGGCTTTCCCATGATGCATCTCCAGTCATGCCCCGTTCGTACCCTGACAATTGCATACTCCCTGCTGTTCCGGTCATTTTTAAGGAAGTTCGCCCTGTTTCGGTAACAATGGTATTCTGATTGCTTCCATATCCCCTGCAATTTCTGTTACCGGAGCCGGTAATCGTATCATAACCGGTAAAACCGACTGCATTTTGCTGGGTTGCCATCAGGCTCACCTTCACTTTGGTTACTGACGTATTTTTTACCGTATAGCGAAAAATGGCAGAGGGTACGGCCGAATTCTTTAGATCCATAGGAATCAGAAAGCTGTATGCTTCGAGGCTTACCTTAACAGGCAACTCCTTATCCACAAAATCATACCATCCAAAAGGAAACTCTCCCTGGAATGTTAAACTATTCATGCCGGAAAATTCTCCCACTGAAGTGGTTTGAAGCGCCCTAACTAGCAAAGATCCATTTTGTTCGGTGCGAATTGCAAAGAAACTGTTGGGGACCTTTCCTGAACCAGCCCTTTCTTCAAAATTATTAAAGATATGCCACCATTCCCTTTCCGCTTTGCCATTCATCCGGATTACGCTACCACCCAGGGCACCAACCGGAAAATCGATGGCGGTGAGATATTGCCCGGAATAAGTATGTGCATTTTCGCGTAACATTTCCTGCGAAAACAGAGAAAGTGAACACTGTGTTATTAAAAATAAGATTGCAAAAAGTCTGGTCTTCATGTTTGTATACATTTATGAATTTAATATCAGAATTGCGTTAATTGTCAGATTGATTCTATTTCATAGCATTCCGCAGGGCTTTCTCCTTTTCTGAAGACCAGTATTTACAATCCAACTCAATAAATACAGATGAATAAGGGATCACCTCGTTGGTTTTCAGGACAAGCACTTTGAACAACTTCGATGCCCGATCAATTTTAACAAAAACAGAATCGTGTAAAAGCACGCGGGGACTATACTTTTCAAGAATATCAGCACGTGCATGCCTGTATTCATCAATGGCATTCACTTGTTCTGCATTCAGATAAGCAAATTCCTTGTCGGTATAAAGAATAGGTTTAACATGCGTTGATGCTGCAATCTGCTTCAACGTAAACGTTAGCACATCCTGAAGATTTTCTTTTGTATCAATGGTAATCACACCATCGGTATTTTGCGCTGGGAATGCTTTGTCAACTATCAGAATCCAGTTACGATGTCCGAACTCTGAAATATGGTCATCCAACTGCGTTTTCCAATCCGGCAGCTTTGAGGTATCAGAAGCTGGTTCTTTTCCTTTGCAGCCGGACATGCCAAACAGTATGGATATGAAGAATAAAGTGGCAAAGACAACTTTTCCCTGCATTTCCATAATTTCTAAAAAGTGTTTTCTTGTTTTCATATTTCTTTGATATTTATTTTTTTAGCCATTCAAAACAGTTTGGATTCCACTCAGATGATTCATGAATTTATGACTTTTTGGATCATTCCGGCTAATCTATTATGAATTTATGAGTTGCCAAAGAAATGCTAGATCTCAGTTTTATGAAGGATTTCAATGAAACAGGTAATTACTGCAACCTAAACTTCCTGCTGCTTGTAATTTTTTCGTTTTTAAAAACTAATTCCGAAATCATCTCATATTCGTCTTGATTATTAAACTTTTCATTTATTATTATCTTGAATTCCTGAATAGTTTGACCTGAAGGTTCAAGTTTCACCTTTGCAACATATTGCTGAATCTGATTTTTACCATTTCTGAGTGTTAACTTTAATTCTCCTTCCCATTTTTCAGGTAAATCATTGATGATATATAGCGGAACTGTTAGTTCACCCCTGGAATAGGTTTTATCCCACTTGTCAATCATAATACAAAGTGGAGCAAATTTATTTCGGAGGAGACTGAAGAAATATGGATCGTATTCTAGTTTTCTGATATTCACAAAATCGTCACTGGTTTGTCCGCGAGGATTGTTGCTCCGTGAATACCCCAAACCGCAAAAGTGCAAAATTCCAGCCGCTGCCCGGTGACAACGCCAGTATTCAGTGAGTACCCCTATGTTTTTCGCATGAGTGATGCGAAGTTGTTTTTCGCTGAGCGAATCAAGCTGAAAAAGAGTTTTATACACGCCATCAGTAAGCGTGGTTGGTGTTCCATCGCGGTTTATCCATAACCAATCGTATTCATTGATAATTATTGGGTTTTCGTAGCGTCCTTGTTTCAATGGTGTCCACTGATTGGGATCATTATCCGGCATACGAATAGTATCAAAGAATTCTTTCATAAAACCTTGTTCCGGTTCAGCTTTATGCTTGTCAAGCTGGTGATACTGCATAAACAAGTAAGGATGAGATTCAATACAATCTGTATCAGACTCTGGCGCTGCAAATCCATTGTCCCAGGGACGGTTCGATAAATCTAACCCACGTACTTTTGTCAATGCCTGACCTGTTAAAAGGGTAGTCGTTTCATTTTGAGCATCCCAGATCACAACGCAAGGATGATTCCATCGTTCACGCATCCAACGGGTATATTCTGTTGCAAAAGCACTTTCGGTGAATTTAAATGGGGTGAATGCAAACCATAATGGATATTCATCTTGAATCAGAAAGCCTGTTTCGTCAGCAATTTCGTACCATGCTTCAGGCGGAAAACCGATGCAATACCGGATGCTATTCCAGTTCATATCTTTGAACATATAATGGAGCTTTTTAACCCATTTTTTATCCCAGGGCAAAGCATTCCGGCATGAGTCTTCGAAGAAGCGATGGATACAAACATTGGTTCCAAGCATGGCGTAAGGCTTATCGTTGAGGTAAGCCTTTTTGGTATCTTTATCGAAACGGAAACTCCGCATTCCGAAACGTTCGGTTTTGCTGTCGCTGCCTGTTGAAATACTGAGATTGTAAAGGAAGGGCGATTCAGGCGACCAGAGCTTGCAGTTTTTAATCGTAACCGTGAAATCAAGCATGTTAATTCCCTTTTTCAGAGGCGTAACTGGCGAAAATCCCTGGCCAACCTTCTTTGCTGATTTATATTCTGAAACATTATAATCAAGGGTAAAATCCGGAACGTCCTTATCGCTTTCAATTTCGGCCTGGATCCTGATTTGCTGCTGTTTAATATCAGGCGCAATCTGAATATTGTTTACAAATGGATAGCCGGAAAGAATAATTTCAACATTATCATAAATACCGGCAATGTATTTGATTTTTTCAAAATCTCTTCCGTTTGGAATCGTGTCGGGAATATTATCCAAATAAGCACCAATTTGTACCGTTATGTCGTTGGATTGGCCGGGTTTCAGAAATTCACGGATGTCGAAAAGTGTTGGTGTAAAACAAAAGGGATTATAACCGACTTCATAGCCATTAAGGAAAACGCGTGTTCCATACGATGCCTTATGAATTTTCAATAAAGCTTTTGCCGGTATATTCTGTGGAAGATTAAAAGTCCGGTGGTAATTATAGAAGTTCCTTCTTGAACATTTAACGCCGACGCTGTCGAATGCAATTTCAGCCATATCAATCAGGCCGGGAACTACAATATAGTTAGTGTACATTGATGGCAATCCGGGAGTTTTACTTTCGGCAATCTCCCAGCGTCCGTTCAAGTTAATCGTTTTACGCACTTCCTTCGTCTGGCTTGCATTTGCGAACAATTGAAAACACAGTAAAAGTGAAAATGTAGTCGCTATAATTCTCATTTATTTTGAATACAGATAAAATCAGTTATTATATAACAACTAGTCTCTGCGTTGCAAACGTTACATCACCGGTTAATTTCATCAGGTAAACCACCTGTGGTTTACGAAAGATTGATGGTTTTTGTACCGTTAAATTTCTCGTTACTCAGGAATACCTTCCTCCCTACTAATTTAATAATCAATATACTCTCAACAAGATTCTAAACAATATCTAAATTTAGTTTTTTATAAGCTTAATTCGTTGTTTTAATCCGTTTTTCGAACTAACCACCAAAAAATAAATTCCGGAGTGTAAATTTGAACCGATTTTTCTTTCAAAGCTGTTCTCTTTCGGATCGGAGTGACTGACAATATTGCCAAGCATATCAAATACATCCAGGCTTGCCAGGGCATCCTTGGTTTGAATTGTAAAATTGTCAGAAGAAGGATTTGGGAATACCCTGGTTACCGTTTTATTCACTGGATTCAGTCCTGTTGTGAGTAAGATATCTACACGGTGTAAAGTAATCACACCTGCAAAGTCAAAATGTAAGACCTGAATTCCTGCTGTTAAATTTAGTTCAATGCTAACATTGAACCAGGTTTGTGTCGTACCGGTGTTTCCAACCTCCACGGTTCCCAAGTCAATATTATTGGATTTGATATTTATCTTCCTTGAAACTGTGGCTGCAGGTACCCGGAAGGTTAACTGATAGGTTCCTGTTTCAGGAATGTTAACCGGATATTCAGTCCAACCATAAGCAACTTTAATGCTCTTACCCCCATCGCTATCTGTAGAAACAATTGCTATTGCATTTTTGCCAGCGGTATACTCTTCAGCCTTAATTGTGCCCGGGATGAGAAATGGCAACCTGACTTCAAATTGAAGTTTGTTAGATTCACTGACCTTACCATCATTATCAACTACAATAGCATTGATTCTATGATCTCCGGGTTGCAAATTATTTACCGCGAGTTCTGTTATAGTTTCCTGGCTAAATAATATATCATTATCATAGATTTCCATTTTTGAAACTATGCCATCTAAGTCAGCTGCGGTTACCATCAATGAATCGGCTGCAGTATAGTAATTCTGAATTTTATTGAATGCAAGGGATACCGAAGGAGCCACATTTTGTTTAAACAACATGGATGATGGAATAAGGCTTCTGGCTATTTGAGAGCTTTCGATATTAATATCCAATAGTTTTGGATCCTGTTCTTTGGTAATATATTCCAGTCTTAATGAGTGTTTCCCTGGCATCAGTTTAATAATCCCATTTTGCTCTCCCAGTATCTTCCCGGATGCAACAACCAGCTGGTCATCAATATAAAGTCTTGATCCGAGGTCTGAGTTCAGCGGGAATTGATAGGCATCTTTGGTGGAAACATCAAGATATCCCGTAAATAATAATCCGAAATTTTTTGCTGCCGTATTTGGAAAGACTATAGTTTTAGAATAATCGGTTTGTGTCGGATTCATGTCATCAAACGCAGGAATAGTGTCAAAAATACCTTCGAAAAGCTCACATTTCAGACCAGAATTTATACCCTGAGGTGTTTGACCGAAATGGTAACGATCAGCAGACCAATTTTCTTTAAATACATAGTTGAACCTTGCTCCTGGTGCCACATCTCCATTCACATAAAAATCCATAATGTTTCCGTCTTCCTGCATATTATCGCTCCACTTAAATTCAAAATTCAGTAACTGATCATCCACCACCCCCCTTTTTTTGTTCTTTTGAGTTCGGAAACAATTTACAGTTCAAATTTGAATAGGTGGACAGTTTTAGGACTTGTCCAGGTCC
>CAIWMA010000562.1 GCA_903913645.1 uncultured Bacteroidales bacterium | reverse complement strand
ATAGTCATAATGCTTTGCGCTTTGATAATACTTACTAATGGATCAAGAGGCTCGTTTCTTTGTTTATCTATAACACTAATAGTATTTCTATTCTTCTTACGAAAACAAAAAGTTAACAATTTCGGATTAAGTTTCTTTTTCCTTTCTTTACTGGTTAGCATAGCATATTTTGGACAGAATCTATTCTTCCTTATTATTTTAAGGGCGCAACAATTAGGTTTAACAAAAGATACTTCCCGCACTGACATTATAAGTGCAGGTCTGACAAGGCTTAAGGAACATTATTTTTTAGGTGTTGGAGCTGGTAATTTTCAAATTAATCTTAAATACATCAATAATCTTTTAGCAACAGCTCCACATAATTTATTTTTCGAAATCCTTATACAATATGGCCCGATTATCGCAATTATGTTTCTTATACTACTTTTCAGAATTATAGTCAGAACTATTTATAATCCCAATATTATAGCAAAATATATCGGAATAACAATGCTTATCATTGCACCTTTTGCAACGGTTATTGACAGTTCATATATTGAGGGAGTTCCAGTCTGGATAATGATTGCATCATTAGCTATAATTTCGGATAAACAGTACTATTTTGAAAAAACATAAAAAAAAAATCGGAAAGAGAGAAGGCTTTGATATTTTTTTTCAGATCAGGAAGCGTTGTGCTTTTCCCTCCTCATTAATATCATACTGATGTCCCAAACATGAATTTATTTAATGATTTATGCCCAACTACCGCTGATGTTTGGCTATATGTAACTTGCCGGATTAAAAATACCAGGATTAAAAATACACGAGGCACAAATTATTTTCTGCCTGTCTTAAATTTAGATCTTACTCTTCACAATACAAATAATGGTTTGAATGTAAATGATTTTCAAATTCAAAAGACCAGAGATTTTATAGGAATTGTGACCCATTCCTGCGCCCTTCAGATTAAAATTTTTAAAAACATCGAATACAATGATAAACATTGAATATTATTATTCGAAAGTATTGAAAATATTGCAAGGCAGAGCAATTAAAAACAGCAAAATACATAAGACTTCAAAGGTTGAACCTGGTTCTCATATTTATCAGACTGTAATGGGAAGACATTCTTTCTGTGGATATAATTGCGAACTAATGCACTGCGATATAGGCTCCTTTTGCTCTATTGCTAACGATGTGTATGTTGGAGGTGCAATGCATTCAATGGAAAATGTTTCAACTTCACCTGTATTCGAAGAAGGAAAAAACAGTACAAAAGCGAAATATTCACTGCATAAATTAAAATCTCCAAAAAATACTTATATCGGGCATGATGTATGGATTGGTCATGGAGTAATAATCAAGCAAGGTATAACAATAGGGACGGGTGCAGTAATTGGTATGGGAAGTGTTGTAACAAAAGATGTTGAACCATACTCAATAGTAGCAGGTAACCCGGCAAAAGAAATAAGAAAGCGGTTTGAGAAAACTATCATCGATGGATTGTTAAAAAGCAAATGGTGGGAATTTGATGACAACGAATTAAAAAAATATGCACCCTATTTTAATAATCCGGCTGAATTTTTAAGCAAATTGAAACAATGAAGATTTTACATTGCTGTTTAGCAGCTTTTTATATCGACAATTATGGCTATCAGGAAAATGTTTTACCTAAAATGCATAAACTACAAGGGCACGATGTATATATTTTAGCTTCTACTGAAACATTTATCAATAACACCAGGTTGGGTTACATAAAGGACAGCTCTTATTATACTAACGAAAATATTCCGATTACTCGAATACCTTATGTAAAATGGCTGCCGCATTTTGTGGCAAGAAAACTTCGAATCTATACAGGTATCTTGAAGATACTTAATGAATTTAAACCCGACATTATCTTTTTACATGATGTTCAATTCATTAGTATTAAAGTAGTTGCAAATTACATTCGCATAAACCCTAATGTTAAACTTTTCGTCGATGGTCACACTGATTTTATTAATAGTGCAACAAATTGGGTATCAAAGCATATATTACACAAAATAATATACAAATGGTGCGCACTCAGAATAGAATCATATGTCAGGAAATTTTATGGGGTACTTCCGTTAAGAGTTGATTTTTTCAAAAATGTATATGGCATTCCGGAAAGCAAATTAGACCTGCTAGTATTGGGAGCTGATGATACTTTATTTGACCTAAGCAAAAAAGAGTCAATAAGAGAAAGGATCAGGAATTACTATGGGATTGAAAACGATGATTTTTTGATCGTTACCGGAGGAAAAATAGACAAGAAGAAAAATATACATTTGGTAATGAAAGCCATACAGGAACTGGATCAAAAAATCAAGTTAATTGTTTTTGGATCAATAAATGATGACATTAAAGACGAAATAAATCTATTATCTGGTTCAAAAAACATCAGGTTCATAGGGTGGTTGCCGACAAGTAACATATATGATGTATTACTTGCATCTGATCTGGCTATTTATCCAGGTACCCATTCTGTTTTATGGGAACAAACAGTAGGACTCGGTTTACCTTGCATCTTTAAAAGATGGGAAGGAATGCAACATGTCGATGTAGGCGGAAATTGTCTTTTTATTGATGAAATAACTATCATCAACATTAAAGAGATAATTCTAAGACTTTACAATGATCCACTTTTATTAAATCAAATGAAGAAAACCGCAACAGAAAGAGGCATTAAAAGGTTTTCGTATTTTGAAATCGCAAAATATGCAATTGAACAATAATTATCAGAAAAGAATAATGATAAGCAATTTAGATAACCAAATCTGTAAAAAATGCGTAATGGACTCTTCAGATCCCAACATCTCTTTTGATGAAAATGGAGTTTGTGATCATTGCCACGATTTTAACAATAATGTAAAACCTAATTGGCATACCGATGAATCGGGTAAAAAATCCTTGAGCGAAATCATGGATAAGATTAAGGAAACAGGCCAAGGAAAAGATTTCGATTGTATACTAGGAATAAGTGGTGGAGTAGATAGTTCCTATATGTTACATTTGGCTGTCAAAGAATTTGGTTTACGGCCACTGGTATTTCATGTAGATGGAGGCTGGAATTCAGAATTGGCGGTTCATAATATTAACGTCATGATCGATAAACTCGGTCTTGATTTATACACTGAAGTTATCAACTGGGAAGAAATGAAAGATTTCCAGCTTGCGTTTTTCAAATCAGGTGTTCCTCATCTGGATATTCCTCAAGATCATGCTTTTGTGGCTACTTTGTATCACTTTGCTGAAAAATACAAGATTAATTATATTTTAAATGGCGGAAATTTTTCAACAGAATGTGTACAATATCCTATGGAATGGTTTTATTATGGAACTGATATGGTACACAATAAAGATATTCTCAAAAAATTTGGCACAATCAAAATGGAGTCTTATCCTTTCAGTTCGGTATTTCGGCATAAAATTTATTTGAAGTATATCAAGGGAGTCAATGTTGTAAAACCATTAAACTTCATGCCATTTGTAAAAGAGGATGCAATATTTTTACTCGAAAAAGAATATGGGTGGAAGCCCTACCCTCAGAAACATTTTGAATCCCGTTTTACAAAATTCTATGAGGGGTATTGGTTGCCGGAACGATTCGGATATGATACTCGTAAGGTACAATATTCAAGTTTAATCCTCACCGGACAAATGACTCGGAAAGAAGCCTTAGTGAAACTTAATAAACCCGCATATGATCCATCTACTATTGAAGATGAATTTAATTATATTGCTATAAAACTTGGTATCACTACGGAAGAACTCCGCTACTACTTTACAATGCCTAAAAAATACTATTGGGATTATAAAAACCAACAAAACTTATTCCGAATCGGTGCAAAATTTTTACATTTGGTAGGAGTTGAAAAAGTGAAGAAACGAAAAAAATGATAACAATAATTGATTATGGATTGGGCAATATTAAAGCCTTTGTGAATGTTTATGACCGGTTAAATATCCAGACCAAAATTGCCCATAAAGCAGAAGATCTAAAAGATGCTACAAAAATAATATTGCCGGGTGTCGGAGCTTTTGATTATGCTATGTCCCAGCTAAATGCTTCAGGAATGCGGGATGAACTAGATAAACAGGTATTGGGAAATAAAGTTCCTGTTGTCGGCATTTGTGTTGGAATGCAGATGCTTGCCAAATCAAGTGATGAAGGCAAATTACCTGGATTGGGCTGGATTGATGGAAAGGTAAAATTGTTCGATGAAAATCGAATCCAATTTAAAACCCTCTTACCACATATGGGATGGAATAGTATTCAACCGCTCAGGAATAATAAATTATTAGATAACATTACAGAACAAACAAGATTTTATTTTCTGCATTCATATTACTTTATTTGCAACAACGAAGAAGATATTATTTCAAATACTGAATATGGAATCACATATGCCAGTGCAGTAAACAAAAATAATATCTATGGAATTCAGTTTCATCCGGAAAAAAGTCATTCTGGTGGAATACAGTTGTTGCACAATTTCGCGAAACTTTAAGATATGCTTTATCCACGCATTATTCCTTGCCTTTTAGTCCACAATAAAGGCCTGGTAAAAACAACTAAGTTTAAAGATCCTAAATATGTTGGCGATCCTATAAATGCGGTTAAAATATTCAATGAAAAAGAAGTTGACGAACTTATTGTTTTAGATATTGATGCTTCAAGATTAGGAAGAGAGCCCGATTTTAAATTAATTGAAAATCTGGCAATTGAATGTAGAATGCCCTTTTGTTATGGTGGAGGAATAAAAACGGTTGAACAAGTTCAGAGAATATTTAATCTTGGTGTTGAAAAAATTGCACTAAGTTCAATTGCATTAGAAAATCCTGCTTTAATAACTTCCATATCACAAAGAGTGGGCAACCAAAGTGTAGTGGTAGTAATGGATGTAAAGAAAAAGCCTTTAACAGGTAAGTACGAATTATTAATACACAATGGAACTAAATCAACCGGTATAGACCCAATAAACTTTGCTGTTGAGATGCAAAAACTTGGCGCCGGTGAAATAGTCATAAATTCTATTGACCAAGACGGTGTAATGAAAGGATTTGATAAGAACCTGATCAATAAAATCAGAGAAGTTATAAGTATTCCAATTACGGTTATGGGAGGTGCAGGCTCGCTGGAAGATATTGGAGAAATAATAAATCAACATGGAATAATTGGTGTTGCAGCAGGTAGTTTATTTGTATTTAAAGGAAAATACAGAGCTGTTCTGATTAATTATCCTACTGCTATTGAAAAGACTGCTTTTTTAAAACAGCATTTTCTGAATAAATGGCAATAACCTAAAGTTGAAAATTATTTGTATTACTGTCCATGTTCAATAAAAAAGGAAATATTAATAAAGTTCTGGTAATTACTGAAGTTTTTGCTCCTGAAGAATTTCTTATCAATGATCTTGTATTTACATGGAAAGCACAAGGATATTCAGTTTCAGTACTAACTAAGAATCCATCTTATCCACAGGGAAAGATATTTCCCGGATATCGCAACTGGTTGTTCCAAAATGAAGTACTTAATGAAGTTCCTGTTTCGAGAGTTCAGTTTATACCAGGTTATAAAATAAACAAACTGGTAAAAATTCTGAATTATATTTGGAACATGATACTTGGTTTT